>QKDA01000049.1 GCA_003246765.1 Spirochaetales bacterium | reverse complement strand
GCCGCGAAGGCGGGATTGAACACGAAGGGCTCAATGTAGCGCTCCATCCGGGCTGCGCTTATGACCGTACCCCCCGCGACCGCGAGGACGATTCCCGCCGCGACGTACAGCAGGGCTACCTTCCAGCCGAAAATCCCCGCCAGAAGGATTACCGAAGCCAAGTCCACCAGGGGCGAGGAAATGAGAAACGAAAAGGTAACCCCCAGGGGAAGCCCCGCCCCGGTGAAGCCGATAAACAGGGGTATGGACGAACAGGAGCAGAAGGGGGTTATGGTCCCGAAGAGGGCACCGAGCACGTGAGCAGGAATTCCCCTAACCCCGGAAAGGAGCCGCCGGGTCCGCTCGGGCGGAAAATAGCTTTGAATATAGGAAATGCCGAAGATCAGGGCCGAGAGCAGTATGAATATCTTGACCGTGTCGTAGAGGAAGAAATGAAGGGCCCCCCCGAAGGGAGAGGCGGGATCGAGACCCGCGGCGCCGAACAAAAGGAATGAAAACAGGGCCGAGAGCCAGTCCATGCGGAGAAGCTGGTCGTTAAGGAATCCCAGGAAGCCTATCACCGTAGGGCCTCCCGCTTCGAATCGCCGGTTTCGGCGGGGCAGGAGCGAACCCCTTCCCGGGAAGTCTCACGCTGCCGGGCCCTTGAGGCATAGGCCGACAAGACTCCCGCCAGGCGGTCCAGTTCGCCCGGAATGAGGGCGTAATGGATCCACGTGCCTTCCTTCCTGGTGGACACGAGGTCGGCTTCCCGAAGGGCCTTCATATGGTGGGACAGGGTCGGCTGGGTGATCGAGAATTCCGAAAGCAGCTCGCAGGCGCAGCGCTCCCCGCTTTCCGCGAGAAGGGCCACGATTCCCAGGCGAACGGGATCGCCCAGAACCCGAAGGGATTCGTGATCTTCGTGCATAAAACCTCCTGTTATATAGATGCTTTTCTATATTCAATATTATCTATATAACAGGAGATAGAGGAAAGGTCAAGGGCCTATAATGGACTCAACGAAGGAGATGGACCGGTGCCGTATCATAAGGTCCGGATTCCTGTCCTCGGGAAGCTTTTCGCGGGGAAGGAATCCCCCGGCCATGTGGGCATGGCCGCCCCCAACGCCGATCCCCGCGGCGATGGCCCGCACGAGGTCGCTGGACTTTATCGAAGGCACCTCGCTGCGCACCGAGAGCTTTATTCCCGCCTCGCGCACGGACCAAGAAACCGCCACCTTTACAGCGTCCAGGGAGAGCACGATGTCCCCGGCGGACCCGAGCAGGGAATCGTCGGGGCTGTCCAGGCGCATGAAGCCCAGAAGCCCGTAAACCTCCACGGTCCGGAAGGCATCGGCATAGTTTAAGAGGTCTTTCATGGTCAGCTGGCTGCCGTTGAGCCTGCGGAGATCCGCCGGATCGTAGTGCCGGAACAGCCGATAGAGCATTTCCATGTCGAATTCCGAAACCCCTCGGGTAAGGTTTTCCGTATCCTTGAGGATTCCGAAGGCCAGGGCACCGGCGATCCGGGCGGGGGGATCGATTCGGTTCTCAAAGAACCACGAGGCTAAGATGGCGGAGCAGGCCCCTACTTCGGGGCGAACGTCGTAAAAGAGACAGCTTTCGTCCTTGCCCCGCTCGTGGTGGTCGATGACCGCGACTTCCTCGGTCACGAGGTCGCTCACGTTGCTCGACCCCTTTTGGACGTCGACCAGCACGGACCAGTCCCGCTCGTCCATGGTCTCCGCCCGGGAAGCGGGTACCATGCGGATGCCGAAAACCTCGAGCATGAGGAGGGCGTCCACCTTCTCGAGTTCCCGGTCGTACACGATTTCCGCCTCGATGCCCCGCTGGGCGAGCAGAAACTGAAGGGCCGCGCAGCTGGCTATGGCGTCGGGATCGGGCACGTTATGGGGCTGGATGAAGACCTCGTCGGGGGCCCTCCGCAGAAGCTCCGCAAGCCCGTCAAGGTACGTTGACTCGCTCACGGCTCACTCCAGGGGAAGTTCTTCGAGGATAGGGCGAACGAAATACCTTCGGTCGATCCGTATCACCGGGGTAGCGAGGAGCGAGGAGTCCGAGGCGACCGCCTCCAGGGGATCGAATTCCATGAAGGCATAGCCCTTTGAAATGTACCGCTTGGACCCCGTATCCAGCAGCTCCGCAGGGCTCCTCCCGGCGGCCATGTTCTTCGCCTCATTCTCAGTCAGCGGGGAGGCGTTCAGGTCCCTAAACTGGTAGGGAACGCGCCTCTCGCTCAGGTAGCGCTCCGCCTTTCGGGTTTCCGGGCACTTTTTCGTCCCGTACACGATAACGTTCATTCTGCATCCGCCTTTCGCCTCAAATGGCGCTGAAGGGTCTCGGTTTCGCTTATTATCAATCGGCTCGCCGCCACGACCCCCGGATCGGCATGCTCCCGTTCAAGGGCGGCGGCGGCGGCGGCGATTCCCTCAAGGCCCGGACCCGCTTCCGCCGCCATGGCGGCCCTCGCGTGGCGAACCCTCTCTCCAGTGGAGGAAATGCACCGCTCTGCGCTCCTTCTCGCCTCGTCCCGCTGCCTAAGGAGCTCTTCGCGGCCCGCTGAGAGCGAGTGCTCGGCCGCCCGGAATTCCGCGATAGTGGCGAGAATGAGTGAAAGAACCATGCCGAAAGCCTGTCTATAGTCCGCCAGGAACACCTGCCGGGGAACGATATAGATCACCACGACCTCCGTAGCCATGAGCCCGATCCAGGGACCCAGGGCAAGCATGGTGAGGAGCACGGGCACGTCCCGGTTGCGGAAGGCGCGGAAAACGCCTATGAGCACGATTAGCAGTGTGATTAAGGCAAGAACGTTCAGCACGTCCGCCATGGTGTAGGTCTGGAAGAAGAACGAAACCCCCACGATACCCGCGGTTGCGGCGGACAGGGCCCGGTAGGCCGCATGCTGCCACCACCGAAAGTTGGGGCCCATGAGATAACCGAAATAAAGATGCGCCGAAACGAGCTCAAGGCCGATGCTCAGGGGGTAGAGCCATTCGGCGTACGGCAGGGGGTCGGCGAGCACGAGCAGGAGCCGGGACTGTCGAAGGAAGAAAAACGTAAGCGAGAACACCAGGAAGGCAAGTCGCAGGAGAGCGCCCCTCTCGAGCAGCAGCCCCCCTATGAGATTGACCAGGAGCACGCAGAAAAGGAGCCCCGCCACGAGGGTGGCAATATCCCGTTCCTGGGCGGCATGGTTAAACCAATCCGCCGAATCGCTAACCGCGGGGTCCAGCACGATTCCCCGCTCGTTCAGGTATTCCAGGTAAAATACCGAGGTCTGACCCGCCGCAACCTGCACAGGGAAGGCCGGCCTGAAGTGCTTCAAGGGGCTTTCCCCCGACGGTACCGGATCGCCCTGGCGGAATTTTTGAACCGCTCCCCGGTCGGAGGGTACCAATAGCGAGGTGAGGTAGTTTCGCGTATTGTTGCTGACTATAAAGGACTGATCCTCGGCGGTGGAATTCGAGATGCTCACGGCGACGTAGGCGCATTGGGAGTGCACCGTCAGGGCCTCGTTGGATAGGCTGCGCCAGGGAGAATCCTCCCGAAGAATTTCCCTGGCGGAAAGGCGCCGGTCCGGGGCTTGATATCGAAGCGTGACTGTGACCCCGGGAACGAAGCCGACTAGCGGGGGCCGGGGAATCAACGTGACCGCCAGGATCGCCCCGATGCCCAGGGCCACGACGACGGCGAGCCTGAACGCGAAAAACCGATTTTGCACGCTTTTATAATCCATGGGTAATCCTTTCCACGAGGGCCTCGTCGCTCGAATCAAGAACCTCGCAGACCCTTCCCGTTTCGCCGTCGTCATCGCCGCCCGCGAGTATCGCCGTTATCCTTTCGGCGATTCCGGGAATCTCGGAACGCATAACCCCCGGAAAGACGATGATGAAACAGCCCCTGGCGTCGATTCCGGCCACGTCATGAACCCCGAGGCAGCCCTTGAGCCGGCGGGCCGCGGAGCGGATGGTAAAGGGATCGCTCGCGGCGTCGATCCAGTCTATCGTAAGAAGTGAAAAGCCCTCGCCCCCCCGCCTGCAGGTTTCCAGCAGGCCCAGGATTCTGCTTTTCATGTAGCTCCGGTTAAACAGGCCGCTCACCGGATCAACGATGCTTTGCTCGACGATCAGGGCGTTTTTTTCCGCCAGATCCCGGTGCAGATGGCGAAGCCGCGCCTCAAGCTCCAGGACGCGGGCATTGTCCTCGAGGAGAACCAAGCGGCCCAGGGGCGCGTTCATGAGCGACGAAATCTCGATGAGCCTCTTGCTGACGCCTTTAGCCCCCTCCTCCGCGCCGAAGGCGCGATAGAGGCGGTTCTCTCCCTGGACCGCGTTGTCAAGGCTCTCCCAGCGCAAGCCGAAGGGCAGCGCGCCGAGAACCAGCTCGAGAAAGCGCACCCGCGAGCGCAGGGCTCCCAATCGGCGCCGAACGACGAAATAGTCCAGGATGATCCAGGCGAGGCCGACCGCGAAGGCTAAAGCCAGGGAAACGATCGCGCTAAGGAAGATGGAGACCGGTTTTACGGAGCTGAAGGGAGACGTCAGGTCGGGCAGTTTCCATTCCCGGCGCAGCCGGTCTATCTCATGGTCCCGAAGCATTTGGGAGATCCCCTCGTTAAGGAGCGTCACGAGCTCCCCGTTTCCCCTGCGCACCCCAAGGCGAAAGTCCGCCGTCAGCAGGGGCCGGTCCAGGGCCAGTACCCCGGGGAAAGCCCCGCTTTTTACGAGAGACTGCCCAATCGACAGGGGTACCGCCGCGCAGTCCGCCTCTCCCCGGTCTACGGCCGCAAAGGCGCCCGCAAAGGAATCGAAAACCCGGAGCTGACCCTCAAACCCGGCGGGGCGGACCCAATTATCAACCACCGCGTCCCCCGCCCGCACGGCGATTTTTCGGCCCGAG
Organism: Spirochaetales bacterium; assembly: GCA_003246765.1. Classification (GTDB taxonomy): domain Bacteria; phylum Spirochaetota; class Spirochaetia; order Treponematales; family Treponemataceae; genus Teretinema. Next base: position 25,506 of record QKDA01000049.1, on the reverse strand, counting down.
AGGTCGCCGGCGCTCGCGATACCCGAAGCGCGGCCGACGTAGAGTCTGTACTCATCGGTGAAGTAGGGAACGGTAAAATCGAGGGTTTCCCGCAGCGTCTCCGTCGCGAGCATCCCCGGAACAAGGTCTACCCCCGCCGAGGATAGGGCATCCCGGGCGGATTGACCCTCTAGTATCCTGTAATCCACGGGTATTCTAAGGATGTCGCATAGACGGTCAATAAAGGCGCGGTCGAATCCCGTGGGCAAGCCCTCTATTTCGTAACTCAGGGGCTTTGAATCGCCTGCGAGTCCCGCGGAAAGGCGCCTGGGCGGGCGGGCGTCTTCCCCGTACCCGTTCCAGGGGACGCCGGCAACGGTAAACAAAGCTGCCCATAGGAAGAGAGCAGCCTTCCGGGATGGCACTTTTCTCATACCACCACTATCGGTGAAAAGGGCTCGGAAATTCAGTTATCTCGGGGAAAAAGGCGATGAAGCTCGGTTCCAGGCGCCATTCCCCACCCGTTTTCCCTGCTTTCCTGTCCGTCCAGGGAAATGAAGTCCCCCCGCGCCAACACGTCGAAGGCGGCAAATCCGGTTTCCAGCGGCTCGTTGCCGCCGCGGAGGGATTGGGCGGACAGGGGAAACCTGCCCAGGGCTCCGCACAGAAGGCGCCTCACCCGGCCGCCCTTGTTGAGCATGGGATCCGATACCACCCGATAAACCGTTCGCTCCCCGGGTTCGGGAGCCCGCGCTCCCGGCGAGTCCGATTCGCCGGCTTTCTTGCCGCGGGGGGGAAGGAGAGCGAACCAGGTCATCTTCAGCCATTCCCGGTCAAGACCCAGGGAAGCCGCAAGGCGGGCCGTCCTCTCAGGCGGATTCCAGCGAAGGCTTTCGTGGCAGGTATGGGTTGGACCGGCCTCAAGGGCGGGACAGGCGTTTTGGGCCCTGCCGGAACAGGGCGCGGCGACGGTCCAACCCCGCTCCACCAGGAGGTTCCTCACCCGCAGCAGGTCCCGGCTCGTTTCGAGCAAGGCGGGCTCCACCACAAGCATGAAGCCCCCGGAACGGAGGGCGCCTGAGTATTTTTCCAAAAGCGCCGCCCGGCGGAGAACCCGGTCGTCCCGGTCGGGCCACAGTTCGTTGAGGGAGTGCCCGAAGGAAACGCAGTCCGCCTCGCCCCAGAGGGGAATCGCCCGGGGGTCCGGCGTTCCGATATCGCAAACCATCGTAGCTACCCGGGCGCTTTCCGCGCCCTTTTCCGCTGCGATCCGTTCCCGGGCCAAAACGAGGGAACGGCCGCTGCGGTCAAGGAGGGAGAAGGACCCCGTTCCGCGGGAAGCAAAGGCCGCGGCCATGGGCCCCGGACCGGAACCTACGTCGATTACCTTCTGGGGAAATATAGAAGGTTCACCGCCATCCCGTAAGGAGCCCAAAAAGGCAAGCCTGTCGAGGGCCGCAAGGCATTGGGCCCGGGAGGCGGGCCAATAGTAGTCCAGATAGGCCGAGAGCAGTTCGGGGTCCTCCATGTAGTCGGATCCGATCAGCTTCCGCCCCCCGGTCAGCCCCCGCTGAAGGCTGTGAAAACCCGGGGAATCGCTCCCTTTCCCGGCCTGTCCGCGGGGAGAACCTTTGGAAGGGGGTTTCACCGGGCAAATTCCGCTATACGGTCCGCCGCCGCTTCGGCATCGGCGTAACCCGAACGGTAGAGCCCGTCAAGGAGGGTCTTGTCGCGCTCCATCCTCTTAAGCCCCGGCTGGGGCTTCGGCGCGATCACCAGGGCCGTCCCCTCCGCCTCCAGACGGTCCAGCTCATCCAGGGCCGCGTTATACCGTTCATTGCGGGTTTTCAGCTTTTCCACGAAGCGCGGATACGAGCCGTAGGCCCCCTTGTAGAGAAGGCCGCCCGATGTCCGTTTCTTGCGGTATCCCCGGGGTTGGGTCCGAACCACCACCATCCGACTAAAACCGTCGGCGCGCGCCTTTCCCAAGGGAAGGGAATCCGCTATGCCCCCGTCCAGATAGGGGGTTCCCCCGAGGAATACCGGGCGCGACGCCAAGGGAAGGGCGCAGGAAGCCATCACGGGGGCAAAAAGGGCGGGCCCTTCCCGGGGCTCCAGGTATTCCGCCTCGCCGGTGACCATGTTCGTTACCACCACCACGTAGCGCCCCAGGTTCCTCTCGAAGGCCTTGAAATCGAAGGGGTCGTATACCTCGGGAATCGTCCTGAAGATAAAGTCCATCCCGAAAAAGGAGCCGGTTCGCAGGAAGCTTCCCAGCCCCATGTACTCGCTCCTGTGGCAGTAGTCAATGTTTACCCTGCGCGCCCGGCCCCTCTGGCCCGAAATGTAGGAGAGGGCATGGCTCGCCCCGGCGGAAACGCCGATCACGTACTCAAAGCGGTATCCCCGGTCCAGGAAACAGTCCAAAACCCCCGTGGTATACAACCCCCTCATTCCGCCGCCCTCAAGCACGAGAGCGGCCCCCCTCAGCGACGCAGGCCCCATAGCTTTTTCCCCCGATCAGACAATCTTCTCAAGCTCTGACTTTATCCTCATACCGCGGGAGCCGCAAGCCGTGCGCGCCGTTCCAGGCAGTTTCTTCAGGCCCGGTAGAGCGCCTGCTCTAAGTCCCCCAGGATATCTTCCGGGTGCTCAATTCCCACGGAAAGCCTTACGAGTTCCGGGGGAACCCCCGCCTCGCGCTGGGCCTCGGGAGAGAGCTGGGAATGGGTCGTGGTTCCGGGATGTATGGCCAGGCTCTTCGCGTCTCCCACGTTGGCAAGGTGCGAGAAGAGTCGGAGGGAATCTATAAAACGCCGGCATGAGGCAAGCTGGGAGTCTCCGTCGGCGCCCTTAAGGCCGAACACGACCATCCCCCCGAAACGGCCCGCGAACGCGCGGGAGGCGAGCCCGTGGCCGGGATCGTCTTCAAGCCCAGGATACCTGACCCAGGCAACCTTGGGGTGCTTTTTCAGCCACCGCGCCACCGCGAGCCCGTTGGCGTTATGTCGGTCCATGCGGGCGGGAAGGGTCTCAAGGCCCTGAAGGAAGATCCAGGAATTGTCCGGGGAGAGGCAGGCCCCGAGGTTCCTCAAGGGAACCGTCCGGAACCGAAGGGCAAAGGCTATGGGCGACAGTTCCGCGGGAAGGTCAAGGGACCAGCGCAGGCCGTGATAGTTCGGGTCCGGCTCGGTAAATGCGGGAACGTTGGAATTCTTCCAGTCGAAGCGGCCGGAATCGATCACCGCGCCGCCTATCGCCGCGCCGTGCCCACCGATCCACTTGCTCAGGGAATGGATCACGATATCCGCCCCGTCCGCCATGGGCCGGTAGTTTACGGGAGGAGTAAAGGTCGCGTCCACGACCAGGGGAATCCGGTGCTCATGGGCGACGGCTGCGAGGGCGGCCACGTCCGCCACTTCCAGGGACGGGTTCCCCATGGTTTCTACGTAAAGGAACCTGGTTTTTTCGTTGATCGCCGAGCGGAAGGTCTCCGGTCTCGTTACGTCAGCGAACCGGACGGTAATTCCCTGATCCTTGAGAAGCACCGAAAACATGGTGTGGGTGCCCCCGTAGAGGTTTGACGCCGAAACGAACTCGTCTCCCGCCTTGGCCAGGGTAAGGGCAGTATAGTGAATCGCGGCGGTGCCGGAAGCGGTGACTACCGCCGCGGCCCCGCCCTCCAAAAGGGCCAACCGCTTTTCGAGAATGTCCGAGGTGGGATCTCCCAGGCGGGTATAGATAAAGCCCAGATCCTTCAGGGCAAAGAGGTTTGCCCCGTGCTCGGCGGAATCGAAGTTATACGCCGTGGTTCTCCACACGGGGAGGCCGCGGGCGCGGGTAACGGGATCGGGAACTTGTCCCCCATGTACTGCCAATGTGTCGATATGGTATGCCATCTTTGTTTCCCCTTTTTCTTTTCGGTCGGATACTATTCAAAAAGCCACGTCGAGAGATACCGCTCGCCGGTGTCCGGCAGGAGCGCCACGATAACCTTTCCCGCGTTTTCCGGGCGCCGGGAAAGCTCCAGGGCCGCATCTAGGGCGGCGCCGGAGGAAATACCCATGAAAACACCCTCCTCCCGGGCGGCCCGGCGGGCGGCGGTCCCGGCCTTCTCGTCGTCCGTAAGGTAGAGCTCGTCAATGACCGTCCGGTCCAGGATCGCGGGCACGAACCCCGCCCCGATGCCCTGAATCTTGTGGGGTCCGCTCGCCCGCCCGGAAAGAACCGCCGAAGACGAGGGCTCCACCGCCACGACCCGCACGGAGGGCTTCTTTTCCTTCAGGAATCCCCCTACCCCGGTAACCGTTCCCCCCGTGCCTACACCGGCCACGAAGATATCCACGGCGCCTTCCGTATCCGCCCAGATTTCAGGACCCGTCGCTTCCCTATGGGCCTTGGGATTTGCCGGATTCTCGAACTGCTGGGGCATGAAGGCGCCGGGAATTTCCGCCGCGAGCTCTTTCGCCCGCGCGATGGCCCCGGACATTCCCTTTGCCCCTTCGGTGAGCACCAGCTCGGCCCCGAATATCTGCAAAAGCTTGCGGCGTTCCATGCTCATGGTCTCAGGCATCGTAAGGATGCACCGGTATCCCTTCACGGCGGCAACCGCCGCCAGGGCAATCCCGGTGTTTCCGCTGGTGGGTTCCACGATGACGCTTCCCGGCTTCAACGCGCCGCTGGCTTCCGCGGTCTCCACCAGGGAGCGGGCCACACGGTCCTTAACGCTGGAAAAGGGATTGAAGCTCTCAAGCTTAACGTACACCGTAGCCACGCCGTCATTCATGCGGTTCACCCGAACCAGCGGGGTATTTCCCATGGTATCGGTTATTCTCTCGTAACGCGCCATGATTCAGCCTCCTTTAAGGCAAATAGCTTTCAGTTCAAGGATATAGGGCCTCTTTGCCCTTGGTCAACACTTATCACCTATTTATACTAGCATTTTACTATGTTTTCAAGAAAAAAAAGCCTCTCTCCCAGAGTACGCTTAAATAAAATACATTGCCTGGTCATTGGAACCGCTCTGCCCGATCACGGAAGCGAGGGTTCGGTTATCGATAACCGAAAGGATACGCTGGTTTAACCGTTCGAATACGGTTTCGCGGATGCATCTCTGGTAAGGAGTCTCTTTCTCGCCTAGGTTATGGGGATCCACCACGCACATATTTCCCTCGAGAACCCGAAGCACGTCGCCGATCAGGATATCTACCGGCGCCATGGCGAGGGTATATCCCCCGGAAGCGCCCTTTATCGACCGTATGTACCCGGCCCGTTTGAGGAGCACCGCCACCTGCTCGAGATACCGCGCGGAGATACGCTGCCTTTCTGCCACGCTTCCAAGGGACACATGCCCCTCCCCGGTATGGGCCGCAAGATCAATAAGCAGCCTGACCCCGTAACGTCCCCGCGTCGAAATCTTCATACGGCGCAACCCTCCCTCTCCGCGGACTGAAAGCTCTCGACGATATCCGACAGAAAAAGATGGTCGATAAAGTCCTCAATCTCTGAAAAGAGGACCGACCAGAGATTATGGGCGCTGCAGTCGGGGGAATGCGGGCAGGGATGCAATCCGATGCATGCCACCGGCTCCAAGGGACCCTCAACGGCCCTCAGAATGTCTCCCACGCAGATTTCCGAAGCCTTTTTACCGAGACGGTACCCGCCTTGAGCGCCACGGACGCCCTCAATGAGGGATGCCTTTTTAAGGGGGATAAACAGCTGTTCCAGGTATCCGTCGGACACATGGGTCGCCCCCGATACGCTGCGGGTACTCGCGGTTTCTCCCTCCGGCAGGAGGGCCAAATATAGCAGGGCTTCCAGGGAATACCGACCCCTAGTTGATATCTTCATGCAGTATCCTCGCCAATCACAAATAGGAAACCATCTTATTTACATATGATAAATAGGGTATACCCCATTCAATCTTTATTCAAGGACCCTGCGAAAATACCCCAGGTATGCTACACTAGGCCCATGAGTGCATCGGAAGACCGACTTACGGCTATAGAAATGAAGCTGGCGTTCCTTGAAGACTTCATGAACAAACTCCAGGCGGTCGCCGTGGAACAGGGCGCGGCGATAGACAGGCTGAAGGGCGAGTCCCATGCGGTGCTCGACAAACTCAGCGAGATCGAGGATGCCGTTCAGGACATGCCCCACGTCAGGCCCCCCCATTACTGAACTCAGTCTATACGCCGAGGGGTACGGTCATTTCTTTTTTTTTACCTATGTTGACGTCGCGCCCCAGGGTGTGTATTCTTACGTAACCTTTGATTAATGGAGATTTTTACCAAATGATGAAGATACTGGTAGTCGAAGATGACGAATCGGTCTCGGAGCTGGTAAAATCCGTCCTGGAGATGGAGGGCTTCTCGGTTCAGCTCGCCCCGTCCGCCGAACGCGCAAAGGTTCTCATTCGCGAAAACGTGCCCGATCTTGCCCTGATCGACGTTATTTTGCCCGGCCAGGGCGGAATGGACCTCATTCTCGAAATTCACGCATGCTGCCCAAAGCTGAACATTGTCCTGACCTCGGGCAAGATAGACATGACAAAATCCACGTTTAAGGTTCTTGCCCACCAGTTCGGGGTAGTCTCCATTCTCCCGAAGCCCTTCACGATCGAAGAACTGCTTACCACGGTCAAGGAAGCGTTGGGCGGGAAATCTCCCTCATAATTATCGAACCCGCCACGGCGACGTTCAGGGAATCCACCTCATCGGACACGCCTATTTTCACCGCCCCCGCGCAAGCCGCCCGCCAGTCGGGAGGAATTCCGTCGTATTCGTTGCCCAGCACCAGCGCTATATCCCCCGAAAAGGGTCCCGCCTCCACGGCGCCCGCCTCCAGGGCCGCAGCTGCCACCCGAACGCCCTGGGCGGCCAGGCCCCTCAGGGCAGAGGGATCGGCGAAGCACAGGGTAAGCGCGTAAGCAGCGCCCATGGAGGAGCGAAGGGCCTTTCTGTTGAAGGGATCTAGGCACTCCTCGCCAAGGAGAATCGTCTTGAAGCCGAAGGCCAAGGCGGAACGGAGAAGGGTCCCCAGGTTTCCCGGGTCCGTTATCTTCGGAACCGCGAGAATTCTACGGGGAGTCCCGGAACCGACCTCGAGGGGATCATGAAAGGGAGGCCTGGGGAAGTGGGCAAGCATACCCCTGTGAAAGGGGTAACCCGCTTCCTCGGACAATTCCCGCTGTTCAAGCACCGTAACCCCGGGAAATAGGGCCCGGGCTTCCTCAGCGGCGGCATTGTCCGCGAAAAGGGCGACGGGCCGCAGCCCGGCGGCGATTCCCCGGGAGACCAGCAGGCGTCCTTCGGCGGCGAAAAGCCCCCGCCGCCGAAGCTCCGCGTCCCTTTCCCGGAAATCAGGCATCCGGAGAGGATTCCGCGTCGGGATGAAACCGCACATCCAGCTGGGGGAAGGGAATCGTTATTCCCTCGGCGGCAAATCGTTCCGAAATGTCCATCATCATCGAATTTTTAAGGTCGCGGTACTTATCCTTTGGGCCCCATACCCCGCACATAACGTCGATGCTGGAGGAAGAAAAGGCCTCGAAAACGACCACCGGGGCGGGATCCTCAACGGAAAACTCGTTATTCAGGGCGACGGACTCGAGCACGGCCTTGAGCTTCCTCAAATCGGTTCCGTAGGCGACCCCGACCCGAAGGTCGCACCGCCTGACGTCGTAATGGGTGATGTTGACGAGGTTCGTCTTGATAATGGTCTCGTTGGGGATGCGGACGAGCTGGTTATCGAAGGTTCTCAGGCGTACCGAAAGGAGGTCAAAGGACTCCACGACGCCTACCGTGGTGTCTACCTTGAGAACGTCCCCGATCTTGAAGGCCCGCTCGGTCATCACGAAAAGGCCCGAAATGACGTTTGAGACCGAGGTCTGCGCGGCGAAGCCCAAGGCGACCCCGGCGATTCCCGCGGCCCCAAGGATCGCGGAAAAATCGATGCCCAGGCGATCGAATACCGTCAGGACTATAACCACCGCCCCGGCGTAATCGATAGCCTTCTTGAGGATGTACCGAACCTGCTCGTTCAGGCGGTTCCCGACGACGCGAAGAATGAGGCTCCGGAGGATGCGGAACACCGTCCAGACGATGGCCACTATCAACACGAGCCAAAAGATATCCAGCATTCTCTCACGGGTGAATAATTCGTTCATTGCTCTACTATAAATGAAAACGGGGAGAAGGGCCAATGCCGATTCTCCCCGCGGTGATTCAGCGGAACAGCCGCTTGATCCGATCCGGATACAGGTCCGGAATTTTGTACCGCATTATTTCCTGTTTCGCGGAGAGCTCAACCCCGGTCTCGAAGGCTTTCGCCAGAAGTTCCACCCGGTTTATCCGCTCAAAAATTTTGAAGCCCGTTTTGGCGCTCACGAGCTCCGCGATCTCGACCTCATAAAGGCGCTTCACCTGCTCGGTCTCGAGAAGGGCGTCAAAATCGGAGGGGTCAAGCTCGTTCTCCCGGGCCCAGGCGGCAAGCTCGTCCCGGTTAACCACCACCAGGGCGCCCAGGTAGCGCTGATCCTGGCCCAAGACTACCGATTGGGCCACGTAGCGGGATTCGTTGATCTTCATTTCGATGGGAGCAGGCTCAATGTTCTCGCCGCCCCGAAGGACTATGGTGTCCTTTTTGCGTCCCCGCAGGATAATCTCTCCCCGCTTTGTCTTCAGGCCGAGATCTCCCGTATCGAGCCACCCGTCAGGGGACAGGACCTTCGCGGTAAGCTCCGGTTTTCCGTAATAACCCTTCATGACGTTTTTGCCGCGCACCATGACGGTTCCCTTGACCCCCGGGGGAAGCTCCTTCCCCCCATCGTCCACGACCTTCACTTCGCAGCAGTCCAGGGCGCACCCGATGGTTCCGAACCCCGGGCGGGGGGCGGGACGAACCGCCACGACCGGCGCCGTCTCGGTAAGCCCGTACCCTTCCACCACCTTCACCCCGACGGCCCAGAAAAACTCGTCGATATTCGGCGGGAGGGCGCCGCCGCCGGAAACTCCGACCACGAAGGAGTCTCCCAGCTTTGCCCGAATCTTGCGGAACACGAGAATATTGCCCAGGGCGGCCAAGGGCCATAAAAGGATCGCGGGAACGATCCCAAGGAAGATACCCGTCGCGCGGCTCGTGAGGTTAAACCAGGGATACCGCCCGTTGACGGCCCGGACGGAGCGGGCATGGAGCTTGGCGACGCCGACGAAGAAGCTGAACAGGGTCCAGGTCACGCCGCCGGTCTTGCGCATTGCCCGGTAAATGCCGTCGTGCACGGACTCCCAGATGCGGGGAACCGACGGGAAAAGCTGGGGATTCATTTTCGCGAAATCCCCGAGGAGAACGCTCCCGATGGGCTTCGAGTAAACGATGGACGTAGCGCCGTTGAGCATTACGTATTCGCAGAGCCGCTCGAAGGAATGCCAAACCGGCAGGACCGAGAGGGCCTTGTCGCCGGGATTGGTCGGAATGCGCCAGGAGAGGTCCGAAAGCTGGCAGAGAAAGTTTTCGTGGGTAAGCATTACCCCTTTCGGCTCCCCGGTAGTTCCGGAGGTAAAAATCACCGTGGCTAATTCGCCGCCGGTTCCCGCGTCGAGAGCGGCTTCGGCCTGGCCGGGGTGGGCTGCGGACCACTGCCTGCCCAGCTCCATGAAGGCGGCCATGCTCAGGACCTCTTTTCCGGCCCGGGCGAGCTCTTGAAGGGTTTCATCCTTGGGCATGTCGAAAAACACCAGGGTTTTCAGGCCGCTGAGGCGGTCCTTGTTCTCGAGCAGCTTGAGGGCCTGGGCGTCATTTTCCAGGAAGGCTGTCCTGCACCCGGAAAAAGACAGGATATAGGCTATTTCCCCGGCGGTTGCGTCGCATCCCCGGGGGACGTCCGCGGCGCCGATGGCCATGATACCCATGCTGGACCAGTACCATTCCTCGCGATTGTCCGCGATCAGCCCGATCCGGTCACCGCGGACGTGGGAGAGGGAAAGCAGCGCCGCGGCGGTATCGAGGGCGGCAGAATACGCCTCGCCGAAGGTGACGGGCCGGAAATCGCCGGTTTCTGTCCGGGAATACTGCCCCGGAAGGCCGGAATGCTCCGCGGCTATGCGCTTGAGCAGTTTGGGAACGGTTTGATCCATAAATCACAAATTATCACGGAATGTCATTTTGCGCAAGTTTTTGGCTCCTGCCGTTTCCCCGCAAAACCAGTATACTAAAGCCTATGGAAACCCATACGTACAAGCCTAAAATAGGCATTACCACAGGCGATCCCGCCGGAATCGGACCGGAAATCGTCATGAAGGCCCTTCAAAGCCCCGAGGTGCTCGAGGTATGCGAACCCGTCGTCTTTGGCCCCCGGGAACCCGCGGCCGTCCGGGATCTCGGCATAGACCCCGGAAAGGTCTCGGCGCTGGGGGGAAAGATCGCCTTCGAGTCGATCGAGTCCGCCGTGGAGGCGGCTAGGCTGGGAACAGTCGATGCCCTGGCGACCGCTCCCATCAACAAGGAGAGCCTGCGCGCCGCTAATGTTCCCTACATCGGGCACACGGAAATTCTCGCGGGCTTGACCGGCAGCCAAGACCCCCTCACCCTGTTTGAAACCCTGGGGCTCCGAACCTTCTTCCTTTCCCGGCACGTATCCCTGCGCGCCGCCTGCGACCTCGTCACGGAAGAGCGGGTATACCGGTACCTGGTACGCTCCAGCCTCGCCTTAAAAAACGACTTGGGAATCGAGGACCCCCTTATAGCGGTGGCGGGACTCAACCCCCATTGCGGCGAGCACGGGCTTTTCGGCAACGAAGAAGAGTGTCTCGGCCCGGCAATCGAAAAGGCCCTGCGAGACGGGGTCAGGGCCGTAGGCCCGATAGGGGCCGACTCGGTCTTTCACCTGGCGAAGACCGGCCGCTTCGACGCGGTCCTCTCCCTCTATCACGATCAGGGTCACATAGCCTGCAAAACCCTCGACTTCGAGCGGACGGTCTCCATGACCCTGGGACTGCCGTTCCTGCGAACCAGCGTTGACCACGGAACCGCCTTCGATATCGCGGGTCAGGGGATCGCGAGCCCCGTGAGCATGATCGAGGCGATCAAGGTCGCCGCCCGATACGCTGCTTCCTAAAAGGCTCGGCGCGGGGGCGTTACCGGCGCCTCATCGATAGACTCGGACCCAGTCGATCTCCATAACAGCCTCGCCCAGGACCGGGTCGACCAGTCCGCCCAGGGTTCCTCCCATGGACAGGGATATGCTCAGGTAAAAGGGCTGATCGAAGGGCCACCAAAACCATCCATCCCCCTCGGAGCGGGGGTATTCCCTGGAAAAGGGCTCGCCGTCGTATTCCCAGCGAATTCGGTCACGGCCCCATTCCAGGGCATAAACATGGAAATCGCCCGCGGATTCCCGGTATTCCCGCCTGCCCGCCTGCCAGCCCCTCGGCCCGGAACCCGCCGCGCGGTGCAGGGCCCCAAAGGGCATACCGGTTCCGAACAGCTGGCTGTGTTCCATGATATCGATCTCGCCGTTATCGGGCCACATTCTTTTTCCGTAGGTTTGAGCCGCCGGCAGGAGCCTGATGGAGGGCCAGGCCCCGGCGGCGAGGGGAAGCCGGGCGCGAATCTCGCAGCGGCCGTAGGTCCACTCCTTTTTACCCTTCGTATGGAGGCGAGAGCCGGTCCAATGCCCCTCGGGGGTCCGAACAGCCCTCAATACAAGATTCCCTCCGGATACGAACGCATTCTCGCCGTAGTGCGTATAATACCGAAGGTCCCCGGCCCCCCAACCCATGGACGAAGCCTCCGAACCCTCGGAAAAAGTCCAGATTGAGGGATCCGGCCGGCCTTCGAGGCCCTGAAATTCGTCGCTCCAAAGCATTGCGCTTGAGGTAGTCATAGTTGATATCCCACTGTATCCTTATCGTACGGTATTCCCGGGTAAAAAGCACGGGAATTGACACGGAAAAACAAGCCCAGCATACTTATAATTACGTTCTCTCTAAGTAAGTTTATACAAGAAACAAAGAAATCCTTCCAGGATATGCGTAGACAACAAAAAAGAGATGAAACAAAAGACGGTTAAAAGGAAAACCACATCTTTTGACTACGTATACTTTTTCTTCTGCATTATCTTACAAGGACTTATTATACTATTTAATTTATTATTTGACTACGTATACATTTTCGTGCATACTCTCACTGCAAGGAGAACACAATGAAGGGTTTGTCAATCGAGGAAATACAGTCCAGAATGCCCGGGGCCGTTGATGGCCGTTTTACGGACTTTCTTGGCGAAAGATTCTACCAGATAAAGAATTATGATGCCATGCCGGCCTTTTTTATGACCGTCGTCAGCTCTTCGGACGTATGGAATTACGTCTGGTCGAACGGAGGCCTTACGGCGGGCCGCATCAATTCGGACCATGCCCTGTTTCCTTATTACACTGCCGACAAGGTTTCAGACGGCCGTGTCACTACCGGTCCTGCAACCTTCATACGGGGGGCAGGCAGCCAGGGAACCTGGCTCTGGGAACCCTTCTCCGAAAACGGCCGGGATGCCTGGTCGATTGAGAGGAATCTGTACAAGAACGCCAACGGGTCAAAGCTCTATTTCGAGGAGATCAACCGGGATCTCAACCTCGTTTTCCAGTACGGATGGACCTCCAGCGAGCGTTTCGGGCTCGTTCGCCATGCCCGCCTCATTAATCGGGGCAACGCCGACGTTAAACTGGAAATTCTCGACGGCTGCCGCAACGTTCTGCCCGCCTGCGTGACCTCGGACTTCCAGAATTCCAACAGCGTCCTCCTGGACGCGTACAAGAAAACGGACATTGAAGCGGATTCACTCCTTGCGGTTTTTTCGGTCTCCTCCATCGTTACCGACAAGGCGGAGCCCAATGAGGGGCTTCTCGCGAACGTGGGCTGGTTCTCCTGCAGCGACCCCGTCTACGCGGATCCCGAAACTCCAGGAGCCTTCAGGACGGGCAAACCGCTGCCCGCGACCCCCGTCGTAAAGGGCCTTAGGCCTTCCCTCTTCGTGCTGCGCGCCCTGGATCTTCCCGCGGCCGCCGATACCCGGGCAACCCAACACGGCTCGGCCTGCAAAGGGGCCTGCGCCGAATGGTACCAGGTCTTCGACACGGACCTCGATCACAACCGCATCGTCGCCCTTAAACGCGTTCTTGAAAACCGAAAGAACCTGGCCGCCGAGATAGCCGCCGACGTGGAAGCGTGCGCACAAACCCTTGATTCCTACATCGCCGCCGCCGACGGCATCCAGAACACGGCCGACGAAGCCACCTGCATCCACCATAGGGCGAACGTAATGTTCAATATCATGCGGGGCGGCCTTCCCGCAGAGGGCGACCTGGTAGACACCGAGGATTTTCGCGCCTTTTGCCGGGTCCGCAACCGGAAACACGCGGATACCGCCGCCAAGATCACCGCTGATCTCCCCGGAAAGGTGCGCTACCGCTCGCTTCTGGACGCCGCGAGAAGGTCCGGAGACCCCCAAACCGAGCGGCTCTGCCTTGAGTACCTGCCCCTTACCTTTTCCCGGCGCCACGGAGACCCGAGCCGGCCCTGGAACCGGTTTTCCATCGAGCTCAGGGACGCAAAGGGCAACCGAAAGCTCAATTACCAGGGCAACTGGAGGGATATCTTCCAGAACTGGGAAGCCCTTGCCTGGTCCTGGCCGGTATTCCTGGAGGGCATGACCGCAAAATTCCTCAACGCCACCACCGCCGACGGGTACAACCCCTACAGGATCACCCGGGACGGAATCGACTGGGAGGTGGTTGAACCGGACAATCCCTGGTCCAATATCGGCTACTGGGGAGACCACCAAATCATCTATTTGGCCAAGCTCCTGGAGCTGCGCTCAAAATTCGACCGGAAGGCCCTGCTTGCGAGCCTTGCGGACATTCGATTCTCCAGCGGAAATATACCCTACCGGCTCAAGAGCCATGGGGAGATCGTCAAGAACCCGCGCTCAACCATCGACTTTGACTTCGATACGCACCACCGTATCGAGAGGGAAGAAGCCTCCTACGGCACCGACGCGCGACTCATGCGCGACGCCAAGGGAGAGGTAGCCCTGGTATCCATGACGGCAAAATTCATCTCCCTGGTATCCGCGAAGATGGCGAGCTACGTCCCCGGGGGCGGTATCTGGCTCAACACCCAGCGGCCCGAATGGAACGACGCCAACAACGCATTGGCGGGTTACGGACTCTCCATGGTAACCCTCTCTTACCTGAGGCGATTCCTCGTCTTCCTGATCGAGCTCTACCGCGACGCGCCCCAGGCATCCTTCCCGGTTCCCGCGGAAACGGCAGCCTTCTTCCGGGACCTCGGCAAGGCCTTCTCCGCCCAGGATCCCGACTCGCTGCGCAACGGCAAGGCCCGCCGGGAATTCGTTGACCGCTGCGGACTGCTCTTCGAAGCGGCCAGGAATTCGCTCTACGCGAACGGATATGCGCCGAACTCGGTCGATATAGGCAAGGAAGAGCTCCTGGGGGCCTTTAAAGCCTTCCTAACCCACGCGGAATCGACAATCAGGGCAAACCGGCGCGAAGACGGCTTGTACCATGCTTATAACACCCTGGCGGTACGCGGCGACGGATCGATGGACGTCGAGTATCTCAACGAGATGCTCGAGGGTCAGGTGGCCGTCCTTTCCTCGGGACAGCTCAACAGCGGGGAAGCGCTGGACCTCTTGAATGCCATGAAGAAAAGCGACCTATGGCGGGAAGACCAGTATTCCTATATTCTCTATCCGAATCGGGAGCTCCCCCGTTTCTGCTCGAAAAACTCCCTCCCCGCCTCGGAAGCCCGCCGGATACCGCTCCTCGCGGCCATGCTCGACGCCGGGGACCACAGCCTCGTCAGGATCGACGAAAAGGGCGAGTGCCACTTCAATCCCGCATTCCGAAACGCCGGCGTCATGGACTCGGCCTACTCGAGGCTGCTTGAAGGCGGGTCTCCCTGGGCAGACAAGGCCGCGGCATCCCGGGACGCCGTGTTCGGGCTCTACGAAAAGACCTTCGATCACCGAAGCTTCACCGGCCGTTCGGGAACCTTCTATGCCTATGAGGGCCTCGGAAGCATTTATTGGCACATGGTGGCCAAACTCCTCTTGGCGGTCCAGGAATACGTCCTCGCCGAAAAGGATCCCCTGCTCCGGGAAAAGCTCGCTCAGGCGTACTACGACGTACGGGCCGGGATAGGTTTCAACAAAACCCCCGACGCTTACGGAGCCTTCCCCACGGATCCCTATTCCCATACCCCGGCGGGACAAGGCGCAAAGCAGCCGGGAATGACGGGCCAGGTGAAGGAGGAGGTAATCACCCGCTGGGGCGAGTTGGGCTTGACCGTCGCCGACGGGATCCTCAGGATCGATCCCTATCTGCTGCGGGAGCGGGAGTTTACCCCTCAGGGAACGCTCTCCTTCACCTGGTGCGGAATACCCTTCACCTACCGCGCGGTAAAGCCGGGGGAAAAGCCCTCCATCGCCGTAACCGGCGCTAGGGGAACCGTACGCCGCGAGGGAACCGCCCTGACGGCGGAAGAATCCCAGGGCATCTTCTACCGCGACGGATCGGTTTCCGCGGTGGAAGCCGCCGTAGCGATCGGGAATATTTAATTCCGCCTAAACGGTCCCGGGAACGCGACCCCGGGACCGTTTCGCAGATGTAAGCCTTCAGGTATAGTAGAGCCATGATACGACACCTGCTTCTCGACCTGGACAACACCCTGTATCCCGCCTCGGGAGGAATGGACGAGGGAATAACCCGCAGAATGCTCGGTTTCGTGGCTCAGTGGCTCGGCGTTACCTACGAGGAGGCCGTCAACCTCCGAATCGACGGGCTTCCCGGCTACGGAACCACCCTGGAATGGCTAAAGGCCGTTCACGGCCTCAAGGACGAAAAAGCCTACTTTGACGCGGTTCACCCGGAGAGCGAGATTGAGGAACTTACCCCCGACCCCGGACTGCGTCCCTACCTACAGAGCCTGGGGCTTCCCATGACCCTGTTGACCAATGCCCCCATGAGCCATGCGGAACGGCTTCTCCGCTTCTTTGACGTAGGGGATCTTTTCGAGGGGATATTCGACATTACCTGGCATAAGGGCCGGGGGAAACCCCACGCGGCCTGCTTCCTGGATACCCTCAACACGGTGAAACATACGGTGGGAGATACCCTGTTCGTGGACGATCATCCCAAATACGTTCGCGGATACCGGGATCTCGGCGGCCAGTCGGTCCTCGTGGACGAAAGCGGCCGATGGGCGAACATGGCGAGGGAAGAAGGATACTGGACGATCCCTTCCATTTACGGCCTGAAAACCCTCCTCGTGGAGCGGGGTATCCTCGATTCTTGACACCCTTCATGCTACGGGGTAAAACTTGTAGCGATTCCAGCTAAATGGAGACACCAATGAATCCCAATTCCCTCGCAGGAAAATACGGCTACCTCTTTCCCGAACTCAACCGCCTTTCCAGGGCCGCTAACGTCATCACGGAGGACAACGTTCTCCAGCCTGCCAACACCGAAATACGAAAATACATGGACATGATGTGCGCCGCGCACATGCTTCCCGGCTCGGCGTTCCGCGGGCTCGAACACGCGCAGGACTTCCTTCAGGCCATAAAATCCGGCAAGAAGGGCATAATCCTCATGGAACACTACAGCAACTTCGACCTGCCCGGGTTTATCTGGCTCCTGGACCGAAGCGGCGACGTGGGCAAGGAACTGGCGGGGCGCATCATCGCCATGTCCGGAATGAAGCTCAACGAGGAAAACCCCTACGTATCTGCCTTCGCCGAGGCATACTCCCGCATCATCATTTATCCCAGCCGTTCCCTGGCAGCCATCAAAGACCCCGAGGTTTACCAGCGGGAAGAAAAGCGGAGCCGGGTCATCAACCTCGCGTCCATGCGCGCCCTCGATCAGGCCCGGAAGGAGGGAAACGCCGTCCTCGTCTTCCCCTCGGGCACCAGGTATCGCCCCGGAAAGCCCGAAACGAAAAAGGGCGTTCGGGAGATCGACTCCTACATCCGCCTCTCGGACGTCATGCTCCTCGTCTCGATCAACGGTAGCTGCCTACGCTTCTCGGAAGACCCCAAGGACATGCTCAATGACGTGCTTTTCGAGGACAAGGTTTTCATGACCTCGAGCCCCATGTATTCCTGCGACGCCTTTAGGGAAGAGGCCAAGACCTGGGGCGGAGACGTGGAGGACAAGAAGCAGCTCGTGGTCGACTATGTCATGCATCGCCTTGAGCTGATGCACGAGGAAAACGAAAAGGGACGGCTCGACTGACAGAGGGCTCGCTTAACGCCTCCCATCAGGCTCTTTCTCAGGCGGTGACAACCTTGTCGCGGCCCGAGGATTTGGCCCGATAAAGGGCGCCGTCCGCGTCTGAAAGCAGGGCCATGAAGTCTTCCTCCCGCCCCGATGCGGGAATTTGCCAGGCAATGCCCGCGCTGACCGTATACCCGAACTCAATCCTCTCCGGAAATTTCGAATTCCTAACCGCTTCCAAAAGCCGCTCCGCCGCAGAAAGGGCTCCCGACGCGTCGGTTCTCGGAAGGAGCACCACAAACTCCTCGCCCCCGTATCGGCAGGATAGGTCCAGGGGCCTTAGGCTGAGCCTAAGGATGGTCGCGAAGTCCCGTAACACCGCGTCGCCGAAAAGATGCCCGTAGCGGTCGTTAACGGCTTTGAACTGGTCTAGGTCCAGGAAGAGCACCGCTACAGGCTCGCCCTTCCTCACGCAGTCCGCGTACAGCATCAGCCCGTTGTCAAGGAAATGCCGCCTGTTGAAAAGCCCCGTCAAGTGGTCCCGCACGGCCATGTCGGCAATCCGCAGGTCCGATTCTTCCTTTGCCAAGATGAGCATCCCCGACCCCCCCGTGAGGGCGAGTATCACCGCGACGATTCGAAAGGCATCTTCCCAGTAGAAATGAAATAACCCCGAACTATCGGTCAGCCCCTGATAGAGCCACCCAGAAAGGGCGATGAACATGGCCAATGCGCATATCCCGACGAATTTTCGTATCTTCGTCGTTCCCGGACGAGCGAGCGCCGCGGGACCGCCGACGCATGAACCGAGGCAGCCGAATATAGCCCATGGCTGGACAGGCCCCGGTGCAAGCACGGAAGGCCCGCTACTGCTCCAGAGGAAAACGAGAAAACTGAACAGGTACAGCGCCAGGGATGAATATCGGGCATGCCGCATGCGCCTTACGGAAAGTTTAGCCAAGGACAACAGCGTTTGGGACTCCCAAAAGAGCCCCATCGAGCAAATTCCGAGCCCCAGCAACAGGGAAAGCCTTTCGGTTCCCAATTCGTAGAGTATCAAAAAACCCCAGCCCAGGGCTTGAATAACCCGGGCGAGAGTGAAATTGAGGATCGTACTGCGGTTCTCTACGTCCCTGCTCGTGATCAGATAGGAAAACACTAGGGTCGACAGGGAGGCGTTGCCCCAAAGCAGCATGACGAAGGCCGCATGGGAATCGAGACTGAGGAAAACCGTAAAAAAGGTTCTCACGTCCATGTATCCCAGTATAGGCCCTTCGATTTAAAAACGCCAAGGGGTCCAATCGGAAAGGCAAGAAGGGCTGTTACTTAGCCGTCCTGCGGACCCGGGCCGCCAGGGCATGGGCCTCGAGCCCCTCGGCCATGGCCATCCGCTCCGCCGCGCGAAGCGAAGCCTCTACCCCGCTTTTCGGGGCCGCGGATTCCACCTCGTCTTCCGCCGTTCGCAGGGTTGTCACGGTCTTCAGGAAATGGCGTACCGAAAGCCCCCCCGTAAAGCGGGCGCTGCCCACGGTAGGCAGGGTATGGTTTAAGCCGGCGGCGTAATCCCCGAGAACCTCCGCGGCGCCGTGCCCAAGGAAAAGGGAACCGAAATTCCGCGCTGCCGCCGCTAGTTCATCCCGTTGAAAACCCGCCTCAAGGGCAAGTTCCAAGTGTTCCGGAGCCTTACGGTTCGCGATTTCAACAGCCTTCGCCAGGGAATCCGCAATGATGGCGACACTCTTTTTCAGGCTTTCCCTGGCAGCCGCTTCCTGGGGCAGGGACGAGACCAGGCGCAATACCTCTTTCCGGACGGCCTCGGCCAGGGAGCGGTCGTCGGTAACGAGAATGGCCAAGGCATCCGCGTCATGTTCGGCCTGGGCGAGAAGGTCCGCCGCCACCCAGTCGGGCCTTGCCGACGAGTCCGCTATGACCATCACCTCCGACGGACCCGCGATGAGATCTATGCCGACATCGCCGAAAGCCAGCCTTTTTGCCTCGGTAACGTACCGATTACCGGGCCCGACAATGACGTCGACCCGCGGAATCGTCCGGGTCCCATAGGCTAAAGCAGCGATCGCCTGAGCCCCTCCCACGGCAAATACCCTGTCCGCCCCGCACATATGGGCCAACGCGAGAATCCTCCAGTCGATAGCGGGCAGATTGGGGTCGTCGTCATGGGGGCAAGGAGGACTCGCTACAACGACCTCCCCCACCCCGGCGGCTTTGGCGGGGGCTACGGTCATTATCACGCTCGAAAGAAGGGGAAAACGGCCCGCGGGGACATAGGCGCCCGCGCGCTCTACCGGTATCGTGCGCTGACCGGTAAACAGTCCCGGAGAGAGCTCCGTTTCAAAATCGGTAAAGGATTCCCTCTGAAGACGGGCAAAACGCAGCGCCAAATCCCGGGAAAGGCACGCGGACTCGTACAAGTCGGGGTTCTCCCTGACGAGGCGGGCTACCGCGGCGGTCCTATCGGCGAGAGGTATTTCAAAGGACCCGGGGTTTGCCCGGTCAAACTTGGCCGCGGCGTCCCTAATCCCCTCGTCGCCCCTAAGAAGGACCGATTCCATAGTCGCCTTAACGCCTTCTAGGCCGTCAGAATGGCGCCGAGGGGACCAGAAAGATTCGGGAATATCCGCTTCTTCGATTATTTTCAGTAATTCCTGGTTCATTCCTTACTCCTTCCCCGGGCGTCTCGGGATAGGGGCGATTATACGCAAAAAAAAGACCTTTGTCCCCATCTCAAAACTTCCGTGCTATACTAATGCCATGACCCAGGGTTCTCCAGCCCTATCACGACCAATACGAATCTATGCAAGTGCCTTTTATTCGCTCCCCGTCGGCATCGTAACAGGAGCGCTAATGGCGGGGCCCCTCTCGTCGGAAAACGCTCTTCCGGCTTGGTTTATCCGCGCCTTTTGGGTTCCTTTGGCATTGATTCCCCTCCTGTCCTTCGTCGCCTACCGATCTTGCCTAAAGTCGCGCTTGATCGCCCCGTTTATCGCCCGACTTCTTGCCGTCACGGGCGCCCATACGGGAATCGCGGTCGTTCTCGGGATCTTGGCGCATCGAGATTATTTTACCGCCGCATTTCAAAGTCTCATGACAGTTCCGTCGGTTTTCTTTTTATGGTACTGGACGGATGGCGCCGCCTTACGCCGAGGGACCGCCCGCAAAGGGGTCTCCGCATTACCGCTGATCCTAGCCGCCTTTTATACCCAGTGGATATTCTTGATGGGTTATGCCATCGCTACAAGGGCGGAACCGCGGCCAATTGAAGCTATTTTCTATAACCTCTATAACCTAGCGCTGGTTTTTTCGCTTGTTTTCTCATCCTGGAAAATCGATCTCTTGGGGACAAAGGAAGTCCTGTGCGGAGAAAGGACGCTCCTCGTCGACGGACGAGATCTTAGCGAAACGGCGGGAAAAAAGAAGATGGAATTGCTCCACCGCTTTACCCAAGACCAGGAACGGAAACTAACCTGCGCGAAAATAAACCAGGCCCGCGGGGAATGCGGCATTGTCCGGGGCCTGGGGTGCGATCCGGAAACCGCGAAAGCCACGGCCTGCCTCCAATACAGACTTACCTATAACCAGATTCTGGAATTAAAGAAATTCCTGGAAAGCTTAGGTCTCGGTTCAATCACATCGCCGGAACATCGAAGGAACGTCTTAAGGGAGGGCTGGAGCCTTATACCCTTTGAGGGCGTTCGATTTAAAACGCATAAAAACTCGATGCTAGACGGTTCTTCCGAGCCCCCTAGCTAATGCGGCCGTTACAGAACCTGGATACCAAAGTACGCCTTAATGTACGAACCCTTTAATGGTAGAAATGCCCTCTACGATCCGAGGAACTCCCGCTTGGAGGGCAAAGTACGGGAGAACCCCGCAGAGGCGGCGCTTTGATCCTCAAGATCGAACAGGCAGAGAGAAGATTACTTCTTGTGGCGCCGATCAAGCTCGTTCAAAACGTCCTGCCACGAAACCCCTTCACGGTGCATGAGGACGTTGACGAAGTACAGCAGATCCGCCGCTTCCCAGACTACCTCATCGCGGCCCTCGGCTTCGGTAAGCTCTTCCGCCTCTTCCTCGATCTTCTCCCGTACCCTTTCCGGCGTCAGGGTAGCGGTATAGGATCCCGGCTTCGGGTTTGCGAACCGATCCGCGATTATTTCCGACAGGTACGGCAGCGAATAAGTTCGGTCATTAACCGTTTTAAAACACGACCATGCCCCGGTATGGCAGGTCGGACCCTTCGGGCGAACCGTCGCGAGAACCGTATCCCGATCGCAGTCAGCCCGGAGCCGAACAACGTCGAGGGTATTCCCCGAGGTTTCTCCCTTGGTCCACAGCACGTCCCGGCTCCTGCTCCAAAAGGTAAGTTTCCCCGTCGCAAACGTCTTTTTCAGAGCTTCCCTGTTGGCATATCCTACCATGAGAACCTCCCCGTCCGTAGACTGGGCAACCACCGTTATCAGTTCCACTTTCCGCCAATTCAGGCAATCGATAAATGATTCGGCAAGATCCACCTTCCCGGTATACAGCGCCATGCCAAGCTGAACATCGCAGCCCAGCCTCTCCAACGCGGTAACTTCCTCGAGGGTAGAGACGCCCCCTGCGACAACAAGACGGCAGGCCACGGCATCACGGAGGGACTTAACCAACTCCATATCGATTCCTGACATCGTCCCTTCCCGTTCCACGCAGGTGAATAGCAGTTCCGAGCAATAGGGCTCCACGGCTCGGGCCCCATCCAGAAGGTCGATTCCGGAACTCTCGGTCCAACCCTTTACGGCGATTTTACCTTCCCGGGCATCCACGGAAACGATGATACGGTCACGCCCCACCGCCTCCGCCATGGAAGCGAGGAAGCTCGTATTAATTCCCGGGGTACCGTCGGGCATAGCGAAAGCGGCCGAACCGATGATTACCTTCTCGGCCCCCAGAGAGAGTAGCTCCTTAGCCCTCTTCGCGTCCCGAATTCCCCCGCCGACCCGCACGTTGCCCCGCCTGAGCAAGCTCTTTAAGATGGCGGTATTCGCCGTCGTCCCGTCCGGCTTCGCATTTCGGAGCGCCGCGTCCAGATCGATGACGGCTACTTCACCGAACCGATCGAACTCCGCAATGAGGGAATCGGGATCGTCCCGCTCGAGAACGAGCTCCTTACCCTGCCGGAGCTGCACCACCTTACCGTCCTTAAGGTCTATCGAAGAAATGATCATTTGGTTTCCTTTATCGCCAGCCACTCGGAGCGAAGCAATCCCATTCGGATCTCGTCATGATACTTACCGCCGCGAAAGACTTCCTGTCTGAGCGTCCCTTCGCGGGAGAATCCGCACTTGCAGTAACTCTTGATGGCCCTCTCGTTGAACGAGAATACCCCCAAGCGCAGCTTGTTCAAATTCGTTTCGTTGAATAGAAAATCAACGAGCACCCTCATCGCGTCCGTACCGTAACCTCGGCCGAGATAGGCTTCCTGCCCGATGAAAATGCCCACCGTTCCGTGCCCGTTTTTCCAATCAACCTCATTGAGACCGCAGCCGCCGAGATACAGGCCCGTTTCCAGATCCTCAATCGCGAAGGCATAGGTATCATGCAAGGCCGAAATCCCCGCGAAGAATTTCTCCTCATCCTCGAGCGTGTAGGGAAAGGGAATGGTCGCCGCGAGGTTGTACCGAATCTCAGCGGAATTTATTAGTTCCTGGACAAGAGGAATATCTTCCTTTTTATAGGCGCGGAGCCTGACCTTTTCACCGCAGTACATAATTCACCGCCTTATCCGATTAACGAGCCTTTTGTGCTCGGAATCACCCCCGCACTCCTGGAGTCAACCGAAATCGCATCGCGAAGGGCCCGGGCGGCGGCCTTAAACGCCGCCTCAATTTTGTGGTGATCGCTTCGTCCCCTAAGTATGTCCAAATGGAGATTGCATTTCGCGCCCGAGACGAAGCCCTGCCAAAAGTCATCTACAGTATCAGTCTGAAAGGACGCGCCGGGACTGCCGGAAGAGACTAGGGGAATGCCAGAAAGGCCAAGCTCCGAGACCAAAAATGGCCGTCCCCCAAAATCGACAGCGGCCCGGGCAAGGGTCTCGTCCATGGGATACAGGAAGAATCCGGAACGGAATATCCCGGCGCGATCGCCGAGCGCCCGGTCAAAGGCCTGCCCGAGCACAATTCCCGTATCCTCAACCAAGTGGTGCTGGTCGACGTGGAGGTCCCCGGTCATTTTACCCGATAGATCAAATAAACCATGCCGGCAAAAGGAAGCCAGCATATGACCCAAAAAGCCAATGGGACACTCCACGTCATATCGCCCGGTACCGTCAAGGGTAAGTTCCAGGGAAATCGAAGTCTCCCCGGTACTCCTTTCAACCACTGCATTACGTATCGGCATATCAATCTCCCCCGGCACAGAGCCAGTCACTGATAAAACTACTGCATCACCTTTCGAAGTTCGTACTCGAGGATATCCGTCGCCCCAAGAGCCTTAAGCCGGGGCATGAGAATCGGAACCTCGTCCTTTTTTACCACAATCTTTACCGCATATCCGTCATCTCCGTATAAGGGGGCTACCGTCGGGCTTTTCATCGCGGGTATACCTGAAACCAAATCCGGGAAACGGGCCCTGGATACGTTCATTTCAAGCATAACCCGGTTTCTGGCGGCGAGGACCGCCTCGAAGAGCATTTTTAACTCCTCGATTTTCCGTTTTTTTTCTGGTACCGCAAGCGCCTCCCGGGAGGCGAACATCCGTGTAGAGCTCTCCATTATCGTATCCACAATTCGAAGGCCATTCTCCTGCAGCGTCCTGCCAGTCGCAGTGTTGTCGATAATCATATCGGCATCGTCAGGAGGGAATACTTCCGTTGCCCCATGAGTCCTGACGATCACGTAGTTTAGGCCCCGGGCCTTCAACCAGGCTTCTGCGTTATTCACATATTCCGTCGCCACGATCATCCGTTTCGAGCGCAATGCAGCATCGTCAATTTCATTAGGAACAGCGGCGACAATCCTAACCCGGTCAAAACCCAGATCCATAATCTCCTCGACGGCAGCACCGGTCTCGCGTATCCAATCGACCCCCGTAAAACCAATATCATGGGCACCGAGTTCAAGAAGCTTGCCGATATTCTGGGGTTTCATCACCTTAGCCTCTAGATCATCCTGATTCACAGATGGACGATAGGCCCGTTCCGGAAGATAAATATTGATACCCGCCTCAGTGAACAATTTCGTCACATTTTCGTAAATTCGCCCCTTGGGCAGTAAAATCTTGAGCTTTTCCATTATTCCTCCAAATAAAAACGTTCACCAGTTTCCGGCCAATGCCTAAAGTTCGGAAAACCTTAAAAAAAAACCGTCGGCCCCGGGGACCGACGGTACTTGTGCCACATAATCAAGACACCACCAACGGCTCAACCCGGAAGACTGAGTACTACTGCGTGATGATGATGTATAAAATTCATAGATGCTTTATTCATTTCAGTTTGATTTAACCACGGGCCTCAAGATTGTGTCAAGTGTATAAATATACGAACAAAGGATATTTTTTGTATATTTTTACTTGATTTGCATAAATAGGTATCACTGCACTCATTTCATGAAATAGTTGGTACCAATGCCAATTATTTGAAATTTCTCATTGGTGCTATACCAAATTGAAGAAGGATTTTTCTAAAAGCGGACTTTGCATCGGTTCGATGCAACTTCAGGATAGTAATCGCCCGGGGATTCAAGGCCTGTAACATTTCATGCGTAAACAGCCTTTTTCATATAGGCATCCGATCACCATTTATGATTGCAAATTGATTGAGAACTGAGCCTCAATACCTATTAGGCATTATTCATTTCCTCGCAATATTTTGAAAGGCCATAAAGATAAGCTTCAGGGCAGAATCCGATATTTGGAAAGACTGTCGGTTTCTGGTTACTTTTCGAATCGTACAATTTACTGATTCGATGGCATTGGAGGTATACACCATCTTTCGAAAAATCTCGGGAAATTACAAAAATGGAATTCCCTCGGGCCACCGCGGTCGTCAAGACCTTGAAATCATGGGATACTTCATATCCCATTTTTTTAAGTAAAGGTTCCCAGAGTTCCCTCTGCTAACTCCTCTGAAGGAGCCAGGTAGGGTGACTTCAAAACGGCGGCGACCGCCTTCCGATCTTTGGAGGGTACAAACTTTTATGAGTTTGGAATCCATATAGACGATGCAGAGCTGAACCTAGGTTTT
>QKDA01000013.1 GCA_003246765.1 Spirochaetales bacterium | reverse complement strand
CCGGGGCACCTATCTCGCGGACCGGTTCGGATGTACCTCGAAGCGCCTCTCTCCCCAGGAGGGTGCGTATACCGCCCTGATGTTTAGGACCGAAACCCGAAGGTCCCTTTCGCCCGCCGGCGATATCACCTACCATACCGACCTTTTGGACTCCTACGCGGCGGCTCGGGGCAGATTTACCTCGGGAGTCTCCCCCTTTCCTCCGGCGGTGGCTCCCTTTGACTGGAAGTCTCTTGCCGATGAAATCAGCTGTGTCCTTTCCGCATCCATGGAGAGTCCCCTGAGGGACAAACGGGAGCTCATGCTGGTACCGGCGCCGCGTCGGGGGGACTGCCCGGGAGGCAATAGAACTTGCCTTGACTCTCATTGGGGGCTATACTACTACACCATGAAGAAGTCAGTGCTAGCTTACGGAATCTCGGCGTTCATCCTGGTTGCCGGTTCGGTCCTTTGGTTTATCGCGGCCTTGTCGGGCGCCCTCAGGGAAGGAACCGCCGAAGCAGAAAGAAGCTTTTCGTGGATTTCCAGGGAAGCGGTACGTTCTTCCCTCGACAACGGCTTTCTCTCCGCTAAGTTTATCGAAGATATCAATTCCCTGTGCAGTAAATCCAGGCTGCTCGAAGCCCTCATGATCGAGACCCCCGCGGGTGTCGTTTACGTTTGGCCCGAGAACTCCAGGTTCATTGCCATCGGCGTGGACGGTAAGCCCTCGATCACGTCATCCGATACCGTCCGTCGGGTGTTCAGTTCCGCCCTCGACATCGGGGATTCCCAGGCCGGTTCGGTGAGAATGACCGCCGTCATCAAGGTGCTCCAAAACGGAGCGGTCTTTTCCGCGAGCAGGAATTCCTTCATGCTGGTTCTCGCGGTCCTTCTCGTTACCATGATCGTCCTCATCCTGCAAAAGGGCGAGCCGGAGGGTTCCGGAAGGGCTCTCCCCCTATCTCCGGACTCGGAATTCTCCCTTGAGGATGGCCTCGAACCCGTCGAGACCGCATCCCGCAAGGTGACGGCGGTGACATTGGAGGACGCCGCGGCGGAGGTGGGGGCGCCTGACGATGACACCGTTCCCGAGGTCCGTCCTGAGGGACTTTTTTCTCCCGTCACGGGGATTGGCTGGGAACCCTATCTGGAGGAACGCCTAGACGCGGAACTCGTAAGGGCCGCCTCCTCGGAGCAGGACCTTGCGCTGCTTATCTTGAGGGTCCCGGGGCTTGTGCGCACGGATTTGCTTTCTAGGAAGGTCGCGTCAATCCTTCTGGAAACCATATCCTTCAGGGACATGCTGTTCGAATTCGGAAGCGACGGGTTCGCCGGGATCATGCAGAACGTCAACCTCGACCTGGCCATGAAAACCGCGGAAAAGCTGTATGCCCGAATAGATGAGATGTTGTTGGAGCTTTCGGGGGACGCGAGGATCGCGTTGGGCCTGACTACCAGGACCGCCCGCCTCCTTCCCGCTTCCAGGATGATTCAGGAAGCGGAGGCTGCGGTCAAGAAGGCCGAAGAGGAACCGAATCTCCCCATCGTGGCGTTCCGGGCGAATCCCGAAAAGTACCGAACCTACGTGGCCGAGAACGTCAGCGGGACGTAAGATAACCGTTTCAGTCCTCGTACTCGATGGGGAATACCATGCGGTCCTTGCTGAGAACCGTCTCGGGAAAGACCGTCTTTGCTTCCGCGAGGAGAATCTTGAGGTCGTTGTCGGTATATCTGGGACTGTAGTGGATGAGGGCTAGCTTTTTGGCCCCTCCGTCCCGGGCGATGGTCGCCGCCTGCACCGCGGTCATGTGCTTTTTTTCCGCCGCCGTATCCGCCAGGGCCTTTTCGAACATGCCCTCGCACACCAACAGGTCCGATCCCGCAATTTCCCCCGCAATCGTCGGAAGGTACTTCGAGTCCGTCACGTAGCTGAATTTCCTGCCCTTGCGTCCGGGTCCGAGCACCTCGCCGGGGGATACGTTCCTGCCGTCGGCGGAGAGCACCGACTCACCCGACTGAAGCCGCGACCACAGGGGCCCGCAGGGAACGCCCAGTTCCCGCGCCTTGTCCGGGTTGAAGGCTCCCGGCCGTTCATGTTCTTCCAGGGTGTAGCCGACGCAGGTTTTTGTGTGCAGGAGGGGAAAGGCCCGTACGTGGAACCCGTCGCCTTCGTAGCAAATCCCCGGCTCGGTAATCTCCTTGACCACGATCTGGTAATTGATGTACATGTCCAGAACCCTTCGGCTCGTCTCAATGTACTCGGCTATCTTCGGGGGCCCGTAAATATAGAGAGGATCGTCCCGGTCAACCTGGGAGGAGAGCATGAGAAGACCCGGTAAGCCCGTGACATGGTCAGCGTGGGTGTGGCTCACGAAGATGGCATTGATCTTTTTCCAGCGGAGGTTGAGCTTTCGCAAGGATACCTGGGTTCCTTCGCCGCCGTCGAAGAGGAAGAGGTCCCCTTCCCGTCGAAGGAGCACGGAGGTGAGATGTCGGTACGGCAGGGGCATCATGCCGCCGCACCCGAGGATAAAGGCTTCGAGATTCATACGGGGTGAGTATATAGAATATGCTCTCCCTTGACAATGAGACCCAGTATGGTAGTATAGCCCTATGACCAATACGTTGCTGATTATTGATCCCCAAAACGACTTTTGCGATCCCCGGGGTGCCCTCTACGTTCCCGGTGCGGAACAGGACTGCCTGCGGGTCGCCTCGCTGGTAGACCGGCTGGACATGGAATTTTCTTCCATCCACGTAACCATGGATACCCACCACCTTTTCCACGTGGCCCACCCTATCTTTTGGGTGAATCGCGAGGGCAAGCATCCGGCGCCCTTCACGGTCATAACCTCCGACATGGTGGCCGCGGGCGAATACGAGGCCGCGGTGAGCCAGTACAAGAACTACGCGGTGGAATACGTCCAGACCCTTGAGAGGACCGGCAAGTACAATCTATGCGTTTGGCCGCCCCACTGCCTCATCGGCACCTGGGGACACGATATCTATCCCGCCCTGTCAGAGTCCCTCTTGGCGTGGGAAACAGCGGTTCCCGGCCGGGTGGTGGACTATACCTATAAAGGCAGCAATATCCGCACGGAGCACTACAGCGCCATCCGCGCGGAGGTTTCTGACGCCGCCGATCCGGGATCGCGAACCAATTTTGCCCTCATTGAACGGCTTAAAACGGCGGATAACGTCGCCATTGCCGGCGAAGCCCTCTCCCATTGCGTGGCCAACACCATTCGGGACCTTTTAACCTGCCTGCCCGCCGAGAAACTCGTGGTGCTCACCGACGTCAGCTCGAACGTGACCGGTTTTGAGGAATACGGCACGATGTTCCTTCAGGAGGTGGAGAATATCGGCGTGAGGCTCATGACCTCCGAGCAATTCCTTTCTTAAGGAGTTTTTTTACCCTCTTAAACCAAAAGGCCCGCACGCCCTCCGCGCGGCGCCATAGGGCGTACCGGATGGGCTTTACCGGGATGTCCAGGCTCCCGCACCGATGGATCTCGGCGCCCCCAAAACCGGTCTTAAAACGGTAGAGGCCGTGCATCGGGTGCTTTGGGTCGTCTGAGGGGGGAATCCCGTAAAGGTCGTAATAAGGACACCCTGCCCGCTTAGCGTCAATCATCGCCCTCCATTGAAGGGCGTAGGCGGGCATGAGGTTCCTTTTTTCGTTGGAGGATGCCCCGTAAAGGTACGTCGCGCCCCAGGGCCCGAAGAGGGTTACAATCGCCGCCAGGTCTTCTCCCTCGTGTTCCGCCAGGTAGAGGCGCAGATCCGCCGGAAACGGGCCCTCGCAGGAAGCGAGAAAGAGATTCCGGTAGTAATCCCTATCATGGATCGCGATACCGTCCCGTTCGGCGGTTTCCCGATAGAGGCTCCAGAAGCTCTCCATTCCCTTGTCGGCGGCTTCGCGGCCCTTCAGCATCCTGATCCCGACGCCCTTCTTCTCTCCCAGCCTTACGTTGTACCGCCATTTGGGCTTCATGCCATCCAGGATCTGGGCCTCGGTTTTCTCGAGGCCGACAATGACCGTATCCGGGGGCTGAACGTCTCCGGAGGCCTTGCGGAGAAGCGAGGCTCCGCGGAGGTCCGCCTTCCCTTCCAGGGGCGGATCGAAGCGGATGAATACCGTATCGCCGGGCAGGCGCGATCTCAGGGCCTCCGCAATTTCCTCCAGCGCGGCCGAAACGCCGCTACCTTCAAGCGCCTCGGGGGGAGGGCCCATGGCGATATAGGCAAAGGATCCGAACCGTCCGAGGGTGCGGGAGAGCGCGATCAGGGGAAAGCGGCTGCCTTTGTCGGTGCGGAGAATAAAATAAAAAGGCTTCCAGCCTTGGGAAGCCTTGAACTCGGCCCAGAAGGGCGTCTGGAGAAACGAGACAGGGCCGGCGATCCCGCTTTCCGCAAGAGTTTCGGCGGTCGCCGGCGTGAGGACGATCCCCATCAGGACACCGATCCCGTCTCTATTCCCGAAGACCGGACCGGCTGTCCGAGGATGGTCAGTCTTTTGCCGTTGATGAGTACCTCATGGCTCGATACGGACATGGGAGCCGAGAAGAAGGTGTCCGCGTCGATGGAGTCGGGTTTTTTGAACTGAGGATCCGCTCCCTCGAGGATAACGGGAGTTCCGGGGGGAGCCCACGAGGAGTCCAGCACCTCAACCCGCTCGGTGCCGTCGGGGTTTTCGGCGCCCGCGGCCAGGAGCATGCCCCGGGACTCAATTCCCCTCATCTTGCGGGGCTTGAGGTTGTCCGCCACGATGATGGATTTACCCAAGAGTTCTTCCTCCCGGTAGTAAGGAACGAGCCCGGAGACGATTACCCGTTCGACGCCGGACCCGTCGTCCAGGGTTTCTATATAGAGTTTTTCCGCGTCGGGATGGCGCTCGATCTTGACGATCTTCGCGGTTTTCAGGGCGATCTTCGCGTTGAAAATTTCATCCGCCGGAAGGGGTGCCGCCTCGGGAGTTTGCTCTTTCTTTGCGCTGCTTTCCATTTCCTTTTCCTTGCGTTCTTTTTGGGAACCCGAATAGCGTTCCCGGTATGACTGGGCAGTTTCGTCGTCCATGGGCTTGAAGACGATTTCAGGGCTCCTTACGGTCTGGAGTCCCGAAATGGCGCCGAGGTCGGCCCAACTTAGGTTTTGCTTTCCCGCGGGGGCGCTCTCGGGGGCTTCGGTTCGGCTTTCGTCGAAAACGTTGCCGGACCAAATGCCCCTTTCCAGGAAGGAGGCGACCCGGCTGGCGTATCCCGGCATGTACGGGTGGAGCATCACCGCGATGTCCGCGATAAGGTAGCACAGCTCCCTCAGCAGGGCTTCCGCCCGCTCGGGGTCGGCGGTCCGGTTCTTCCAGGGCTCGCCGTCCTGAAAGGCCTTGTTGGCCACCGAGGAAAGGGCGAAGATCTCCCGGAAGGCATCCCGGAGTTCGGCCCATTCCAGGGCGGCCGTCACCTTCCCGATCGCGGCAGTCCTCGCCTCGCGAAGGGAAAGGGCGGCGCTTCGGATGTCTTCGCGGGACGAAAGGGTCCCGTCGGTCTGGGGTATCTTCCCCCCGTAGTAGCGCGCCACGAAGGTAAAGGTGCGGTTGACCAAATTGCCCAGGTTTCCGATGAGTTCGCTGTTCAGCTTTTCCTGAAAATCCTTCCACGTAAACTGGGCGTCGGATTTCTCGGGGCGGTTGTAAAAGACGTAGAAGCGCCAGGCGTCCGCGCTGATGCCGGATTCCTTGGCGTCGGACCCGAAGACGCCCACGCCCTTGGATTTGGAAAACTTTCCCGATTCGTAGTTGAGGTACTCCGTACTGGACATATGGTGGAGGGTCGTCCAGTTCCTGCCGGAGCCGATGAGACTCGAGGGGAATATGACCGTGTGGAAGGGGATATTGTCCTTCCCGATAAACTGAAAGAGCTCCACCTCTTGCGGGTTTTGCCACCAGGACTTCCAATCCATTCCCGTGCGGTCCGCCAGGCATTTCGTGATGGAGATATAGCCGATGGGGGCGTCGAACCAAACGTAGAAAACCTTGTTTTCGAATCCGGTCCGGGGAACCGGGATGCCCCACTTGAGGTCCCGGGTGATCGCCCTTTCCTGGAGGCCGTCGCGAATCCATGCCTGGGTCATCTGTACGGCGTTCTTCGCCCACTGCCCCCGTTCGCTCGCGCTCTTCATCCATTTCTCGTACTTCGGGAGGATTCCCGGAAGGTCGATGTAGAGATGTTTCGTTTCCCTGATCGCGGGGGTTTCGCCGCAGGTGGAGCAGCGGGGACCTTTCAGTTCCGTCGGGTCCAGGAGCTTGCCGCAGTGCTCGCACTGGTCTCCCCGGGCGTCCTCATAGCCGCAGGAGGGGCAGGTTCCGCGGACGTAGCGGTCCGCGAGGAAGCGTTCGCACTTGCCGCAGTAGAGCTGCTCAATGGCGTGTTCCTTGATATAGCCGTTCTTCTCAAGGTCCAGGAACATTCCCTGGGTAATCTCGGTTTGCTGGGGGGTGGAGGTCCTCCCGAAGTGATCGAAGGCGATGCCGAACCATCGGTAGATGTCCGCATGGATGGCGTGGTAGTAGTCGCAGAGCTCCCTCGGGGTCTTCCCCTCCTCTTGGGCCCGGGTTTCCGTGGCGGTGCCGTATTCGTCGGTGCCGCAAACGTAGAGGGTTTCGTAACCCTTGAGGCGGCAGAAGCGGGAATACACGTCCGCGGAAAGAACCTGGATGAGGTTGCCGAGGTGGGGGATATTGTTAACGTACGGCAGGGCTGAGGTGACGAGTTTTCGTTTCATGGGGGTCATGATAAATTGTCCCGATGATTCAGTCAACGGTCTTCGCGGAGGTCGATTTTCAGGAACACGGTCTTCTCGGTCTCGTAGTTCGGTCCCAGCTCGACGTTCCAGTGTAGGTACAGCCTCAGCGCGACCAGGGTTCCCTCGGTGGACCGGTAGGGGACGAGGGTCACGAAGGCGTTCTCGTTTGGCTCCAGGGTGAATCGCGATCTCGTTTCCCCGTCGTCGATCCTGATCCATTCGACATCGTCCCGAACGAGGGATTCCACGGGACCCTCAAAACGGTTCTCTCCCGTATACAGGGATACCGCGGGAGGGTTGCCCCGGGTCTCGGTTACCGCCAGGTCGACGGAGGTAGCGAAGGACCCGGCAAGGTTGAGGGGGCTTTCATTCTTCAGGATGTATTGAACCTGGACCCCCTCGTTCCGGAATGCGTAATTTTTTTTCAGGCTGATGGGCTGCTGGAGGGGGCCGAACAGGCCGTTCGCCCTAAACTGCATCTCCAGCTTGGAGGAGTCAACCGAAACGTCCTGGTAGAGCCTGTCGGCGAAGACCGGGCTTCCGGGTATTCGGTTTCCGTCCCTCAGGGCCGCGACCTCGTCGCGGTCGAGAAAGTGGTCCACGAAGAAGCCGCCGTGCCTGCGGCAGATGTCGACGAAGTTGCGGTTCGTGCGAAAGTGGTCGATCTCGAAAAGCCGGCCCCCCTGGAGATGGGCGTACATATTCAGGGTTTCCAGCTGGCAAAGCCATTCCTTCATGCCGTCCATGTCGAAATCGAAGGAAACGATGGAGGGACTGAAAACTCCCCGCAGCCGCGTGGACTTTTCCGCCAAAAGCAGGTGTTTGTAAGCCCTGTTACGCAAGGAAACGGAACGCTCACAGCCCTCGGGATTGTCCATTTCAGGCCCGTAGAAGGTTCCTGACTGGGAGCGCCACAACTCCTCCCGGGCGTTCTTTTTCCTTGCCTTGTCGCCCCTGAGCTGGTTTACCAGCACGTGAACGTACATCATTTTCGCGTAGAGGTTCATTCCCGAGCGCGAGGCGTAGAGGGCATGCTTTACCGAACCGAGAGGAAGGGATCGGTGGGGACGGGACCCGGTCTGGGCGAAATCCGAGGAGATACCCGCCTGAATGAATATCTTGCGGTATATCCGGTTCCTTTTAATCGTTTTTCCCGGCGTGGAAAGGTTAAGCACCCCTGAGGGCCCCGGGGAAAGTTCCTGGAGCCGTTCCATCCACGAGGGGCTTTCCTGAGTCCCGGAGAAGAGGGCCGGAAGCGCATGGGCGTGAAAGAAAACCCCCAGGCAGCCGTCGTCCGAACTCGGGCCTTCCAGATAATCGTCCAAAAAGGCCGCGGGGGAAAGATGTTCCGAAAGGGGGCCCCGCAAGTCGAGGGGAAACGCCAGCAGGGTCTTTCCGCAGTCTTCCACGTTGACCGGAACCCAGCCGTCTACGCCCGGAAAACCGCTGGAGGCGATCATCATACGGTCAAGGAGCACGTATTCCATGCCGCAGCTGGTGAGGGAGGAGATCATGGAAGGTTCCCACGCGCTGGATTCCAGCCAGCAGCCCCGGGGCCTCCTTCCGAAGTTCTTTCGAACCTGGGTCGTCAAAAGCTCGATCTGCCCTACCCGGTCCGCCGGCGGAAGCAGGGGAAAGAAGGGGCTGTAATACCCGCCGCCCAAAATCTCTACCTGTTTTCTCCCTACCATCTCCTCGAGGATCATGAAAAATTCGGGGTGGTGCTGTTCCATCCATTCCAGGATGGGGCCGTCAAAGGCGAAGGTGAAGGGAATATTCGGCAGGTTGTACAGAGCCGACACAAGGGGCTTGTACACCGTTTGGTAGAGGTGTTCTGCTGAGGACGGCTCCGCCGGGGCGACGCAGTGGGCGCCGAGACAGAGGGTAATGGAATTCTGGGAACTCACTCGAACCTCGACTTTTTCCTGATTATACCCCAGGTATCGAGGGTTTTAAAGAAGGAATCGGGAAATTCATGAAAGTCCAGGAGGTGACCGTTCTTCGCGGTTTCGCAAAAGTCGGCCGTACTGCTGTGTTTTTGGCCCGCACAGCGGAAGGACCGTCGTTCCGAAAGGGGAATGAGGGAAAAAAGCCCTCGGGGACAGGAATCCACGCAGGCGCCGCAGCCTACGCAGGCGTCGGTGACAAAAATACGCCCTTGTCCGATGGATATGGCCCCCGAAGGACAGGTTACGGTACAGCTTCCGAGCCCAAGACAGGCGGACGGGCATGCGGGAGTTCCGCCGAAAGCGGAGGCCGCATGGGCGCAGTCCACGTACCCCTGGGTCTCAAAACGTCGGGGGATGGAGGGGTAGACGGTATTGCAAAGGACTATGGCGCGCATCGCCTCTCCGTGAGGGTTTCCCTGGCTCGCTGCGCTCCTGGAGGCTACCCGTTTACGGGGAAACCGGTCCGCGTAGTAGCCCGCCGCGAGAAGTACGAGCGTTGCCGCCAAAATGCCCAGGAGGACAAGGAAAACCCACAGCACGTACTGCAGAATCATGGGGCAACCCCCTGAAACCACCAGGCCACGTCCGCGGAATACAAGAGGATGGTCAGGAGGCCGAGGCTTACAAGCACGATGGGCGCGCCTCTCCAATCCTCTGCGATCCGGGCGGAGGCAATACGGTCCTTAATGGCCACCAGCAGGAAGGTAAGAACCATAAAGGCCGTAAGGGAACCCAGGGCGATCATGATCGATCCTACATAGCCTGAACCCTCTGAAAGGGCCAGATAGGCGGTGCCGAAGAAAAAGATCCGCTCTCCCGTATCCGCCGGTTCGGTTCCCGGTCGAAGATTTTCCAGGAGCATTTGAATAAGGGCGCAGATGAATACGGCCGTCAGGGGAATAATCGGAGCGAGGGAGTTGGGAATGAGCAGTTTGTCGAAGATAAAGCGGCACAGAGGTATCGCGAGGGCCAGCTGCATCGCCAAAAGCGGGATTCTGGAAAGGAAGAGCCTCGGGCTCCGGGAATCCTGATAGGCCTTTTCCAGGCCCAAACCGTATACCAGAAGGGTGGAACACGAAAAGGCGTAAACAAAGTAGGTATAAAGGGGGGTCATGAACGATTCCTCCTATAAGAAGAGACTCGCCGGTTAAGGAATTTGAAAAGCCAGGTAATGGTTCCCAGCAGAATCAGGGCTCCACCGGAGGTTCCCCAGAATCCCAGACGGTATACCTCGCCAAAATACGGAAGACTAAAGGAAAGCAGGCCTTCCCTGCCGGGCAATGAGAGACTTCCGAGGGAGAGTATCTCCCGGAGGGCGGAAAAGCCGAGAAAAAACGGGATGAAGCGGATCACCGGCGCATGGGGCGCCTTTCCTGCCCCGAATCCGTCGATGCTCACCAAAAGGAGGAAGGTAAAGGCCGAAAGAAAAACGTAGAAACCCAACGCGAGGGCGAGGGCCGGAGAATAGAAGCGCAGAAGCTGAAGGTAGATCACGGCGGATCCCCCTAAACCGACCAATTCCACCGCGGGACCTGCGGTTCCCAAATCGGCCCTGGCTACAATGAAGCGGAAGAAGAGACCGGAGGCGAAAAACCACAGCAAGCCCAGCGAAACCACGGCGGCATAGGCAAGGTTCCCCGAAACCGGCACTAACGGAAAGAGGGCGAACAAAAAGACAACGTTTCCCCGTTTCATTTTGATTCCTCCCTGCGCCGGGTTTCGGCCTTGATTCGTTCTTGCCATGAATGAAGTACCCTGGGCGTAAGTCCGTACGTCAAGGGCTTCGAGATGCCGTCCGGACGTCCGATAATTCCCGCGAAGCGCACGGTTCCAGCGGCATCGTGGTAAAAGACCGTCGGCCAGGGACCGGCGGTACCGGTAACGCTGACCGCGTAGAGGGTGCCCGCCCTTTTATTCCCCTTAAGGGCCTCCCAGGATTGACTGAAGGAGGCCGAGGAGGATTCCCAGGCGAGGGTTTTTCCCGGGACTATGCCCGCGAAGCTTCCCGCGGAGAGCGTTTCGGCAACCGATTCACTCATGGCCTCTTCAGCGGAGGGAGCGAGGGCGTGATTGAGAATGAGTATTGCCAGAATGAGAAACGCGAAAATGCCCGCGGCGGCGGACCCGCCCTTTAGCCGTCGCTTACGGTCCTCGTTCATGATCGGCCTCCGGCGGCGAGGGAAATTCGGTTCTCAAGGTATTCTATCACGGCGGAGTAAGTATTGGCCGCCAAGACGGTAAACACGGCACCAACCTGTGATCCGCCGGGACCGCACAGCCCGAAGGCCGTCAGCCCTGAGGCAGTTCCCATGAGGGCTTTACCCCAAGCGGTTCTGGGGGAAGTGGAATAATCCGGCAGAAGGTAAAACGCGACAAAAAGCATGCCCCCGGTCAGCAGGCCGAAGAGTATGTCCCCCTTGGGGGAGCCCCCGAGCCAAGGAAAGGCAAGCGTGAAAAGACGAAGCGCCAGGGCGTAAGAGGCCAGAAAACTGGCGGGAACGATCCAGTCAGTCGCGTCAAGGGCGATGAGGATAACGGAGGACGCGAGGATGAGGAGATTGAAGCGGAAGGCCGGTACCGGCGAGGGGGAGTCCAAAAAGAGGGTAACGTAGCCCTCGGGGAGTCTGATCGACGAAAACCAGGAAAAAAAACCGTTCAGGGAGGCGGTAATGGACGAGTCCGATCCCAGGGGCTTGAAGGTGTCGAGTTTGTAGGCCCCGAAGGCGTCGCCCAAGTTTTGGATGGACTCCGGCGTGACAAGGGGCGCGGGAAAGGCGTCGGGCCTGCTGATCCAGGCGACGGAAACCGCCACCGCCACGGGGTTGATCCAGTAGGCGCCGGTACCCCCGAAAACGGTTCGGGCAAAGAGGGTCGCGCCGAAGGCTATCAAGACCGTGAGCGCGGGATTGTAATTCTCCGGCAGCAAGAGTCCTATGAGGATTCCCGAAACCAGGACGGTGCCGTCCGCCAGGGCAGCCCTTCCTCGGGATCCCCGGACGGTTTCCGCCAGGACACTGCCTGCCAGGGCCGCTAGGACGTTCAGCACCGCCGTAACGTACCCGCCCAGGGCCAGCAGGATAACCTGAGGCGCCAGGGTAAGGAGCACGGTGACGGACATGCGCGTCACCGTGGGACGGGTTCTCAGAAAGGGGGCGGGACTGACGGTCCAGCTAGTAGCGTTCATGGGCAAGATCCTCCGGAAGCAGCCGGCGGCCGCCGGCGATTTCGTGGTGCAGGGGAATGCGCGACGGGCATACGACGCTGCAGCAGCCGCAACCCTCGCAGGCGGCAATGGAACGGAGAATCCGTTCGCCCGAGTCTCGGCGCCGTATGGCGAATACCGTCCTCGCGGGATCGAGGGACGCGGGACAAACCGCCAGGCATGAGCCGCAGTGCACGCAGTCCCGGACGGTATAGGAGGGACAGGAATCCCTGTCCATGACGTAAAGGGATCGGGTATACCTGGTCACCGGGGTATCCAGGTCGTAGAGTGCCGTGCCCCGCATGAGGCCGTTAACGAGAATTCGTTCCGGGGCGGTCTTGAAGCCGCCGCATTCGTCTATGACGTCGCCGATGAGGGTCCCGGTTTTTACCCTCAGGAGTTGGGGCCGGGTTATCGCGTTGCCCAGCACGAGAAGCAGGACCGAGATGGAGGGAACGTTGCGTACCACGGCGTCGTAGGCGGAAAGGGCGGTTACGGGATCGAGATAAAGCGGGGCTTTCAGGGAAAGTTCCGGCAGCTTCTCGCTCAATAGGCGCCGGATTCGGGTTTTTGACCCGGATGGATAACGACGGCGGGAGATGACGAAGCTTACGGGGATATCGGCGAAAAGGTCCTTCAGGTCGATTCCGGGCGGGGGCGAAGCCGGAGTACCCTCTTCCACGATTAGGGCGACCCGGCCGGCCCTCATGGCGCTTGCGAGGAGGGCAATGCCGTTCCACACCCGCTGCGGGTACTCCGCGAGAATTCGCGATTCAATCGGGGCCGTGGGATCCTGGTCAAAGAGCCGGCATATCAGGGTCGGATCGGCGGAGGATCGGGAAAGCTTCAGCGCCTCCGCTAGGGGTTTCGGTTCCTCAAAGGTATCGACCACGCCCCTGTCCTCGAGAATCCGGCTCAGTTCCTGGGTCGTTATGCGTTTCCAGTCGTTGTCAGCCTCTTTCCGACCCGTAATGTCGAAGGCCCCCGCGAGGTGTATGACAAGGGCCTCTCCCATGGTTCCGTCCGGGAGGGATACCCGGCGCATCCCAGTGACCTTTCCCGGAATGGGCGCGTGAACCGGCACGGGGCCCCGGGCGATAACCTGCCCTTCCTTCACGAAATCTCCGGTGGTTACGACGGGACGGGCTTCCTCGCCGCAGTGCTGTTTTAGGGGAACTACCGCCGTGGTCGGAACGAAGGCGTTGCCCGCGAATTCCAGGTTGGGCAGCTCGAATCCTATGTCGACTCCGCCCTTGCAAAACCGTAACGTATGCTTCATCGGGATACCCTCGTCATGGTAACGCTCACGAATTTTCCCTGATCTGCGAGCATCCGCTCCAGGGGAGACGCCTCTTCGGAAAGTGCCCGCCTGATAAAGGCCGAATCGAATACCGCCATGGTTTTGGCATGACCGATAATACGGCCGGAGGCATCGGTACCGTACTCGGTATACACCGCTTGGGAGCCCTTTACCGGCACCTCGGGGGGGGATCCCACCCGTCTCCACTGAAGGGTATCGAGATTCCACCGCTCTACGAGAAAATCGCCGAGATCGGGAAGCTCGCCGCCGGTTCTTCGCTGCATGAAGGCATCAAAGGCATCGGGTCCGAGACCCGAGACGTTAGTATACCCCTTCGGGACTGGACAGGGCAACTCCCCGGGGAGGCCTTTTCTTTCCGTGCCGGCCCCTCCCCGGGCGATCAATCCAAGGGCAAGGGCCGTTAGCAGCAGTCCCCCCGCCCGGAGACTTCTCCCCGACAGGGCATTCCCCGTAACGGGAAGCATCTTTACCGCGGTAAAACGGGGATGTTCCCGTCTCCGGTCAAGGAATTCCTCAAGGAGGGGTTGTGCGGTCTTCCAGGCCGCAAGGGATGCCGGACCCAGACTGAATCCCGCGGCCAGCCTGACGACGTCGGGGAAACCCGAGAAACTGCCCGTTAAGGGAACGCAGAGGGCCGCGGCTAGAGCGGGGGCCGCATCCAGGACACTCCTTGCCCTGTTAAAACGGGTTTGCCGCAAGGGGCTGGACGGCAGAGCCTCGGAGGCAAAATAGGCGGAGAGCAGGGTAAGCAGGGCCCCGAGAAAGCCCGGGGCCCGGTTGAGGCTGACGGGGATAAGCGCCGTCGGCAGGAGGAAGGCTGCCGTGATGAGCCGGTTTTTTGACTCTTTGAGGGCTATGACCCAAAGAATAAGGGGTAGGAAGATATAAAGCCAAGCGACGGTTGAGGAGGACTCAAGGTTCCAGGGAGTCCCCAAACCCTCAAGGGCTTTCGCAACGGCGGAAGTCAGGTTGCCTGTCTCCTTGAGGTAAAGATACCGGATGTCGTCCCGGAGGAACCAATCCCTTTTACGCGCGTCTATGGATTCAAGGTATCCCGCCGGGGCGATTCTACCCGGATTTGAGCGGGTCAGGGAGTTGGATTCAGTGGCGAATCCCCCTATACCGTTGGATTCCAAGGCCTCCGTGACGCGTTCCTCTCCTATCGCCGCGCTTACCGTCAGGATTCGCCATCCCCTCCACAGGGACGCCTCCGGGAGGGAGCGGAAGGAAAAGAGCAACAGGGAGGCGGTAAGGACATACAGGGAGAAAAACCCGACTGTAAGGCGTTGACTGAGGCGCGGGGAAATCATGAGGCGGTTTAGAGGGTCGAGAAGGCGACGCCGATGAAGAATCCCAGCAGTATGCCCGCTAGAACCTCCATGGGGCTGTGTCCCTGAATCTCCTTGACGGGTTTGAACTCGTAACCCGAAGCGGGGGCGACTGCCTCCCCAAGCTCGTTGAGAGCCCGGGCCTGATCGCCGCTGGAACGGCGAACCCCTACGGCGTCGCGGATCACGACCAACGCAAAGCAGCCTGAAAAAATGAAAAGATCCGAGTCAATGCCGTTTTGAAAACCGATGGCGGTGGCCACGGAGGCTACCAGGGCCGAGTGGCTCGAGGGCATGCCGCCGGTTCTCCAGAAGAGAAGTTCCAGCAGGTCCTTGAAGGTGGAAACGGAATTGGTGAACAGGGTTATTACGGTTTTTAGGAACTGGCTGAGGATCCAGCTCGATACTGCAGCAAGGAAGATCGGATTGTGTATGAGAAGGGTGATCTGCTGAAGTACCATTCGATTCATTTGGACATAATCCCGGGAAAAACACCCTTTTGTCAAGGGTCGTTATCGGCTATACTCCTCATCATGGAATTTGACCGCCATTCCGTGGGTCCTGACGACTCAGGGCGCCGAGTGGACCGCATCCTCCGACGCTATCTCCCAAAGGTTCCTCTCTCGGGTATCTACAGGCTTATCCGCAAGGGGCTTGTAAGGCTTGACGGCGCCAGGGTAAGCCCCGATACGGCAGCTCCCCTGGGCTCCGAGCTTTGGATCGCCCGGATAGATCACGGCGCCCCTGCGGGAACGGCGGGCGCGGCTACCCCCGGTACCTCATCCGTCCAGGACGCAAAGATCCCGGACATGCCCGCCTCCGTCCCCGGGAATGCCTGTTCGGTGCTCCTGGAAACCCCGGATCTATTATTTATACTCAAGGGCGCGGGCATTCCCGTACACGGGAAGGGCTCCCTTGATTCCCTTATCCCGCAGTCGAAGGCGGCCCGGGAGTCCCTATCCTTCCGCTCAGGGCCCCTGCATCGGCTTGACCGGGGAACCTCGGGACTGATCGTGTTCTCGAAAACCCTCAAGGGGGCCCGGTGGTTTACCTCCCTCGTGGCCAAGCGGGAAGCGGTCAAGCAGTATTACGGAATCATGATCGGCAGCCTTGAGGGGAACCGCGAGTGGTACGACGAGGGGGCCGACGGAAAGGGCATGATCACCTTCGTTACCCCCCTGGCGACCAGGGGAGGTTCCCGTCCGAGAACCCTTGCCCTATTCCGCATCCTGACGGGAAGAAAGCACCAGATACGGTATCAATGCGCCCGTCACGGCTTTCCCCTGGAAGGGGATCAGCGCTACAACCCCTCGGGGGAACCCGTTCAAGGGGGCTATTTTCTCCATGCATGGCGCATAGCCTTTCCCGGGGGGGAACGCCCTGAAGGGGTTCCCCAGGAGGTGACCGCTCCCCTGCCCGTCCGATTCGTCCTCAGGCTCGAGGAGCTCTTCGGAAAAGAATCGCTTGCGCGAGTGGAAGCGCCTATCCTATACTAAGCGTAGCATGAAGAGCATCAGCGATCTGTACTGGTTTTTCAAGGGCGTCAAGGTATACGCCTTCGTGGGCGAAAGCGGGACGGGGAAGAGTTTCCGGGCCAAGCTGCTTGCCCAGAAGTACGGGATCGAGCTCATTATCGACGACGGGCTTCTCATCCGGGACGACAAGATTCTGGCGGGACATTCGGCAAAGCGGGAGCAGACCTTTCTCGCGGCGGTTCGGGTCGCCCTTTTCGACGATAAAAGCCACCGGGACGCGGTGGCCCGGACCCTTCAAAGCAAGCCCTTTAGGAAGGTTCTCATCCTTGGGACCTCCGAGAAGATGGTGTCCCGAATCGCCGCCCGCCTCCAGCTTCCCCAACCCATGAAGGTCATCAAGATCGAAGACATCGCCTCCCAGGAGGAGATCGAGAAGGCGATCCGATCCCGCAGGGTAGAGGGAAAACACGTGATTCCGGTGCCTTCCATCGAGGTACAGCGCAACTATCCCCAGATCTTTTATGACCGGGTACGGGTTCTCTTCAAGCGTAAGCAAACGCCCCTGGGCGCCCTAAACCAGTCAAAGGTTTACGAAAAATCCGTGGTACGCCCCGAATTCTCGAAAAGCGGCCGGGTGACCATCTCCGAGGCGGCCTTGAGCCAGATGGTCCTGCACTGCGTGAGGGAATTCGACGAGCAGATCCGCATTAAAAAGCTGACTATCAAGACCGATGCCCACGGGTATCGGCTCGTCATCGTCATCGACGTGCCCTTCGGGACGCAGCTTACGGGAACCATTCACAAGATGCAGCAGTATATCGTCGAGAACATCGAGCGCTATACGGGCATCCTGATCGAGGACGTTCATATCATCATCGACAAGATCACGAGAACATGAGGTATCCAGCATGAAGAAAACCCTTATTGCCTTAAGTCTGGCCATTCTTGCATGCGTTTCCGCGGCGGCGGAAATCCTGGAGACGGACCATTATTCCATCGAGTACCCCGAAGGCTTTCAGGGAATGGAGGAAGCCTCCCGGGGCTTTGAGGCTATTCGGTCTTCCTTTGACGAGCTCTTCCGCTTCGCCGGCGGCGGATCCCTCGGGAAGGTTCTCGTTCTGGCGGACAAGGCCGCCTACGACGAGTACCTTGCCGGGATAATCGGGACCCCCCGGAACCAGTACCTTTTCCTCAAATACGCGGATCCCGAGGCATCCCGCCTGGTTCTCTACCCGGCCCAGGGAAAGTCAGGCTATGCCGCCTTTTCAGGCCCGGATCTCAACAGGCAGCTTCTCCTTCAATACCTATACCGGCGGATCAACGAGCCCCCCCTCTGGATACGCGAGGGATTTCAGGCCTACTTCGAGAACCTTGTCTATGATCCCTCTTCCGGCACCCTTTCGACCGGCGGCTACTCTCCATGGCTCGAGACGGCGAAAAACCTGGCTTCCGACGGCTCTCGATACCTGTCGCCGGAGGACGTTCTTTCCGCCCTCGCCGCGCAGTACGAGTCCGCGGCGTTCTATCCCCAGGCCTGGTCCCTGGTAAAATTTTTCCTTTCCACCGAGCGGGGCGACTACCTCAGGTTCCTTCACGAGTCCTTTGTCCTTCTCGACAGCGCCGGCGGAGAGGGCCGTAATCTCCTGTCCCAGGCGGAAAACACGGATTTG
This sequence comes from Spirochaetales bacterium, assembly GCA_003246765.1. GTDB lineage: Bacteria > Spirochaetota > Spirochaetia > Treponematales > Treponemataceae > Teretinema. The sequence continues at coordinate 73,761 of QKDA01000013.1, read as the reverse complement.
GTGCTTGAGCGATTTGCGAGGTTCACGGGTCCTTCCGGGGCGGAGAGGGACTTCACCCTGTGGCTTGAAAGGCAAAAGACCTACGCGCAGATGGTTCAGGAGGGAATGGACGCTTACTCGGCAGGATCCTGGGCTCAGGCGCGCGCATCCTTCGCCGCGGCCTTTGCCGTTCATCCCGAGGATCCGATGCCTCTGTACTATCGGGGGCTAACGGAATATGCCGCCAAGGAATACGCCGAGGCGGACCGGTGGTACAAAAAGGCCCTGGAGGCCGGGGCCGAACCTTCCACCGTGAACTGGGCTCTCGGTCTTTCAGCCATGGCCGAAGGCAGGAACGCCGAGGCGAGAGCCTACTTGACCACCGCCAAGACGGCCAATCCGGCCAGGTACGGGGAGCGGGCGGATAAACTGCTTAAGTCGCTGCCGAAATAGGGGCTGAGGGTTTTCTCCTGCGGCGTCGCCGGGCGGGACGTCCGGAGCCTCCGGGGGTAGGCAGCTTTGCCTCCGCTTCCTTGGCGACAAACTGTTCCTCGTTCCGCTTTTCCCGGTTCCGGGGCATTCTCAGGTTGAGGCCCCCTTCCTTGAGGCAAAGCCTGACGGCGTATTCCAGTTCCACCCTGGGCGGATTCATGGGGAGAACGAACCTCCGGCATTCGTTATAGACCCGGTTGTACACCTCCGAGGGATTCCCCTTCCAGTCGGCGATACGGTAGGCCAGGGCCTTTACGAGGGCCACGAGCTTCCTGCCGAGGCGAATCTCCTCTCCCGAGGCCACCAGGGCGTCGATTTCCGCCAGTGACGAGGCGTAGGCCTCCGCAAAGGAAGGATCCTCGTCTATGAGGCTCGCGGCGCCGGGCTGAAGGTACATGAATAAATCGTATTTCAGGGCTTCCTCGACAATTTCCCGGGACCGGCCGCTGTTGAGTATCTTTATGATCTCTTCCGTGAGTCTGGAGGGCGAAACCGGCTGAAGGAGGGGCGCCGACTTTCTTAGGGACCTGCCGAGGAGGAAGGGAATGCGGCATCCCGTGGAGGCGGCGTACTTGATGCCCCGAAGCATGCGGACCGGATCGTCCTTGAATATCTTTTTCAGGGGGATAACGGGCTCAATCCGTCGGGCCCTGATATCCTTGATGCCGCCGACATAGTCTATCACCTGTTCCTTGATGGGGTCGTAGTAGAGGGCATTCAGGGTAAAGTCCCTTCTCTGCACGTCCTCGTCCATGGTGCCGAAGCTATTGCCCGTGGTGCCGTCCGCCAGGGAGCGGAAGGTGGAAACCTCAAAGATCTTGGGGCCGAAGAAGATATGAACCAGGCGGAACCGTTTGCCGATGATGCGGGAGTTTCGGAACAGCCGCTTGATCTTGGTGGGTTCCGCGTTGGTGACGATGTCGAAATCCTTGGGCGTCTTCCCGATCACCAGGTCCCGTACCGCCCCGCCGACGATGTAGCCCTCAAAGCCGTGATACCGCAGGTGATGGATCACGCGGATAGCCTCGGGATCGATATGGTCTTTGTTAATTCCGTGTTCGTTTTTCGTATAGATAAGGGCGGAACGGACCGCCCTGCCCCGGGAGTCGGGGCTGTACCTCGTTAACATGTGCCTATATTTTCTACGGAAAAGCCCGCTCTGTCAATGGAAGCGCGCGCGGGAACCCACGCGGTCCTCCATCCAGTCAAGCACGTGGGCGATCGCTTCCTCCCTCCGCATCTCCTGGAACATCTCGTGCCTGCCCCCTTCCCAGGTTTTCCGGGTGAGGTCCCGTATTCCGGCCCTTCGGTATAGTTTTTCCAGGCCGTCGATGGTCTTGCCGTATTTGCCCACGGGATCCTCGGACCCGGCGAAGAGCAGCAGGGGCAGGTCTTTCGGGATCCCCTCAATCTCCTCCCTGCGGTGGATAACGGAAAGGCCCTTCATGAGGTTGGACCAAAAGCCCACGGTGGGCATGAAGCCGCACCAGGGGGAGGCGTCGTAACGGGCCACTTCCTCGCCGTCGCTGGACAGCCATGCGTTCGGGCTTTGCGGATTCGCGATCCTCCCGTTATTGGGGGCGAAGCTCATGGTAAAGAGAAGGGGCGATCGGCGGGAGCGCATTCCGAGGGCCGCCATGAGACCCGCGAGAAACCGCCCTCCCGCGACCTCCAGGGGATCCGGGCCCCGGGTTCCCGAAAGGGCGCAGGCGGCAACCAAGTCTCCGTGACGCTCGATATACATTTGGGAAAGGAAGGATCCGTAGGAGTGGCCCAGGAGAACGATCGGCAGGAGAGGCCATTCGGTCCCTATGCTCAGGGTTATCTCCCTTAAGTCTTCCACCGAACGCTCGAAGCCGCCGGCTTCGTCGAGATGCCCGAGGGCTTCCAGGTTTCCCGCGGTTTCACCGTGGCCCCTCGCGTCGTGGGCGATAACGGCCCAGCCCCTCTCCGCGGCCCGCTGGGCGAACAGGTCGTACCGCCGGGCGAATTCCATCATCCCATGGGCAATTTGAATAACCCCTTTCGGCTTTCCCTCGGGAAGCCATCGGTGCAGGGCGAGGCTTTTTCCGTCGCTAGCGGTGAAACTCTGGGTATCGGTGGTCATGATCGAAAGTCTCCCTTCATGCTATACTGAGCGTTATGGTCATTATAGCAGAAAAAACGGTTGCCGGGGGTGCTGCCCTCGGAAGAATCGGGGGAAAGGCGGTGTTCGTGCCCTACCTTTTACCCGGGGAAACCGCTGAAATAGAGATTGTCGAGGATAGGCGGGATTACTCCAGGGGACGGATCGTCAACCTCCTGGAAAAGTCACCCCGCAGGGTAACTCCCCCATGTCCCCTGTTCGGCCAGTGCGGCGGCTGTTCCCTCCAAATGGCCGACGGAAACTACCAGGCGGAGCTTCGCGCCGCGGTCTTCGCGGATTCCTTGCACCGGGCGGGTTCGTCCTTTGAGGGGAAGATTTCTCTCGTCACGGGAGAGTTTTGGGGATACCGTAGCCGAGCCCAGTTCCACCGGTCCCCCGACGGTTTACCGGGCTTCAGCGCCGCTAGATCGGGCGAAATCGTAACCGTCCACGACTGTCCCGTCCTTGTGGAGGGCTTGAGAGACGCCCTTTTGGACGGAACCATTACGCGGGCCATGGCGGGATTGGAATCCATTGGAGGGGCTTCGGACGCGGGGGGCAGGTCCCCCTCCCGCCGGGGCTCATCTTCCAGAAGGGGGGCACGGACTCCCCGGGATCGGGAGGATCAAATCCGGTTCCACGCCTTCTATTCCGCTGGCCGCCTCTTTCACGAGGGGACCCTGCCCAGGGCGGTGGCCGCGGTGGGCGGAAGGGAACTTGCCTTTGACGTTCGGGGTTTTTTTCAGTCGAATCTTCCCCTGCTGGAGCTCCTGCTTGAGGCGGTAACGGGCGATATTAAAAGCGGGACCTCCCTTCTTGATTTCTATGCGGGGGTGGGAACCTTCTCCGCCTTTGCGGCCCCGGCCATTTCCCGTTCCGTACTGGTCGAGCACAACGGGGGAGCCTTGGAGTACGCCCGGGAGAACGTGGCGCTCCCCCGGGAAGCGCTGGAGCTGTGCGCGGTGCCCGACGGGCAATGGCCTTCTCATCCAGCCGCTTCGGGTTCTTTCGACCTGGCCGTCGTCGATCCGCCCAGGCAGGGTATAGCCAGGGAGGCTCTCCAGTGGTTTATCTCCTCGAGGATCCCCGAGATCCGCTACGTCTCCTGCGACCCGGTTACCTTCGCCCGGGACGCGGCGCTCCTCGAGGCGGGCGGTTTTACTCTCTCGGAGGCATCCCTCTACGACTTTTATCCCCAAACCCATCACGCCGAGGTATACGGGCGGTTCATACGATGAGGTCAGCCCTTCTCCGGGGGGCGCTGCTGATGTGCGCCTTGGGGCTCTCCGCGGAGAGTCCTAGATGGACCCGGGTCCTCTCCGGCTCCCCCGTCGCGGGGCCCCTGGCCCTGGGAAACCGTTCGGTAACGGTATGCGACGACCGGTCCGTCACCTGCGTGGACCGGGACGGTTCCTTCCTTTGGAGCCGCCACGTGAGCGGAAAGCCCCTGCCCTACGCGGCAGTCCTTAGCGGGGACTGTCTCCTGGCGGTAAGCGAGCCCGGTACCTATACCCTTTTCAGCCCCGACGGCAATCAGTTATGGAGGGTTTCCTCAGGCGTACCTCCCCTCGCCGACCCCGTACCCGGCCGGGACGGCCGGGTCTTCATACCCTTCAGGGATGGAGTCCTGTGCGTGGCCGCCAACGGCCTAACCCTGTGGCGGACAATCCTTCCCGTTCCCTTTACGGGGGTTGTCGGCGAGACCGGCGACGGGGATCTGCTTCTCGCCTGCGAAGGGGGAACCCTCTTCAGAATCAGTCCCTTCGGATCGAATCTGGAACGAATCGACCTTGGGGAACCTCCCGTCAGCCTGGCGGCGCTGCCCTTCGGTTTCGCCTCAGGCTACTCCTCGGGCAGGGTTGAAGCCTGGAACGTGCGGGACCGTTCGGGCAAGAGGGGCAGCGACCGGGTGTGGACCCTCGACGGGGGAACTGTCCCGCGGGCCCTGGTCTCCCACGGAGGAACCCTGGCGATTCTTCGAGCCGACGGCACCGCCGAAGGGGTCAACGTAACCGACGGGGCCGGGATCTGGAGGCTCAGCGTGGGTTCTCCGGTGCCCGAGGACGCGCGGCTTCGAAGGGAATACGGCCAATTCGTGGCGGTTTCCAGCGGCTTTTCCTGCTCCCTTTCGGATTCCGGCGCGCTAACCTGGTCCATGTCCTATCCCCCGAGCCCCTCGGGGGCTGCCATCGGAAGCGACGGCACCCTCTACTCCGCCGGTGGGGGATGGCAGATCAGCGCCTGGGCTGGAGAACGCCGTTTGGGCGCGGGTACGGGGAAGACTGCGGAAGGGGCTTACGGCATTCTCACGGGCGTTTCGGAAGAGGCCTACTGGCAGGCCCACCCTTCGGTGGAGGAAGTAGCCTCCCTCTTCGCCGAGGTCGGCGCAGCCCTGGAGGCGGGAACAGGGAAAGGGGGAAGCCTTTCCGATCTCGCCGGCCCCGACGAGCCCCGATGGGCCCGTGCCCTGGCCTCTATCGCCCGGAATAGAATCCTTAGCGCACTCTCCTTCCCTAACGTCCGGGAGGGGTTTTACGAAACCGAACGGGCTCGGGCAGCAAGCCTCCTAGGCCAGCTGGGATCGTCGGAATACCGCGGTTTCCTGGCGGAGGAATCGGCCCGATCCCCCGGCGAAACCTACTCCTTGGGACTGTTATACGGCCTCGCGGCGGGCGGAAGCGACGGATCCGGGGCCGTATCGGACTCGGTCTTGAGAATCGCGCGGGAGGCGGGAACCGGCAACGCTGCCGTGGCGAGGGCGGTTTGCGACGCATTGTACGCCCTTATCCGGTATTCATCGGGCAAAGCCGCCGCGGAATACGTGAGCCTTCTGGCTGCCTATACCCGGGAGCCCTACGACCAGGGAGTCCGCAAATACGCGCGACAGGTTCTCGGAAATATAGTACAATGATAACCGATATACCCTAGAGGAGAAGTCGATGAAAAAGGTAGTGACCGCGCTTTTGGCGCTCGCGTTCGTTGCAGTTCAGGCCTTCGCGCTGGAAGTGGACCGCCAGGAGCTCCAAACAGCCCAGGCGGACGCGGTAAGGTTCATCAACTACAGCGGTCCCCAGGACGTGGTCAGTACGGCCTCGGAGATTCTCGGCATAGGTACGGAACTGGGTTCCACCCTCCTTTCTTCGCTTTCCTCGGGGGATTCTTCCCGATACCGCATCATCCACGCCCTGGACCCCGCGGCGGAAAAGGGTTTTGACGCGGACATTCTGATCATCGGCTCCGCCGCCGCTGTGGACCACATAGACAACGTGAGGCGCATCCTCGCGGGATATCTCGCCGCGGCCTACGGCTATTCGGCCAAGGACGCCTCTACCCTGGCGGTCTTCGTCACCGTGTACAACGCGGTGAACCGGGGAAAACTGGAGTCCTTCAAGGCCAGGTACAAACCGGTGGTCATGAACTACCTGACCGCCGATAAGGTAGGCCTTTCCCTGCGGTACGACGAGTGGCCGGGAAAGACCCAAATCGTCGTTCCCCTATCGAATCCCCGCTTGGCGGGAACCCTAAGTTCCGTGGATACCTCCTCGCTCACAGCTCCCGAGGTAGTCGGAAAGATGAAGGAAGATCCCAATGCCGCGGTGGACACCCGAAAGGACATGGTAGACCTTAAGGAACGGGAATCCGCCGCCGCCCAGGACCGGGCGGAAACGGCCCAGAAAGAGGCCGCCGCCGCCAAGGCCGAATCCGCTCAGGCGGAAAAGGAACTGGCCGCCGCCAAGACCGAGGCCGCCGCCGCCGCCAAGGCAGCCGACGAGGCCGCAAAAACCGCCGAGAAGAACCCCTCCGACGCGGCCGCCCAAAAACAGGCTGCCGATGCCGCCGCCGCCGCGGCTGAGAAGAAGGAAGCCGCCGAGGCCAAGGAACAGGCCCTCGCTGAAACCAAGGCGTCCATCGCCGAGAGCGAGAAAACCGCCGCCGAGGACCAAAAAATCGCGGATACCAAGACAAAGGAAGCCCAAACCGAACGGAAGGACATCGCTTCGGACGTGCAGAAACAGGTGGATCAGAAGGCTGCCGAAGCGGCTCAGGCAGAGAAGAATGCCCTGGCCGAATCCAGCCCCGCCTGGGCCCTCCGCATCATCGACCCGAAAAGCTACCTGGCGGAACTCCTTTTGGTCGACTTGAACACGGGCAAGGTGCTGAAAACCTCTTCCCTCAACAGCGTGCGAAACCGCACCTTGGTTGATACCGGCAGCGGTCTGATGGCCGTAGCGGGCAAAAAGGGCGGAAACGCCACGGTAAAGCTCGTGCTGATAGACCCGAATACCCTGGACGTTCTCAAGGAAGGCAGCGACGCCATCGCGGAGGCAAGCATGCTCGTGAGGGGCGGAAACGACTACTATGCCGTCGTGGAGGGATCCTCGGGCTTTTCGCTGGCCCGGTTTGACGCGAACTTGGCGGTTAAGGCCAAAACAACCATCCAGGTGCTCGATTCCACGGTTATAACCGTCACCGATAAGGGCGTTTTGGCCCAAACCTCGAACGGAACGGTGAAGCTTTTTCGGGCCACGGATCTAGTGGACCTCTCCGTGCAATAAGCTTTCCGCCCAGGCAGGCAATAAAAAAAAGGCCCTTCCGGACAACCCGGGAGGGCCTTTTTCTTAGAAGAGTTTCTTGACCGAGTCCGCCGCCTTTTTGGCGGCTTCCTGGGCAGCCTTGTCGGCGGCCTTCTTGGCTTCCGCCGCCGCCGCGTCGGCCTCGGCCTTAGCCTCCGCTACCTTGGCGTCGGCTATGTCCTTGATCCTTTTTTCCAGCTCCGCCTGTTTTTTCTCCGCGGCGTTCTCATAGGACAAAATATCATTCGCCATACCGGGGGTTATCCCGGTCAGGGATGTGAACTTCGCTATCTGGGGCGCATAGGCGTTCTTTTGCGCCGCCAAATAGGCGTTCGCCTCCTTGGCGACTTCCTTCTTTATGCCTTCAATGCGGGCCTTCGCGCTGGAGGCGATGGCGGCCCCGAGAACGGCGTCGGCCTCGGTGTCGATCCTGATGTCCGGCGTGCCGGAGCGGGGAAAGGCCGCATCGACGCGGGCATCCAGGCGTTTCATGGAACCGAGGACGTCCCTGTAGGCGCTGAATATCCACGCGGGATCGAAGGGTTTCACCTCGATGTCCGCGTCGGGGAGAACGACCTTTGCGGTTGCCTCCGCGTCCCCGGAACGGGAGATCCTGAAGCTGCCCTGGGCCTCAAGAGTGCCCCTGACCGAGGGAACCCCCGGCGCCGAAGAACCGCCGACGGATACCCGGTAGCCCTTGGCGGTAAAGTTCCCCTTCAGGGCGGACTCAGCGGAATCCCGAAGGTCAAAACTGCCTTCCACCTGTTCGGACATGGACCCGTGGCTGAAATTGAGGGCAAAGAGCGAGGGCTTTCCGTTAAGGTCCTGATCGTCCGTAAGCTCCTGCAGGTTTCCTCCCCCCGAGAGACCCGGGGTATCCACGCTCAGTTCCAGGTCCTTCACGCGTATCAGGGGAGCCGCTCCCACGCCGAAGGAAAGGGTCCTGCCGGAAGCGCGGGAAAGGGCGCCGGACTTTTCTTTCAAAGAAACGGCTTTCTGTTTTTTAGACCGTTGCTGCAGCTTAACCCCCATCCCCAGAAGCCTCTCCGCCTTGGGATAGAGGTCTCCGAGGGCGGCGGACGCGAAGGTCTGGAAGGCGGAGGAAAGAACCTTTGTACCGGTCTCGAGGTTCGCTGCCCTTATCGTCGAGGTAAGCTCCGAAAGACGCTTGGCATCGCTTTTATAGGCCCCCTCGGCCTCCTTCGAGAGGCTCTGGGCCCGCGCGGCATCGACCTTGAGCTCATCGCCGGCGGCCTTTGCGGCCCGCACTCCGTCGTTGATCGACTGGGAAGATTTTTTTACGACCTCAAGGGCGGCCTGAACTTCCTGAACCGTCTTGAGGCTCTCCGGTTTAATCGAGGTTACAACCTTTCCCGCGGCTATGGCCGAATCTCCCTGGGTTTTCAGCTCCCTGTTCTTGGCGGTCCATTTTTCTGTAAGGGCCGGCAGTTCTTGGTTCACCTGGGCGACGACTCCCGGGAGGGCAAGGTTCTGCATCTCCGCGTCAAGTATCTTTTTCGGGTCGAGCATGTCCGTTACCGCCGAGAAACCGGACTCCAGGTCTACGGGAGACTTTGCCGCCGGGGCGTCTTTACGCCCCTCCTCGGTTTGATTGGCGCTTTCATTGGCTTTCGCCGCGGCCTGACGCTCTAACCACGCCTTTTCGCGGTCCGGGGGCAGGGCACCAGAAACGGTCCTCTCCGTATTCCAGGCTACGCGGTTTACCGCCGCCCGAATCACGTGAACCTTTCCGCGGGAGAGGGAGAGCATGTCGAGGTGAAACTCCGCGTCGGGAATTTCGACCAGATTGGTCATGGGCCTTTCCCGGTTCGCCACCGCGAGCCCCTTCACCATAAACCGGGCTTCGGGGATGTTGAAGTCCACCTCCTCAAGATCGCACCGCGCGCCGACGGCGTTCTCGATCGACCCGACGATCACGGCCCGGGCGATTTGATTCCTGAACACGAAGAGCGTAAGGAATACCGCCGCGAGGAGTACCGCCGCCGCCAGAATCGAGCCGACGTTGATTCGGCCCTTTTGCTTTCGCAGTTCCTTCGCGATCTTGTTGACCCGCTTTACGTCTGCCTTCTCGGTTACCCGGGAAGCGGCGAATACCCGATACGCCTTGCCGGTCTTTTCATCCGTTTCATTCTCGTAAAGACCTTCGATAAACTCCCGGTCTCCCTGAATGTGCAGCCTTTTCAGGACCTTCTTGGCGTAATCCTTCTCGGTGAGCCTTTTGTTGAAGGGTTTCGGCGCTTTCATTTTATGACCTCCCCGAGGCTCGGCGCGGCGATGATCTGCTTGATGATCGGGAGATTGCAGAGCATCTTATAAGCCTTGCTGTTTACGATCTTAGACTGGAGCTTGTCGCGGTAGAGCTTGACGAGAAACCGGACGAGAAAGTATGCCGGAGCGTAGGCGGCGATTCCTGCGGCGAGGGACCCGGCTACAAGGGTGTTGTTGAAGCGGGTAAGCCCCAGGAAGGGAACGTTTATCATGGAGACGAACAAGGGCTGGGCGGCCGGGAGGGTAAGGATGGCGTATCCGAGAGAATCAAGGATTCCGTCCAGAAGGGGGCTGACGAAGGAAAGCAGGATCAGGGAGAGAAACAGGGTTCCCTTGTTAACCCGCACGAACAGGAGCAACGAGAAAAGAACGATCCACAGGAGATTCCCCCGGGGGACCAGGGCCAGAAGCAGGCCCATGGCAGCCGCATGGGCTAGATCGCCCGGATGGGCATTGGCGTTGAGGGCCGTGAAAAAGCCCTTGATATACTTGAACATCAGTTTTCCTCCAGGGATTCCAGGGCATCCCGGTATACTTCTTCATAGGCCTTTGCGGACACGTTCCAGCCGAAATCCCGGCTCATCCCACGTTTCCTCATGGCGTCGATATGTTCCCGTTTGTTGTACCATGCGTACACCGCCCAGCCGACGGTATCGTAGATGCTTTGGGGCGTAAGGTTCTCGAGAACGAAGCCCGTTCCCTCTCCGGTGGCCTCGTTGTAGTTTTCCACCGTGTCCGCGAGTCCGCCGGTCTTTCGCACGATCGGGAGGGTCCCGTAGATGAGGGAGTACATCTGGTTGAGCCCGCAGGGCTCGTACCGGGAGGGCATAAGGAAGAAGTCCGAGCCCGCCTCGATCAGATGGCTCAAAGACTCGTCGTACCCGATGTAGGCCGCGAAGTTGGGCAGGTTCCGGTTCAGGGCCTGAAGCTCGTGCTCGCACCACAGCTCACCCGCCCCGAGAACCACCATCTGGAGCTTCATTTCGGTGCAGATGCGGTGGGCCGAGCCGTAGGTGGGACCGAAGAGCTCGGACACCCCCTTTTGGTCAACCAGGCGCGTCACGATGCCAATGACGGGCACGTCGCCGTCCACCGGGAGGCCCATGCGCTTTTGGAGGGCCTCCTTGTTGGCGGCCTTCTTCTGAAGGCTCTTGGCGTCGTAGGTTTGCGCGATCAGCTTGTCCTTGGCGGGGTTCCAGACCTCGGTGTCCACCCCGTTGAGGATACCCGACAGGTCCGGCGACCGGTAGCGGAGAATCCCGTCCATCCGAAAGCCGTATTCGGGGTTTTGAATCTCCCGGGCATAGGTGGGAGACACCGTGGTGAGCTTGTCCGCGGATATGATGCCCGCCTTAAGGAAATTCATGCGGTCCCAGTCCTCGAAGCCCGCGGCGTAGAAATTGTCCCACCCGAGCCCGGTGTACGGATAGAGGTGCTTGCCGTACACCCCCTGATAGCCGATGTTGTGGATCGTGAAGACGCTCGCGGTCTTGGAGAATTTCCCGTGCCGCTCGTTGAACTTCAGGAGGATCACCGGCAGGGCCGCCGCCCAGTCGTGGGCGTGTATAATGTCGGGATACCAGTCCAGTTTCCTGCACAGCTGGAAGGAGGCGTGGGCCAGGAGGGAAAACCTCTGGGGGTTGTCGTTGAAGTCAGTTTCCCCGGGAACCCCGTAAATGCCGTCCCGGCCGTAGCTTTGCTCGTGATCGACGAAGTAAACCGGAACCTCGGTGCCGGGAAGCTTTGCCGTATATACCCCGGTCCAGATTTCCTGGTAGCCCGGGTGGACTCCCATGGGGCCCGGAATGGGCTCGAGCTTGGAACGGTCGATGCGGTAATACCGGGGCATCACGATACGTACGTCGTGCCCCGCAGCTCCCAGGGCTCCCGACAGGGCCGACACGGCGTCGGCGAGGCCGCCGGTTTTCGCGAAGGGCACCGCCTCGCTGGTTACCATCAATATCTTCATAGGCCGAAACCTCCTGTCCTTGGGTCTACCATTCCATTCTCGCGCTTTTAAAGGCTTCCCGCGAGAGGGTTATACTCTTTTCCGAAACGCAGTAGGCCAGGCGGAACCAGCCCGGCTTTCCGAAGCCCTTCCCGGGGACCGCCAGGATGCGCTTGCCCTTGAGGTGCTCGCAAAAGGCCCCGTCGTTTCCCGAATCCCCGGAGGTCGCCTGCCGCTCGGGAACCCTGCAAAAGAGGTAAAAGGCCCCCTCCGGCAGGGAATACTCGATGCCGGCCTCGTCCAGGATCCCGGTGAGGAGGTTGCGCCGCTTGAGGTAGGAGGAATAGTCCACCTTCTCGTTCCAGCACTGGGCCACGATTCTCTGAAAGGTCGCCGGGGCGTTGACGAAGCCTAAAACCCGGGTGCAGAAGATGATCGCGTCGGTGAGCCCCTGGGCGTCGGGACTGGCGGGATTGACCGCCGCGTAGCCGATCCGTTCCCCGGGAAGGCTCAAGTTTTTCGCGAAAGAGGAGACGATCACCGAGTCGGGCCACGAGGGGAATACCGGGGCCACCTCCCTTCCGTCGTAAACCACCTCCCGGTAGGGTTCGTCGGCGATGAGGATCACCGAGCGGCCGGTTCTTTCCTTGGAGCGCTTCAGGGCCGCCGCAAGCCCCTCAATGTCGGTCCTGGTATAGATCTTTCCCGTGGGATTGTTCGGCGAGTTGATAATGAGCGCGGCGGTGCGGCTCGAGATGGCCGCCTCGATGGCGCCCACGTCCAGGGAGAAGTCATCCTTCGAGGGAACGGTGCGGAGGTTCCCCCCGTGATTGCGCGCGTAGTGGGCGTATTCGGGGAAAAAGGGGGCGCTCACCAGCACTTCGTCCCCGGGAGAGAGCACCGCCTTGAGAACCGCATTCATAGCGCCGGCGGCCCCTACCCCCATGACGATCCTGGAATGATCCAGGGCAACGCCCTGTTCCGCCGAAACCTTGGCCGCCATGGCCGATCTCGTTTCGGGATACCCCGCGTTAGGCATATAGCCGTGGCATCCCTTCTGGGGGGAAGCGCCCATCTCCTTTAGCATGAGGGCAACTTTTTCGGGAGGCTCCAGATCGGGATTCCCGATGCTGAAATCGTAGACCTGATCGGCGCCAAAGCGCGATTTTAGGAGAATTCCCTCCTCAAACATGCGGCGAATGAACGACGATGAGGCCATGGCCTCGGTGATGTGCGGTGCGACCGGCATACGCTTCTCCTTAGGGGATAATGGTTATGTAATCAGGATAATCATAACACATCGGGATATATTTGTAACCATTGCCCTTGCCACGACGTTGAGCCTATGATAATCTGTTCATGTTTTGAACAAACGTTCCTTACCGGGGTGGAAACCTGTTTCGGCGGTTCCATCAACGAAGGGACTTCCACCCTCCCCACCCCTTACCCATCGATTATCATGGAACAAGACTCGGAATTTCTCCTGCTTACAAGCATTAAAGACCTCACGGAACGCCAGGGCGACATCAGCCAGCGGGACCTTTCCAGGGCAATCAACCTTTCCCTGGGGATGACTAACGTCCTCCTGAAAAGACTCAGCCAAAAGGGCTTTATCGTCATTCAAAAGATATCTTCCCGAAACGTGAGCTACGTTCTCACCCCCGAGGGGATGAACGAGCTCGCCAAAAGGACCTACCGTTACCTTAAGCGCACCATGAAAAAGGTGGTAACCTACAAGGAGACGATCATCGGCATCGCCCGGGACGCCCGGGAGAGGGGCTTTACCTCCATCGTGCTCCTCGGCCGGAGCGATCTCGACTTCATCGTCGAGTACGCCGCGGGAAACGCGGGCTTGCAGTACCTTCAAACCGATCAGGCCTCGGATATACCCGGGGGCTCCTTCGTGTTCATATCGGAGAACCACCCCCTGCCCGCGGAAAGCGGCAACGGGGCCAGGTCCGTTCATATCTACGATCTTTTATCCACCGAGGCGTAAGGAACGATGTTTACCGACGTATTGATTCTAGCGGGCGGGTCCGGGGAAAGGCTTTGGCCCGTGTCCACGGCCCAGAAGCCGAAGCAGTTTATGGCAGTCGAGGGGGGAGAAAGCTTTTTGCAGTCCGCCCTTCGCCGGGCCCGGGCCCTCGACGTGGAGGGCCTCATTGTCGTGGCTACCCGCAGTGACTGGGTAGACGCCGTGGTGGAAGACGCCAGGGCCCTTTCGGAACGCCTCGGGGACCCTGCCCTGCTTTCAAGGATCCTGGTCATGGGGGAGCCCGCGGGTAGGAATACCGCCCCCGCCATCGCCTGGGTTTCCCGCTACCTCCTTTCCCTGGACCGCAAGACCCCCGTCAACGTGCTTCTCATGGCGAGCGACCACGTCATCAAGCCCGAAGACTCCTTCATTCGCGACGCCCGGACCGCCTCCTGGTATTCCTCGGAGCGCTATCTCGTCTCCTTCTCGATTCCCCCCGCCTATCCCGCAACGGGTTACGGCTACGTGAAGGCCGGAAGTCCCGTGCACAGCCCCCTGGAAGACGAAACCGCCGCCTACCGGGTGGAGTCCTTCCGGGAAAAGCCCGATTCCGACCGGGCAAAGAAGTACCTTGAGGACGGCCACTACTTCTGGAATTCCGGGCTCTACGCCTTCAGGGCGGATTTTTACCTGGAGGAGCTCTCCCGCCACGCCCCCGAGATCGTGCACGCCTTTGAGGGCACCGGCGAGAGCGTGGAACTGGAGGAACGAGGGGGCGTAAAGGTAATGGCATCCTTTTCCGGCCTCGACGAGGCTTACGCGAACAGCCCCTCCATTTCCATCGACTACGCGGTGAGCGAAAAGTGCGAGCGTTCCGTGACGGTACAGTCCACCTTCCTTTGGGACGACGTGGGAACCTGGGATTCCCTGGCGAAATACGGAGAGTCCCTGAGCGAAAACGCCTTTCCCGTGGAATCCCGGGGCTGTTACGTCCAGTCGGACATACCCGTGGCCCTGTGCGGCGTGGATGACCTCATCGTCGTGATCCGGAACGGCAAGGCCCTGGTGGCCCGAAAGGGGGAAACGAACCTCGTGAAGGACGCCCTCCAGGCCATGAAAAGGAAGGGCCTCGAATGACCTACCTCGTCACCGGCACGGCGGGCTTTATCGGATTTCACGTGGCAAGCCGTTTGCTCAGGGAAGGCCATACCGTAATCGGCTTCGACTCAGTAAACGACTACTATCGGGTAGACCTCAAGGAGGCCCGCCTCGCGTCCCTCAACGCCCTCGCCGAAGGGCTTCCAGCGGCGGCCGGGGAACCCCGCTGGAAATTCTACCGCGGCAACCTCGAGGACTCAGGCCTCGTCTCGGCGGTCTTTTCTTCCCACCGATTCGACAGCGTCATTCACCTCGCCGCCCAGGCGGGGGTTCGCTACAGCATCACCAACCCCCGGGCCTACGCCGCGAGCAACCTGGACGGCTTTCTCAACGTTCTCGAGGAATGCCGGAACCATAAAATCCCCCACCTAGCCTACGCCTCGAGTTCTTCCGTTTACGGCCTTAATTCCAAGGTACCCTTTTCGGAAACCGATCCCGTGGACCACCCCGTGAGCCTTTACGCCGCCACCAAGCGGGCCAACGAGCTCATGGCGCACACCTATGCCCACCTCTACGGCCTGCCCGTTACGGGGATGCGTTTTTTTACCGTCTACGGCCCCTGGGGAAGGCCCGACATGGCCTACTTCAAGTTTGCCGAGGCCATCACCTCCGGAAGGGAAATCGAGATCTACAACCACGGCGACCTCATGCGGGACTTCACCTATATCGATGACGTGGTCAAGGCGGTCATCATGATCGCGGACCGTCCCGCCCTTCCCTCGGCGGCTTCCGGGACCGGAAGCCCCGTCTCCCCCGACCGCTCCACCGCGCCTTACCGGGTCTACAACATCGGCAATTCCGATCCCGTCCGCCTGGACGCCTTCATCTCGACCCTGGAGGGTCTCCTCGGGGTCGAGGCTAAAAAGAAATTCCTGCCCATGCAGGCAGGGGACGTGTATATGACCGCCGCGGACACGGTCTCCCTGGAGCGCGACTTCGGCTGGAAACCCTCAACGCCCCTTTCCGAGGGGCTTCGCGAATTCACCCAATGGTACAAGGAGAAAAAACTATGGCAACAATCGCTGTAGCCGGCACCGGCTACGTCGGCCTCGTTTCCGGGGCCTGCCTCGCCGATTTCGGCAACACCGTCGTATGCGTGGACAACAACGCCGCGAAGATCGAGACCCTCCGTAAGGGGGGCATTCCCATCTATGAGCCCGGCCTCGACGACGTGGTAATCCGCAACGTAGCCTCCGGCAGGCTTTCATTCAGCACCGACATGGCCGACGCGGTCCGAAAGAGCGACGTAGTCTTCATTGCCGTAGGCACCCCCCCGGCGGACGACGGGAGCGCGGACCTCAAGTACGTGGAGGCGGTGGCCCGGGAAGTGGCCCGAGCCATGAACGGCTACAAGGTTATCGTGGACAAGAGCACGGTTCCCGTAGGAACCGGGCGCAAGGTCAAAGCCTGGATCGCCGAGGAGCTTGCCAAACGGGGCGGCGAGGCGGCGGGCTACGGTTTCGACGTGGTCTCCAATCCCGAGTTCCTCCGGGAAGGCTCCGCGGTTCAGGATTTCACCCACCCCGACCGGGTGGTCATCGGCGCCGAGAGCGACCGCGCGAAGGGCCTCATGAAGGACGTGTACCGGGCCCTGTACATCGGCGAGACCCCCTACATCGAGACTAACGTCGAGACCGCCGAGATGATCAAGTACGCCTCCAACGCCTTCCTGGCGGTGAAGATCACCTTCATCAACGAGGTGGCGAACCTCTGCGAAAAGGTCGGGGCCAACGTGCAGGACGTGGCCAAGGCCATGGGGCGGGACGGACGCATCGGCGGGAAATTCCTTCACCCCGGCCCCGGTTACGGCGGAAGCTGCTTCCCGAAGGATACCCAGGCCATGGCCCGCATCGGCCGCGACCACGGCTCTCCCCTTTCTATCGTGGAAACCACCATCGACGTGAACGAGAGGCAGAAGCTCAAGATGGTGGACAAGATCGAGTCTGGCATGGGCGGCGCGGGAAGCCTCAAGGGAAAGACCTTCGCGGTTCTCGGCCTCGCCTTCAAGCCCAATACCGACGACATGCGTGAGGCCCCGGCAATCACCATCATAGAGGGCCTTGCCGCCAAGGGAGCCAAGATCCGCGCCTGCGATCCCGCCGCGGTGAAGGAAGCCTCCTGGCGCCTCGAGGCCGTGAAGGATTCGGTCGCCTTTTGCGACGACGAGTGGGACGCCATGAAAGGCTCCGACGCTGTGGTGCTCATGACCGAGTGGAACCAGTACCGCAACCTGGACCTCGCGCGGGTCAAGTCAACCGTCACGAAGCCGGTCTTCTTCGACCTCCGCAACGTGTACCGCCGCGCCGACGTCGAGGCGGCGGGATTCCTCTACTTCGCGGTGGGCCAGTAAGCCGATGGCGAAACCGCGGGCAAAGCCGGTAGGACTTAAAACCTTGACCCTCAGGGCGGCGTTCGCTTTGGCCCTGGCTCTCGCGGTCCTGGGTTTTACCTGGTTCGCCGCGGGCCGCGCCGCCCGGGCAGCGGAGGAAAAACGGCGCCGGGAGGCCTTCGACAACCTCGCCTCTACGGTGGTCGAGAGAATCGCGGAGTTGTCCGTCTTGGAATACCGCTACACCGACGTGATGGAACTCAACCGCAAATTCCTCATCGGGGGAACGAGTTCCTCCCTGGTGAGGTTCTCGGGGGTCGTCAAGGCGGGCATCGCCGACGTCTCCGGGGTTCACGCGGTTTGGGACCGAGCCTCCGATACGGTACGGATCGCCCTGCCCCCCTCGTCGATCGTGTCCAACGAAGTCGACGTGAGCAGCATCAGGATCTGGGATCTCAAGCGGAATCTTTTCGTGCCCATCTCCACGGATTTGAAGATTCAGGAGATCTCGGCCTTCCGCGACAAGGTAGCCTCGGAGCTTGAGGCCACGGGCTTCCTCAAGGAAGCGGACGACCGCGCCGCGGAGGTGATAGGCTCCCTCTTCGCGGGTTTTGGCGGCGCGATCGAAACGAAGGTCGCTAAGTAAAGGATGGTTTTATTGTCCCCTCACGTCAAAAGTCCGGCCCCTTCGATATTTGGCTTAAGTCTGTCCCTAGCCGGATTTCGCGGCATCCTTCTCCCCATCGTCCTGCTTGCCTGCGGGGCGGGAATTATTTCGGCCCAGGTGTCCCTCCTCTCGACGGAAGAAAACTACTACGAATTTCTCGCCCTGAACGGCTCCCTCGAAAGGCCCTATCTCAACTACCGAACCCTTTCCGATTCCGTTTGGGACACCTCAGATCTAGGCGATCACCCCTGGGCAGGCAATAATCTGGGGTCGATGAGACGGGTGAGCGATAGCTTCGCCTTCCGCGTTTACGGGCCCGAGCTTTTCACTTCCTACAACAGCGCCGCTCCCTACGGTCAAAACGACGGCGTCCTCTGGCAGGGACGGGGTTTCAACGCGAGCCTCTCCGCGGGCGCCCGGGGGGAGCTCACCTTTGGCGACGCCAAGTTAGAGCTCACCTTCAAGCCCGTGGTCCACGGTTCTCAGAACCTGCCGTATGATTTCGTGGCCCCTGCATATTCGGAGACTGAATCAGACGGCATATACGCAGGGAAAGCCTCCGAGTACGGTTACTACGGTATAAAGTATATCGACGCCCCCCAGCGCTTCGGCGACGATCCCTTCGGCGGCTTCAGCTGGGGCGACAGCGAGATCCGCCTTTCCTGGAAAACCCTAACCGCTGGCTTTGGTACTCAGGCTATCTGGCTCGGCCCCGCGAAAATCAACCCGATCCTCATGTCGAACAACGCCCCGCCCTTCCCCAAAGCGGATATTGGTTTGAGGAAGACGGAAGTTATCCTGCCGTGGTTGGGGTGGGATTTAGGGCTCTTTGAAACTCGCGCATTTTGGGGATATTTATCTGAATCAGATTGGTTCGATAATGATTCATCCAATGACCATAATTTGTTGACGGGTGTGACCTTTTCCTACGCGCCTCCCTTTGCGAAGAACTTAACCTTCGGGCTTCATCGAACGATGTTGAGTAAATGGGATGCTATGGATTATGTAGGTATTTTTACACTTCTGTGGCCTTTTATTGATGAATCAGCCGGGAGCGATGAAAGGGATCAGCGATTTTCATTAACTATATCATATTTAATTCCTCAATATGGTTTTCTAGTGTATTTGGAGTGGTCAAAGAATGACTTTAGTAGTCCTGTTGATTTGCTCATAAGATATCCCTTCCATGCTCAGGCTTATAATTGGGGGTTGTCAAAGAATATCTCACTTCTAGGAATTCCTAGTACCTTAAATATTGAATTTTCACAACTTGAATCATCAAGAGATTATGAATTTCTCTGGAATACTACTTTTTATGCACATCATCAAGTAAAGCAAGGTTACACAAATGGTGGTCAATGGCTTGGTGCTGGTATGGGAACCGGTGGTAATGCTCAATCGCTAGCAGTTAATATAAAACCAAGTTGGGGTTTGGTGAAAGTCGATTTTTCTCGGCAAAATATTGACAATGATTACATTTGGTTTATGAATTTTGGGGAAGAGATCAATACTGATAACAATGGTAATGGCAAAATTAAACGTTTTAACGAATACAAGTTTAAAGCTGTTTATGGATTATCTTTTGAAACTTTGTTTTTACTCACGGATGTAATATCCCTTCGAGGTAAAGTTGAACTATTTGACATTCATAATGCACTTTACAATCCGGATATGATAAATGCTCATAGTTCTATTTTGATTAATGTTTTAGCAACAATTGGTTTAATTATACAAATTTAACTTTTCCAAAGGCAAATAAATGACAGATACGAAATGGGATTTGGTGATCACCTCTAAAAGAAAACTTTTAGACTTACGCATTCGAGAGTTAATTCAGTATAGAGATCTAGTATGGTTATTTGTGAAACGGGACTTTACAACCCAATATAAGCAAACAATACTTGGACCGCTATGGTTAATTATAAATCCATTGTTTTCTACAATGATGTATACATTTGTATTTGGGAATTTAGCAAAAATCGGAACTGACGGTATACCATTTCTTCTGTTTTATTATTCGGGTTCGATGCTATGGACTTTTTTTGCTGGATGCTTCAACGATGCTAGTAATATATTTATTAATAATTCTAATTTATTCGGCAAAGTTTATTTCCCACGATTCACCGTTCCAATAAGCAATGTTTTTAGCAATATGACAAAAATTCTCGTTCAGTTTATTATGTTAATGCTTTTTTATATCTATTACCTTATCACGAGTAATTCTTTGACGCCTGCGCTAGAACTTATTCTTTTTCCTATTCTTTTTATTTGGTTATCAATGCTTGGAACAGGTGTTGGAATGATCATTTCGTCGTTGACGACGAAATATAGAGATTTGAAACACCTGATTAGTTTTGCATTGCAACTTGCTATGTATGCTACCCCTGTAGTTTATCCAATGTCGCAGATTCCTATTGAGTTTTCATGGGTAAATTATGTTAATCCGGTAAGTGTACCAATAGAGCTTTTCAGAATTTGGTTTTTTGGGGCTGGGCATGTGTCAACAATAATGGTTGCTAATAGTATTGGATTGACAATGTTATTTTTTATTGTTGGCCTATTAATGTTCAATCAAAATGAAAGAAATTTTATCGATGTAGTTTAAGGAAAAAGACATAAAAACATGAATAGCATAGTAATCAGAGCAGAACATATTTCGAAAATGTATCGTCTGGGTGTAATCAATAATGGTACACTTTGGAAAGACATTCAGACCTGGTACGCGCTAAAAAATGGGAAGGAAGATCCAAATTCTAAAATTGGATCAGATAAATATGCAGGTGATAAAGATCATTTCTGGGCATTGAAAGATTTGAACTTTGAATTAAAACAAGGTGATCGTGTCGGTATTGTTGGTCATAATGGTGCAGGAAAAAGTACTTTATTAAAAATTCTTTCTAGGGTCACTGCTCCGACTGAAGGTGAAATATATATTAAGGGAAAAATATCAAGTCTTCTGGAAGTTGGAACCGGGTTTCATGGTGAGCTAACAGGACGAGAAAATATTTACTTGAATGGTGCGATACTTGGTATGAAAAAGCGTCAAATCGATAGAAAGCTTGAAGAAATAATAAATTTTAGCGAAATCGAGAAACATATTGATACACCGGTCAAAAGATATTCAAGCGGAATGTATGTCAGATTGGCTTTTGCCGTTGCTTCACATCTGGATAGTAGTATCTTGATTGCTGATGAAGTCTTAGCGGTTGGCGATCAAAGCTTTCAAAAGAAGGCTGTGAGTAAAATGAAAGAGATTAGTACAAACCAAGGAAGAACCGTCTTATTTGTTAGTCATAATATGAGCGCAGTTAAGGAGTTGTGCTCTTCAGGAATATATTTGCAAAAAGGGCGAATTGAGGCCGTAGAAGAAATCAGTAGCATTATTACTCGATATTATGGACAAACCACAACTTCTATTGATAATAAATATAAAAGTAATAAACAACAAAGTGTTATGATAGAATCGGCTTGGTTGGGGATGTATGAAATCCCTGAGACTACATATAATAATCTTGGTAAACTGATAATCCAGCTTAATGTAGTATCGGATAGGCAGTGTCAAGCATCTTTTGAAGTTGTTCTCCGGAATTCGGATGGACTTGAAATTGCGTCTTGTCCTATTGGCATGAGTCAAAAGTTAGAGCACCAAATTCAAATTGGGGGCAGCAGGTTTTTAATTGAAGTTGATCTTCCTGTACTCGGTATAGGAAGGTATTATATTGATCTTAGTATTGCAAATACTGGGATTGAATTTCTCGATTACTGTATGAAAGCACTTTATTTTGATGTTTGCGAAGATGATATCGGACCAGCAAAATTTCGCTTTTCTCAAAGTCAGGGACAAGGTGCTATTTTATTAAAAGGGTTAAGTAGTACGCTCTAACGTTTATTTGTGAATCAAAAAACACATAATCTAATAAATTGATATATTTCAAAAAAAGAAATCTATTCGATGAATTATTATTGAGGTTATATCTACATGAAATTATTAACTATTGCAATACCTGCTTTTAATATTGAGAAGTATCTCAATCGTTGCATCGATTCACTCATTAGCTCAAAATATCTTGGAGAGATGGAAATAATTATTGTTGATGATGGATCCACAGATGGTACTACGAATATTGGAAACGCTTACCAAAATAGATTTCCAGATATTGTACGTTTCCATCGAAAGGAAAATGGCGGGCATGGGTCAACCATAAATAAAGCATTGGAACTTGCAAAAGGGAAATACTTTAAAGTAATTGATGGTGATGATTGGGTGGATGTACAGGCTTTCAATAAATTAGTGGAGTATTTAAGAGAAGTAACTGTAGATTTGGTAATAACTAATTTTGTTTATGAGAATGCATATAATAATACGAAAAACATTATCGATTATAGAAAATTTCTTTATCCGAATGAAATCTATTCAGGAAATCAAGAACTAGTTTTTATTCCAAGTATGCATGCAAGAGTATATTTAACCGAATTATTACAGCAGATACCTTTGAGGCTACAAGAAAATACCTTTTATGTAGATATGGAATATAACTATATTCCAATACCATATATAAAAAATTACATCTATTATGAGCTAAATGTCTATCGATATTTTATTGGACGACCAGATCAAAGTATTGGCGTTACAAGTTTACCGAAATACTTCCCAGATCATGAACGTGTTATTAATAGATTGGTTGAGTATTACCCCGACATTCAGAAACTTCCGGTACCTTATCATCTGCCTTGTTATTTATTACTAGAAAGTCTGATATTAACACATATAAAGTTACTAAAAAACAATCAAGTAGAAAATAAAGACATCGGTTCTTTTATTTCGAAGATTAGGACTTTACAGCCGGGTTTATTTAACCATCTGGTTTCTTCGTCTTCTTTTATACGTGAAATTCAAGAGTTGACTGAAAATCGCATTATTATGTATTTATATCGGATTAAAAGATCTATTGCTCGTAAATTCCGTCATGTGATCATATCACACATTTTATTTGGAGTGCGTTTATGAAGATTCAGAATGTTGTAGTTGGTGCAGGCTTTGCTGGTGCCTGTATCGCTCGTCGAATTGCTGAAGAAAAAAATGAATCTGTACTTGTTATTGATAAAAAAATGCATATAGCTGGACATGCTTATGATGAATATAATGAGCATGGAGTATTAATACATAAATATGGTCCACATATCTTTCATACGAATAATAAATTAGTTTGGAATTGGTTGTCTAGGTTTACTGAATGGAATAATTATCAACATAGGGTGTTATCCTATGTTGATGGATTTTATGTACCAATGCCAATTTCGATTGAAACAATTAATTCACTATATAATCTGAATCTTTCAACTTTTGAATTAGAAAGTTGGTTGGATGAAAGGAGATTAAAAGATTTATTAATTAAAAATTCTGAGGATGTTGTATTAAGTAAGCTTGGTAGAGATTTATTTGAGAAGTTTTTTAAAAATTATACTTTTAAGCAATGGAATCTTGATGCAAATCAATTAGATGCTTCTGTTATAAGCAGAATACCTGTTCGTCATAATAGAGACACAAGGTATTTTTCGGATAGATACCAAGGTTTGCCAACGCTTGGGTATACTAAGCTACTTTCAAAAATCTTAGAACATAAAAATATTCATTTATTACTTAATACAGAATGGTCAAATATAAAACCAGATCTTAGTTATGGTAAATTGTTCTATACCGGTAGTATTGATGAATATTTTGATTATTCATTAGGAAATTTAGGTTATAGATCAGTTAAATTTGAGTATGAGACTTTTTTCGATAGAGAGTATTTTCAAAAAGTGGGTACAGTAAACTATCCCAATGATTATGATTTTACACGGATAACTGAGTATAAATGGTTAACAGGACAAAAAATTCTTCAAACAACAATCGCACGAGAGTTTTCTTCCTCAGAAGGCGAGCCATTCTATACAGTACCAAATGCTTCCAATCAAATTCTATACAAGGAATATACTAAAATGATACCAAATAATGTGTTTTTTATTGGCAGGCTTGCGGAATATAAATATTATAATATGGATCAGATCGTTGAACGTGTTTTATTTTTGGATATTTAATCATTTAGTTAACGATAATAATCCATATTTTTGTAAATACGATTCAAAAAACTTACAGGAATATATAAATGAAAAAAAAAGTACTTATGTTGCCTTCATGGTACCCAACTGAGACAAATCCAATAAACGGTTCTTTTTTTAAAGAGCAAGCATTGATTATGAGTGAATTATATGATCACTGTGTAGTTCTTTTTTATCAAGAAGGTGTCTCTCTTATCAAACTACTATTTAGATTTATTACAAAAAAAACAGTTTCCTTCAAAACCATTTCTTTGAGCCCGTCTTTTTCTGAAGTAATTTGCACTGGAAGTGAACTAAAAAAAACTCGAGTAATTCGGTTGATTAAAAAAATTCTAAAACGTAAATTTTCGATTATAGAGAACAAATTATTAGTAACTACTATTAATGAATTATTAGGTTACTTATCAAATTCAATTCAATTCAGTCCTGATATAATTTATGCAATGACTGCGCAAGTTAATGCAGCTATCGCGCGGCAAATAGCGCTACAGGCTAAGGTCCCCTTGGTGCTAGCAGAGCATGTTCCCTTTCCTATGGTAAACACTCTGATATCGGATGAAGTAAAAGAAGCTATAGAGAGTTGTGATAAGTTTTGTGTTGTTAGTTATGACAAAGCACGTCAGGTTTTAATGCAGGGTATAAAATGCGATCCAATTATAATTGGAAATTTCGTTGATGAAAAAAAATTTTTTCCATCACAGAAGACCAGGAAAACTCCATTTAATATATTAATTGTTGCAGCGAATAATTTCTACAAGGATTACCCTACTTTTTTTCATGCTATTGGGGAATTAAAGAAAATTGTAGATACTGAGTTTAATGTAACTATTATTGGATATGACCCGAACCAAAGAAAAGATAATTGGTCAGATAGTGAGAATAGCATTCACGATCTTATTAAAATGTATGAATTAGAACAGTACTGTGATCTTATCCCTTCATTAAGTCGTGAGAAAATTGTTGAATATTACCAAAGAGCAGATGTTTTTGTTATGACATCGATTCAGGAAGGATTACCTGTATCAGCACTAGAAGCATCAGCTTGTGGAGTTCCTGTTTTTTCGACAAGAGCTGGTGGTGTAGAAGATTATATTGACAATCAATGCGGTAGAATATTTAATCTTCGTGATTTTTCTTCAATTGCAATGGAACTGAGGGAACTTATTCTTGGTAACATTATTTTTGATTCCGATTATATTAGAAATGTTGTTGTTTCTAGATATGGACGAAAAGCATTTACCGAAAGATTAGACTCGATTTTTTTATCTGCTATATGTAGCTATAAAACAAAGGGTTAAGTTTTTTTAAGGAGCTCAGGAAATTTATAATCCAATGAAAAGAATAATTATTGCCATTAGGAAATTATCCTTACTATGGGATATGAACCTACTTAACAGAATACGGTATGTAGACTCTGAGAAATCAAGTAAACTACGTAATAAATACTACTCAAAACACCTAAAATTCCTCGGAAACAATGTATGTATAGATACCGGCGTCTTTATTTATGGAATGGAATGGGTTTCAATTGACGATAATACACATATCGATAAAAATTGTATAATTGTCGGCTCTCCACCGAATCTTGATTTGTCCAGTCGGATAGTCAAAGAACGAGTACTAGATGAGCCCGGATTTAACAAAGGTGAAGTTATAATCGGGAAGGACTGCCATATATCCCAAAATACAATGATCTATGGATATGGAGGTGTTTCTATAGGAAATAATTGCGTAATGAGTGCGGGTTCTAAAATCTATTCTTTAACTAGCATGCCAGTAAATCCTAATGATGAATCACAGATAATATCCATAGTACCATATTCTGGAATCTCCCCGACTCTTATAGGTAAGGTTGTACTCGAAGATAATGTTTGGATCGGCTTAGATTCAGTCGTTTCGCCCGGAATAAGAATCGGAAAAAATTCGTTCGTTCGCTCAAATTCGTTTGTTCTTGCATCTTTTGGCGAAAATTCACATATAGCTGGTGATCCAGCTGTATATATAAAACCGCGGTTCAAGAAATGATTCTGCATACTATTCTCAAACGGACTCTCAAGTTATTTCATTCAGAGAAGACAAGTGCGGCACAACAAGCATATTTTGATAACGGAGCAAAGAATTTATCCAATAGCTCTATTAAGCTAGACTTTAGGCAAGGTGCTGATGAACGCAAATATATTAGATTAGGCAAGGATTCCAGTGTAATTGGTACGGTGATATTTGAAACACGAGATGGCTTTGTAGATATTGCTAATAGGGTTTTTATCGGCGGTGCCACATTTATCTGTAGATCCTCGATAATAATCGAAGAAAACGTCCAAATCGCTTGGGGTGTCACCTTATATGATCACAATGCGCATAGTTTTAATTATCTCGATCGACGAAACGACATCACAATGTTTCTGGAAAATATAAACAACTCCCGTAATCCCTTAGAAAATAAAAACTGGGATGTCGTAAAGACCGCCCCAATCAAAATATGTAGAGATGCATGGATAGGAATGAATTGTATCATTCTTAACGGAGTCACAATCGGTGAAGGTGCGATCATTGGGGCGGGTAGCGTGGTTCGCACAGATATTCCGCCATGGACGATTGCAACAGGGAATCCTGCAGTGGTGTTATCTGAAAACAGGTATAAGTCAATATAAGTTAAGGAACCATCATGATCGAAGAAATTAAGGACCACCTTGGAACGATCCTTGCGATAATCATCCGAAGCACATATTCAGAACCAGGGATCACTTTTTGCACGCCGGACGATTTTTCCCAACAATTGGCCTACATGAAGCATCCCAAGGGAAAGGTGATACAGCCTCACGTGCATAATGTCGTGAAGCGTGAGGTTCTTTACACGAAGGAAGTGCTCGTCGTCAAATCGGGGAAGGTCCGCGCGGACTTTTACACTGAGGAACGTTCTTACGTTTCATCAACCGTCCTCGTTACGGGCGACGTTATTCTGCTGGCCTCGGGCGGACATGGTTTCACGATTTTGGAAGATACCGAAATGTTCGAGATTAAACAGGGACCGTACGCCGGAGAGAATGATAAGACTCGGTTCGATCCTGAAATGAGGAATGAGTTATGAGGGATTTTATACCGGTATGCGAGCCCATGCTCGCAGGAAATGAATTGGCATACGTGACAGACGCTGTTAGTACGGGCTGGATATCCTCCTCGGGAAAATACGTGACCGAGTTTGAGAAAGCGTTCGCCGATTACTGCGGAGTCTCGCATGCCGTGGCCGTATGCAACGGTACGGTCGCTCTTCACCTCATGCTCGTCGCGGCCGGGATCGGGCCTGGCGATGAAGTGATCATCCCGAGCTTCACGATGGCCTCTTCTGCCTTCGCAGTCTGCTATACCGGGGCTAAACCAGTATTCGTGGACGCTGATTGCGAGACTTGGAACATTGACGTCTCAAAAATTGAGAAAAAGATTACGAACAAAACGAAGGCTATAATGCCAGTTCATATTTTCGGTAACCCCTGCGATATGGACGCGCTTAGCACGATCGCGCATAAGCACGGTTTGTTGATCCTGGATGATTCCGCTGAAGCGCACGGCGCCGAGTATAAGGGGAAGAAGACGGGTTCTTTCTCCGATATTACGTCATTCAGTTTCTTTGCCAACAAAAACCTCACTACGGGAGAGGGCGGCATGGTTGTCACTGACAGTAAGTCTCATTTCGACAGGCTCCGTTATTTTAGAAATGTCTGTTTTCCGCTGGACGCGCCCCGCGTATACATGCATGAAGACATTGGTTTTAATTACCGGATGTCGAACCTTCATGCGGCGATCGGCCTAGCGCAGGTGGAAAAAGCTGATCATTACCGCGACCTGCGGATACGAAACGCACAACTCTACGCGAAGCACCTTTCACGGGTACCGGGAATAACTTTTCAAAAGGATACTACGGGCGCTTTAAACGTGCATTGGATGAACGCGATCGTGATTGATCCTAAGGTTTTCGGTAATGGGAGAGACGGTGTCATTTCCCGCTTGAGGGAGCGCGGAATTGATACGAGGTTACTTTTCACCGGAATGCATCGTCAAAACGCTCTTCGGAAATTTGGGTGCGACTGTTCCGGCGAATATCCGGTATGCGATAGACTTACCGCCAACGGTTTTTACTTGCCATCCGGGTCGAACCTTACCGAAGAGGAGATCGCTTACGTGTCAAAAGTCGTCATCGAATCCTCAGGGAAAGGATTCTAATGAGGATTGGCATTTATACCGGTCAGACCTCGCCTGCAGCCGGCGGGGCTCACACGCTGATCGAGACGATCAAGAAGGACATATTGCGCATGAAGTGCGCGCATGAGGTTTTTTTCTTCTTCGAGTCGAACCAGCCAGCGGGAGAAACCGTCGAGGAAGGGATACGGTACGTCAGTATACAGCCTCCGAACGTGAGAAGTTTTGGGTTTAGGCTAAAACGTAAGGTGTGCACGATACTAGGACGTTCTATCGCCGATCTTAGGCTTGACGCGGCGTTGCGGAGTGCAAAAATCGATATAGTCTGGTTTCTCGGACCCTACGATATAGAAGTTAGTATTCCCTACGTGTTTACAGTTTGGGATCTCGGCCATCGTACGCAGCCGTCATTTCCCGAAGTTAGCGTGGAAGGTTGGAAGTGGGACGCCCGAGAACGTACCTATCAAAAAATGTTGTACCGCGCGAGTTACGTGATTACCGGAAACGAGGCGGGTAAGAAAGAGATTCTCGACAATTACCCGATGAACCCGGATAAGATAAGGATAGTGCCCTTCCCCATCCCATCGTTTTGCTTCGAGCCTGTTGAGCTGCCACCGTCAATAGACGGCGTCGAGAAGCCCTTCGTCTTCTACCCCGCGCAGTTTTGGGCCCATAAAAACCACATTCGCCTCGTCGAGGCGATTCGGTATCTTCGCGACGTGAAAGACATCAGGATCAACTGCTATTTCGTCGGGTCCGATAAGGGGAATTCTGCCTACATTGAGAGAGCGATCGCGTCCGGCGACCTCGGCGACCGGATAAGGAACCTGGGTTTTGTTGAAAACGATACCCTGCGTTACCTGTACGCGAACGCGCTGGCGATGACCTTCATGTCGCTCCTCGGCCCGAATAACCTCCCCCCGCTAGAGGCGGCCGCTCTCGGCTGCCCGGTCGTGATATCTGACCTTCCGGGACATATTGAGGAAATGGAAGGGGCTGCGTTGCCGGTCGACGCGACAAGTTACGAGAAAGTTGCTGAAGCGATCCAATCCCTTCTCTGCGATCAAGAGTATCGTGAGGATCTGATACGTAAGGGTAAAACCCTAGCCGAAACATATTCTACATACTCGTATTATGGGCGCATGCTCGACATATTCAACGAATTCGCGTTGCTGAGAGCTACGTGGGCATAAAATAAGCAGCAACATCAGGAGACAATACCATGAAAAAAGCACTGATAACCGGAGTAACAGGACAAGACGGAGCCTATTTATCGGAGTTTCTACTTAAGAAAGGCTATGAAGTTCACGGAATCAAGAGACGAGCATCTAGCTTTAATACTGAAAGAATCGACCATCTATACCAGGATCCTCATTCCGTTGATAAGAAATTCGTACTCCACTATGGGGACCTTACTGACACCTCTAACCTTGTAAGGATACTCCAAGAAGTAAAACCTGACGAAATCTATAATCTTGGCGCACAAAGCCACGTTCAGGTTTCATTCGAGGTTCCCGAATACACGGCTGACGCGGACGGAATGGGTACGCTCCGCCTGCTAGAGGCTATACGAATACTTGGGATGGAAAAGAAAATCCGCTTTTACCAGGCTTCCACGAGTGAGCTTTTCGGGAAAGTACAGGAAGTCCCACAACGCGAGACCACTCCCTTTTATCCCCGCTCGCCTTATGCCGTCGCGAAGCTTTACGCATACTGGATTGTTGTAAACTATCGCGAATCCTATGGACTGCATGCGTCTAACGGAATTCTTTTTAACCATGAAAGCCCCATACGGGGTGAGACCTTCGTGACTAGGAAGGTTACGAGGGCCGCGGCTCGCATAAAACTGGGCATCCAGAATAAGCTATTCATGGGTAATATCGATGCAAAACGCGACTGGGGCTTTGCCGGTGACTACGTGGAACTCATGTGGCTCATGCTGCAGCAGGATAAGCCCGACGATTATGTTATGGCTACGGGGATCACGACTACTGTACGCGACTTTATCTCGATGGCATTCAGTGAGGCTGGCATAATTCTCGCGTGGCAGGGTCATGGCGTTGATGAAAAGGGAATAGACTCCGCGAGCGGTCGAGTGCTTGTCGAAATAGACCCGAGATATTTCAGACCCGCGGAAGTAGAATTACTCATTGGTGACCCTTCAAAAGCAAAAAAGAAGCTTGGATGGGAACCGAAAGTTCAATTGCCCGAGTTGGTTAGTATGATGGTGCAAAACGACATCAAATTGGCGGAACGCGAAGCGTACCTAAAATCTGGCGGCTATGAAGTAAAGAATTATTATGAATAAAGACTCGAAAATATTCGTCGCGGGTCATCGAGGCCTGGTTGGCAGGGCAATCGTCGAACGGCTTCGTGCCGACGGTTATTTAAACATCATTACACAGACGCATAACGAGTTAGATTTGCTTAACCAATCTGATGTGGAATCATTTTTCTCTAAGGTAAAGCCAGAATATGTATTCCTTGCGGCGGCTAAAGTCGGCGGCATTGGTGCCAATTCCGCCTATCCTGCTGATTTCATCTATCAAAATATGATGATCGGTTTTAATGTGATACATTCTGCTTGGCTTCATGGGGTCAAAAAGCTCTTAAACCTCGGATCATCGTGTATCTATCCTAAAATGGCCCCACAGCCATTAAAGGAAGAATACCTTCTTACCGGTCCGCTTGAGCCGACAAATGATGCATATGCCCTTGCCAAGATTTCCGTCATCAAACTATGCAACTCGTTCAATAAACAATACGGGACCAATTTCCTCTCGGTTATGCCGACTAACTTGTATGGGCCCGGTGATTCATACGACTTGAAAAACAGTCACGTTTTACCAGCCATGATTCGCAAGTTTCACGAGGCAAAAATAAGCGGAAAAGATGTCGTGGAATTGTGGGGAGACGGATCACCCTATCGGGAATTCCTGTATAGCGAAGATCTCGCTGATGCTGTCATTTTCTTGATGAATAAGTATAACGCGAGCGATCTTGGAGAATTCGTGAATATTGGAACCGGAGTTGATCAAACAATCAAACAACTAGCAGATTATATACAAAAAACAGTCTACGCAGATATACCCATGAGAACCTGTGAAGTAATCTGGGATAGTTCAAAACCCAATGGAACTCCAAAAAAACTATTGGATGTATCTCGACTCAGTACGTTAGGATGGAATTCACGGGTGACTCTTGAGGATGGGCTTAATAGAACCTACCATGCCTTTCTGAATAATTCTACAGAGCATATAGAATCAAAATGATATCAGTAATTATTCCAACGTATAATCGTAATGAGGACCTGGAAGCCTGTTTAAAATCGATACGCGAATGCTCACGTCACGATATTGAATTAATCGTAATGCATCCTAAGTTAGACGAGTTTACTGATATCATATGTGCAAGGTACTCTGCAATCTCAATCAATGACGGGTCTCGTAGTGGTAATAAAAGAGTCAAAAGCTTATGGGCGATTATTAATGAAGGTATAGCACTGGCCTCAAATCGATATGTATGCTGGTTAAACGATGACTGTCTAGTTCTCGATGAGTGGGATATTCATGTCATTAATTATTTCAAGAATGAAGCCAATTTAGCTCTGCTCGTTCTAAAAACAAAAGGTATAGATCAAAATCCCAATTTCATAATATCTCATTCTGAATATGGAATACCAGTTGCTAATTATGGAGTATTGGATAAGTATTCCGGTTACAGATTTGATGAAATGTTTAGCTGGTATTATGGCGATGTTGATTTACCCATGCAAATAGTCAGAGATAGAAGACTTTTAGTTCTTGGCTCAAAAGAAAATATGATAATCCACAATCACCGCATTGATATTAATCGGGAAAAAAACAACGCCGATCCACGATCACAGATGGATAATGCCTATTTTAAAAAAAAGTGGTGGCCTTATAAATCCATAAATGGAAAGTTGGCTCGTAAGAATATATTTGAATACCTTAAGATTAAACGCGCTATACACAAGGCTATTAAGTTAATGGGGTTTAAGTAAATGGTATATGATTGTTTTTCATTCTACAACGAACTTGATTTGCTAGAAATTCGCTTGAATGTTCTTGATTCAGTTGTAGATTATTTTGTTTTAGTAGAAGCGACAAGGACATTTTCAAATAAGGAAAAACCCTTATATTTTGAGGAAAATAAAAACCGTTTCGCAAAATTTCTGGGTAAAATAATCCACATAAAAGTGGATAGTTATCCGGAGATAGAATCAAGCTGGACAATTGAAAATTATCAACGTAATAAAATTATGGATGCGTTGGTGAACTGCAAGCCAGACGATATTGTAATCATTTCAGACCTTGATGAGATTGTATCTCCTGATGCAATCCAAAGATATGATGGGAATGGGATATGCTCATTAGAGCAAAGCAACTATTCTTTTTTCATTAATTATAAATCTTTAATGTTTAATAAATGGAATGGTGCGAGAATATTAAAGTATAAGGATTTCTCTACAGTTGATCTTGACAGTAAGGTAGAGTATGGCGAGTTTTTATTACGTTCAATAAATATCGGTTGTACTCCAACAAAAATTCGAATTACTCAAGACTTTCCTGTCTTGAAAAAAGCAGGTTGGCATTTTACGTATCTCGGAGGTCGAGAGGCAATACAGCGAAAGGTGGACGCATTTGCACATCAAGAATTCAACAATAATAAATATACTTCAGACAAGGTAATTGATCGAACACTTAAATACGGAATAGATCTCTACAACCCGCAAGATAATATGTTTTATCCTGTATCAATAAACAAAAGCTTTCCAGATTACATTCGGACAAATCCTGATAAGTATTTGCATCATATTATAAATATTACACCATTACTTCAAGTTCGCTTCTTTATCGCAAAGTTAATATTCATACTTAAATATTTCCTAATCAGGATGCCACTTAAAAAATTGAGAATGCTAAAAAAACATTTCTCAACCAAAGATTAGCTACAAAGTACAAAACTTGAACTGTAATCATATACAGGGGAAAAATAAACTTGGCTAATATATTATTCCTGCTCCCGAGTCGTGGGAACGCCCCAGTAGGCGGATTTAAAGTTGTTTATGAGTATGCGAATAGGTTCCATCGTGAAGGATATACCGTTAAAATTATATATCCTTCACTATTGGAAACGGAACGACTCAACACCTGGAAACGTATTCGGCGTTTGATAAAATATATAAAAGTCCGCTTAGACCGAGATTTCTCGTGCAGTTCATGGTTTAAATTGGACCCAGGAATCCAAGAAATATGGGTTTACAAACTTAATGCTAAAATGATTGGATGTACGGATATTGTTTTTGCAACTGCTGTACAAACGGCTCTTTTTCTGATGACGGTTTCAAAAATAAACATTACATCTCGATTTTACCTAATTCAAAACTATGAAAACTGGATTGGCTCAGAAGAATTGCTTTTAAAGACATGGAATTCAAATCTTCGAAAAATTGTTATTGCTCCTTGGTTACAAAGAATAGCAGATGATCAAGGCCAAAAAACCGTTCTTATTGAGAACGGCTTTGATTTTAACTATTTTCGTTTAGAAAAAATAATCGAAAACCGTTCGGCATTCAATATCGCAATGCTCTTTCATGAATCTGAACTCAAAGGTTGTCAATATGCAATAGAAGCTTTAACCCTATTGAAGCAAAGATACCCTAAGATTAAATGCCTGATGTTTGGAATTTTTAAGCGTCCTAAGTATCTCCCTGAGTGGTTTGAATACCATCAGCGTCCAATTCAAACAGAACATAATTCAATTTATAACGAAGCATCGATTTTCATTGCTCCGGCTCTTGTAGAGGGTTTTGCCTTAACTCCGGCTGAGGCAATGATGTGTGGTTGTGCAGTTGTTGCAACTAATATCGGAGGTTATGAAGTTATCTGTAAGGATAATGAAACTGCATTACTGTGCACACCAAAGAATGCAGAAGGACTTGCGATAAATATTGAAAGGTTAATCCGTGATGATGGATTGCGACATCGAATAGCAAAAAGCGGGAATTCCTTTATCCAGCAATTTACATGGGAGCGTGCGTTTTCAAAATTACTTTCCGAAGTAATAAAAGACGGGAAAAATAAATCATGATAATACTGATTAGTGCATTTGGGAACCATTCAAATCAACTAATACAGACCGCACAATTTGAGGTATTTTGTAAGGAACATTCTATCCGTTTTAGGAATATAGTTCGTTCTGATCTCACAAAGATGATACGATATCGACAGAGTAAAATCGTTGACGCTTTCTTGTTGCTATTATTACGCACTGGAAGAAAAATAGGATTGGTAAAATATATCAATTTAGATTCTTATAATATCACGACACTAAGTAAAAAAAAATTGATTGAAGCACGAGGCGTCTTATTAGTGAGTGGTTTTACCTTGCGCGACAATGAATTAATGAATCGAAATCGTGACTGGGTCATAAATAGATACCGAAATATTGAGAGAAATCCTGATTTGGAATTCCTTAAAGGCTTAAAGGAAAATAGCCGGAATATTATTGGCATACATATTCGGCAAGGAGATTATGCAAAATACGCCGAAGGCCGATATTTTTATACTCTAGAGTTTTATATAAAAACAGTTAATCAATTCATCGTAGAAAATAAATTACATAATCCTTTTATTGTAATTTTCTCTGATCAGGAACTGCCTAGATCATCATTTGATATTTTTAATGAGATACTAATTTCTAGAAATGATTATAACGTCGATTATGAGCTCATGGGCCTTTGTAGCTACATTATCGGACCTCCAAGTACCTTTACTCTTTGGGCAAGTTATAGTTACAAAGTCCCCTACTACCATATAAAATCTCAAGATTACTGTCGCATAAAGCTGGAAGAATTTGATATCGCTTTTGCCAATAACATTTATTGATAAAACTAGCTTCCATTCCTACTCTAATTACTTTGAATGAGTATAATCTACACTCAAAACGGGAAATTACGATGCATGTTTTTTACCGAATCTCTGATAAGGGCAATCCGAAAGAAAAACTTCCGAATGCGGACAAATTTAGCTGTTTGGTAAACGCGATCGCCGAATTCGGACGCGATTCGCTTTATGTCATCGCGGACAACTGTAATCCGGAAACAGTTTCGTTCATTCGCGCGGAAGGACTTCCGTTCGAGGAAACCTCGCTTGGGAATTCAGCGTCTTTCGTATACATGGCTGAGAAAATAATCGAGGAACGGAATCCCGATGAGGTTGTATACCTACTTGAAGACGATTACATACATCTGGATGGAAGCGAACGAGCGTTGATTGAAGGCTTGGATATAGCGGATTACGTGACGCTTTACGACCATCCGGATAAATACAAGACCGAAAACGAGGGCGGAAGCCCATACAACGATAAAAAACTCAGAAAAACGCGGGTTTACGCGACGGAGACCTCGCACTGGAGGGAAACCGATTCGACAACCATGACTTTCGCATGCAAGGTATCCACGCTCGGTGAGGACATTGAAATCTGGAAAAAATACTGCAGGGATAGAAACCCAGATGATTTCCATGCTTTCATGGAAATAACGCCCACCTCGATAACCGATATACTTTCTTTCTTCCTTCGCCTGCGGAAACGAGAGTTCAAAATACTCTTAACAAAGTTTTTTGTTCATAGGCCGGCCCGCCTTCTTGTCTCCGCCCTTCCCGCGAAGGCGACTCACGCGGAGACCCGTTGGCTTTCGCCCGTCATTGATTGGAAGAGAAATTGAAAGTATCGATTATCATCGTAAATTATAAAACTAAGGACCTTCTTAACGTTGCGCTCGAATCGATCAAGCACTTTGTCACCGGTTGTACTTACGAAATTATCGTTGTGGATAATGCCTCCGCGGACGGGACTGCCGAAATGATGGAGCGCCTTTTCCCAGAAGTCCTTTACCTCCAACTCTCAGAGAATATCGGTTTCGGACGGGCGAACAACGAAGGCATAAAACTCGCTTCGGGTGAGTACATCTTTCTGCTCAATAGCGACACCAAACTCCTCAACGACGCGGTTTCCATCTTAGCGAATTACCTTGACGATCACCGGATATGCGGAGTATGCGGGGGAAACCTCGTAGATTTCGAAGGAGATTGCCTGCACAGCTTTGAAAAGGCGTTCCCGAATCCGTTAACCGACATACGGCGTTTTTCTGAGTTTTTGCCCAGACAACTGCGGCCCCGCCAACGGGACTATAACGATACCCATAAACCCATGAAGGTGGCCTATGTTACCGGCGCCGATATGATGATACGCGCATGCGTGCTCCGTGAAGTGGGCGTCTTTGATCCGGTTTTTTTTATGTACTATGAAGAGACCGATCTGAGCTTGCGCATTACCAGGGTGGGTTATGAAATAGTATCTGTTCCCGAAGCAAGGATAGCACACCTGAAAGGAGCGTCGTTGGCTAATCTCATGAACTCAAGCGAGCATTACTATAAAAGCAAGTACTATTACATCCGGAAAAATTTCAGCATGTACGGACTTTGGATTGCGCACCTTATTTTTTCTCTTTTTTGTCTCCTAAAGATAGCGCTCTACGCCCTATTACGTAAACAGAGTAGCAAGGGAGTCATGTCAAGGAATTTCAAGATCTCGCAAGCCGCGTTTGGGCTTTGCCTTAAAAATCAATAACCGTCACGGAAGGATAATCATGAAATCGAATAAGCAGTGCTACTCACTTAACACCCGGGCCCTCGTCACCGGCGGCGCAGGTTTCCTCGGCAGCCATTTATGCGACCGGCTGATCAAGGAAAAATACGACGTGATCTGCCTAGACAATTTTTTTACCGGACAAAAGAGAAACGTCGCCCATTTATTCGGAAACCCCTATTTCGAACTCGTCCGACACGACGTAACCTTCCCCTACTACGTGGAAGTCGACCGGATATTCAACCTCGCGTGCCCCGCGAGCCCGCCCCATTATCAGTACGACCCGGTGCAGACCACGAAAACGAGCGTGCATGGCGCGATCAACATGCTCGGTCTCGCGAAGCGAACGAACGCCCGAATCCTTCAGGCGTCCACGAGCGAGGTTTACGGCGACCCTTCCGTGCATCCTCAGGTTGAGTCCTATTGGGGCAACGTAAACCCGATAGGTATACGTTCGTGCTACGACGAGGGAAAGCGCTGCGCCGAGACCCTGTTTTTCGACTACAATAGACAGAACTCTGTGGAGATAAAGGTCGTCAGAATATTCAATACCTACGGTCCGCGAATGCACCCGAATGACGGGCGCGTGGTGAGCAATTTTATTATGCAGGCCTTGAGGGGCGAGGATATTACGATTTACGGCGATGGCCAGCAGACGCGCTCCTTCTGTTACGTCGATGATCTCATCGATGGTTTCATGAGGATGATGGACTCTCCCGCCGACTTCACCGGGCCTGTCAATATTGGAAACCCAGGCGAATTTACCATGCTCGAGCTCGCCGAAAAAGTAATCAAGATCGTGGGCGGTAAATCCAAAATCGTTCATCTACCGCTACCCTCAGACGATCCCAAACAGCGTCAGCCCGATATCTCCCTTGCCCGTCAAAAGCTTTCTTGGGAACCGAAAGTCTCTCTTGAAGACGGACTCAAGCGTACGATCGAATATTTCAGGGAATTCGCATGAGCAAAATCCTTCACAGGATTTTCTTTAATTTCAACGATGGTCCCGATCCCTTTCTCCCTTATCTCGAGACCTGGAAGCGTGAGCTTCCGGATTTTGAGATTAAACTATGGGATAAAACGAACCTGCCGCTTGATCTCAATGAGTATACGAGAACCCTTGCCGAGGAAAAAAACCATGCTTTCCTTAGCGATTACTTTCGCTGTTGGCTCCTCGAGAAATACGGTGGGATTTATCTCGACGCGGACATTGAAATACTGGATGGAACGGGTCTCAGGGCGATATACGATGATACTCAGAGGGATGCTAATTATGACCTTTTTATAGGCGTTGAAAGCATCTCTAACGGTAAGCTTACAGCCCATTCAATGGGTGTGAAAGACGGAACGTTCCATCCTGCCCTAAGGTTTTTGATGAATCTCTACGAGAATGCGCTGTCGGGTCCGCTTCATTATGCAATCAAACGGTTTGATATGCCCTACCTAATGTCGCTGTATTTTCTCGATCGTGAAAGGAAGGGCGAGATTCTTGGATCGAAGGATGGCGTCTTCCGCGGTCTATCAGAACGTTTGATAACGAACCGGGTTTTAATCCTTCCTCCGAAGTTTTTTTCGCCGTTGACCTCGAGAGACGGCACAATGACAGTATCCTCCTTCGGATCGGAAACGTGTCTCTGTCACCATTTCGCCGCAACATGGCAGCAAACCTCCTCCGGAGGTGTCACCGCGAAAAAGCTAAAGGATGCTTTGCTAGACAAGGATTATGCTATATACCCCGATCTGATCGACGCAGTTCTCTTACGTTTCCCGGATATCGGATATAAAATGAGAACCCCGGGGTGGACTTTGAAAGAAACGGAGATCAGGAAGATCGAGAAGGTATTGAATAGACTTATTCCTTTTGGATCGCCGCTTTACAGGATAGTAAAAGGTCAGGTAAGGGAAAGATGATAATCGCATCCTTATTTCTAAACGAGGAAATACGGACGGGCGGGCACCGTCGGCTACTTGAGCTTCTTGAAGAACTCACCGAAAAGGGATCGATCGTATATTCGGTTATCAATGATCGTCTCGATTATCAGCCGCGCCACTTTATTCCGATTCGTATACGTTGCAGGTATCGACGAAAGGGATTAATCCCTATTTCCCAAGCATTTTATGCCGCGATTCGCTTTAGTTTAAAAAGAATCTCAGAAGAAATTCACGATTCGGATATCCTCATGATTCACGGTGAGACGCACCTTAAAGCGGCGTATTTTATGAAACGCAAACTTGGAATACCACTTCTTTACGCGCACCGTAGCAATACTGTACGCGAAACACTGGCATCTCTTTCTGATTCTGATATCACTTTGCTTGACAGGATAAGATTGCACCTTGATCTGTTCAAATATTCACGATACGAAAAAAAGATAACAGCTTATGCAGATTCAATTGTATTTCAAAGTCCCTTTGACCTTGAGGATTTCGTTACGAGAAATCCAACTGCACGGGTGAAAGCTAAGGTGATTAGGGGAAATATTGGTCTTCCTCGGTTTCAGCAAGAAAACGAAAATACCAATAAAAGTAAGGTGTTACGCAAGATAGTGTTCGTCGGTACGCTTGGCCCGAGGAAGGGCGTTAGGCACTTACTAGCCGCCATGATCATGCTACGGGAACGCGGGCACTCCGAGCTTACACTTGACGTGATTGGTCCAGGAGACTCGATGGAATACTGGCGTGATTGGGTAAGGCAAAATGATCTTGAAGATAGGGTTACGCTTCATGGCCGCGTTATTGACCCCTTCCCCTATATATCAGGAAGCGACCTGATGGTAGTCCCGTCAGATTTTGATAGCTATCCCGATACTGTGCTGGAATCGCTCCATGCTGGCACACCGGTAATAGGGAGTGCCGCAGGCGGAATACCGGATATGCTTGAATACCCCGAGCTGATTTTTAACGTTCAATCCCCGGCAGAGATTGCAGATAAAATTGAAGCGTTGGTTTCTGATCCGAATGTGTATAACCGGGCAAAAAAACTATGCTTGATTCGCCAGAGGGCATTCCATTTCGACTGGGCCGCCGAATGGGAAAAGGTAATGTCAGAAACCGTCAATGACGGTGTTATAGAAAAAGCGAGGTAATGGAAATGGCGCGAGAATTCGCCATAAGAAACCCGGAAAAACTCCTCGAGAACATGGTTCTCATGAGGGATATACTGTCGCGCCGGGGTATTCGGTGCTTTCTTCATTACGGTACCCTTCTCGGGGCCGTCAGGGAAAAGGGGTTTATCCCCCACGACGACGACGCGGACCTTGGAGTCTTCGACGGGGACTTCGACCGGATCGTCAGTGCCGTCCCGGAATTGGCGGAAGCGGGCTTTACCTTCGAGTGCAAGCGGCACGGCAGGCTCCTTCAGTTCCTGCGTGGCGACGAGCAGGTTGACTTATTCGTCGCTGTTCGCGTGAACCTTCCGTTCACCCATAGGTGGGCCATCGACGAGCGCGTTACCGTCGCGGGAAGGTACCTCGACCGGCTCGCCGAGATCGACTTTTTGGGACACCCCTTTCTCATCCCCTCCTTTCCCGAGGACCTCATGAAGGACCTCTACGGAAAGACCTGGCGCGTTCCCATGAAGGACATTCCCTCGCGCACCGGATGGTTATGGCGGTTCGCGAAGATCGCGAAAGCGCCGGGTAAACTGTTCTATTACGCGCGCCGCTACCTCGGCACCCAGCGGGTTAAGGCGAAAGGAAAATAAGCAAAATTGAAATTCAAGAACCCAAACTTTCATGACGCCCGGGAACTTTACCGGCGTTTCGCGGGAAAGCCGGTATGGATCGCCGGTTCGGATCCTTCCCTGTCGGGATATCCCGACTCTTTCTTCGACGACAAGGTCGGCATAACGCTCCACCTTGCCCACGTGAAATTCCCAAAGGCGACCCTTCGTTACTCAAGCGAGTACGACCGATCCGAATACCTTTTGGGAAAGGACGCCGAATACGCGAGGCTTCCCCTCATCGCGGCCCTCCCCATGTACGGGAAGACGAAAGAGGAAACCATGGCTCTCCTCTCGCAGAACCGGGAGGTGTACTTTCACAAGATGGTCTCCTACCCTCCCTTCGGCGTCCGCGGCAGGATCGACGAGGGCTTTACCCGCTTCAAGGTAAGGCAAACCCTCGCCAACCGCGCCACTGTCTGGGGCGGCCACGGTTCCTGCCTCCATACCTGCCTTTTCATGGCGATTCTCGCGGGGGCTTCCGAGATACACCTCATCGGGGCCGGGCACAACCTATACGCCGAGGACGGCCTTGAGCATTTCGCGGCCGTTGAGGGAGACCACCACGCGATGCGGCCGGGATACCGTTCGTTCACCGATCCCGTGGAGAACTCGGCCCTCATCGAGCAAACCTGGCTCACCGCGAGGCTGTGCCGGGAAGCGGGCATACCCTTCTACTGGCACAGGCGGTACACGGAAGCCTTGGACGAGCTGATCGAGATCGACGGGGAATGGTTCGCCGACCTCAAGAAGCGGGGTACCAGGAAATTCCCCCTCAAGAAGGAAATTTACTGGAAACTGGTCAAGGGACCGATCACGTCTTTCATCTCGAAACGATAAGGGAGCAGGAATACACCTATGCAGGCAATCATCCTCGCCGCGGGAATGGGAAACCGCCTCGGCAAATACACGAAGAACAACACCAAATGCATGCTCGAGATCAACGGGAAAACCCTGGTGGAGCGCGCCCTGGACGCCTTGGACGAGAACGGCATCAAGAAATGCGTCATTGTCGTGGGCTACCAAAAAGAGAACCTCATGAACTTCGTGGGGAAGCGCTATAAGGGGATAGAGATCGAGTACGTGGCGAACGACGTATACCACAAGACCAACAACATCTACTCCCTCGCCCTCGCCAAGGACAAGCTCCTCGAGGACGACACGATCCTCCTCGAGAGCGACCTCATCTTCGAGAGCCGCATCATCCGGGACCTTCTCGCGGACCCGGAGCCGACCCTCGCCGTGGTTGACCAGTATCAGTCATGGATGGACGGCACGGTGGTGCAGATCTCCCCCGACAAACTCATCACGAATTTCATCCCCAAGAAATTCTTCAACTACGAGGAAAAGCATACATACTACAAGACCGTCAACATCTACAAGTTCTCCAAGGCCTTCCTCACGGAGTCCTACGTACCCTTCCTAGAGGCCTACTCGGCCGCCATGGG
Source organism: Spirochaetales bacterium (assembly GCA_003246765.1). GTDB lineage: Bacteria > Spirochaetota > Spirochaetia > Treponematales > Treponemataceae > Teretinema. The sequence goes on along the minus strand of QKDA01000013.1, from coordinate 32,087 downwards.
TAACAACGAATACTACGAGCAGGTGCTCAGGGTCATCGCCACCCTGGAGAAAAACGAGCTTAAGGCCTTTTGCCTCGAGGGACACCGGTGGTACGAGATCGACGACGTGCAGGACAAGGACATCGCCGAGAACATCTTCGGGAACTCCAGCGAGGATAAGCTCTCCCGCATCCAAAAGCGCTTCGGGGGATACTGGCGCTTTCCCTACCTCCTGGACTACTGCTATCTCGTAAACCCCTACTTTCCCACAGACGCCATGCTCAACGAGATGAAGGCCTACTTCCGGGACCTCATCTCGGAGTACCCCTCGGGGCTCAACGTGCAGAACCTCCTGGCGGGAAAGATGTTCGGAGTGGACGAGGACCGAATCCTCGTGGGCAACGGCGCGGCGGAACTCATTCGCGCCCTCTCCCGCTCCGTCGCGGGCTCCCTGGGCGTGATCTACCCGACCTTCAACGAGTATCCCGAGAGCTTTACGCAAAACGAGATCGTTCCCTTCATCGCCGAGGGCATGTCCTACGGCCTCAAGGATCTCCTCGAGTGGCAGAAGCGGTGCGACAGCCTCCTCCTCATTAACCCCGACAATCCTTCCGGCAACTGCCTTTCCCGGGAGGATATCCTTACCCTTCTGGACGCCATGAAAAAGAACGGGAAACGGCTGATCCTGGACGAGTCCTTCGTCGACTTTTCCTCCTCGGGGCTTTCCCATACCATGCTCGAGCAGGGAACGCTGGAGGCATACCCGAACCTCGCGGTGATGAAGAGCATAAGCAAGAGCTACGGCGTTCCGGGGATCCGCCTGGGCGTACTCGCCTGCTCGGACCGGGAACTCTTGGCCCGCGCGCGCAAAGAGCTCTCGATATGGAACATCAATTCCTTCGGGGAAAATTTCCTGCAGATTATCGGGAAGTACAAGAAGGACTACGAGGCCGCCTGCGCCAGGATTATCGCCGAGCGGGAGCGCTTCGGGGCGGACTTGCGGGCCCTGGGCCTGTTCACGGTCTTTCCCTCCCAGGCGAATTATTTCCTCTGCAGGATCGAGGGGGATTTCAGCGCCCGGGACCTAACCAAATACCTTCTCGGTGAGCACGACATATTTATCAAGGACCTCACCGGCAAGAAGGGAATACCCGACGATAAGTGGATCCGACTCGCGGTGCGTAACCGGCAGGACAACGAAAAGCTCGTCTCAAAACTCTCCCTTTTCGCGGGAGACAGGCGCGCATGAAGGTCGCCTTCATTGTAAACTCCTTTCCCGAGATCTCCGAAAAGTTCCTTCTCAATTCAGTGGTTGGGCTCATGGACGCGGGAGTGGACGTTACGGTTTTCGCCGCACACCGGCCCCGGGACGAGATGCGGCACGAGCTTTTCGATGCCAGGGGAGTCGCGGCGGTAACCCGGTACGCCGAAATTCCACGGTCCATGCGGGCCCGTTTCCTGCGCGCCCCCTTTCTCTTTTTCAAGCTTCTCGCGCGAAGGCCCAAGGCGGCCCTGGAAGCGCTGAAGGTAGGCAAGTACCGCACGGTCGCGAAGAACGCCAAACTGCTCTTCTTCGCTGACGCCTTCCTCGGCGAGCGTTTCGACGTGGCGCACTGCCAATTCGGGGTCAACGGCCTCATCGGCGCGTTTCTCAAGGAATGCGGTTTTTGCGGCCGCCTCGTCGTGACCTTTCACGGGTCCGACATCAACACCTATCCGAAGCGCCACGGCTTGGGCGTATACCGGCATATGTACGCCCTGGCGGATCTCGTTACCGCGAACACCGGCTTCACCAAGGGCAAGATCGTCGCGAACGGCTGTCCCGAAGGCAAGATTCGGGTGCTGCCCGTGGGCCTGGTGGCGGCGGAGTACGCGTCCCGGGACCGCTCCCGCATTGAGCCCTTTTCGATTCTTACCGTGGGAAGGCTCGAGGAAAAGAAGGGTCACCGCTATCTCCTAGAGGCGATGCCCCTGATACGGGCCCGCGTTCCCGGGGTTGCCTACAGGATTGCGGGCGGGGGATCCCTTTTGGGGGAGCTGAAGGAGCTGGCCCAATCCCTCGGCATCGAGGATGCGTGCGAGTTTCTCGGCGTGTGTTCCTCCAAGACCGTGATGGATCTCTATAACCGCTCGGCGGTATTCTGCCTTCCCAGCGTTACCGCCTCTTCCGGGGACATGGAGGGCCAGGGCCTGGTGCTCCAGGAAGCCCAGGCCTGCGGCGTACCGGTGGTAAGCACCCTCCACAACGGCATCCCCGACGGGGTGGTCGAGGGAGTTACGGGCTTTCTCGTCCCGGAGAAGGACAGCGCAGCCCTGGCGGACCGGATCGTCTCTCTCCTCTCGGATCCCGGCTTGAGGGACCGCATGGGAATGGCGGGCCGCGAGTTCGCCCTTAAAAAGTACGACATTGCCGCGCTTACCGCGGAGCTTGTGGGGTTCTATCGTGAAATTACCGCCTAGGGAACGCGCCGCGGAGTCGATCATCCTCGTGTCGCTTCTCCTCCTTACCCTGTGGGTACGGCTGTCCACCCAAATGATGATCCATACCGGCGTTGACGAACGGGACTATTGGTACGCGGCCAAGGCGCTCTCCCAGGGCTTTGAGTATCCCGCCCTCACCCACAGGACCGTGCGCTGGGCGATCATTCTCCCGGTGGCGGCGCTCCAGAGGGTTTTCGGGGTTCATCCCAACGTTTACTACGTAGCCCCTATCCTCAACGCCCTCGCCCAGACCGCCCTCCTATATGCCCTGGGAAAGACCCTTCGCGGCAGGTTCACGGGGATTCTCGCCAGCCTTTTCATGATCTTCTTCCCCTATCAAATCCGCGCGGCAAGCCAGGTCAGGCCCGAGATCTTCTCCATAACCTACATGCTCCTTTGCGCGTATCTATTGGTGATAGCCCTGCGCAGGGAGGGCCGGAATCGGACGATACTCGTCGTGGTTTCCTCCCTGGCCATGTTTCTCGCCTATGAAACGAAGATCACTAACCTCTTCTTCCTTCCCGGCGTCTTCGCGGCCATGCTTTTGTACGGAGGAAAGCGGGGCTTTAGGGACTGTTTCGCCTTTGGGCTTCCCCTGCTCGCCCTGTTTATCGCCGAGACGGCGCTTTACGCGTTGCTTACGGATTTTTCGTTCGGACAGCTTTCGGTAATTACCTCGAACCACCTTTCGAGCGACTACGCGGATCCCCTGAACTCCTACTGGGGGGTCTTCCTGCGGTACGCGCCTGAATACCTTGAGCCCTACTGGCAGGCTCCGTTGGCCCTTTTTGCCGTCGCCGGCTCCTACTATCTTGCGCGGGGGGCGAACCGGGAGCTCAAGACCATTACCGTTATGGGTTTCAGCTTTATCTTCTTCATTACCTTCACCGTAACCGGCCTTAATCCGGTCATGGTGGCGGAAGACTTCATCAACCGGTATTTCTGCGCCCTCCTGCCCTTCGTCTTCCTCGTCCTTTCATGGGCGGCAGAGGATTTGACCGGGCGTCTTCTTCCTGATTTTTCCGCCGAGAGTGCGTCCACGGTCGCCGTGGGCTCTGCGGCGCTCTGCCTGGCCGTATCCGCCGCCTTCTCCCTGCCCATCGTGCCTTCTTCGGCTCGGCAGTACGCCCACAGCCCCCTAAAGCCCTCGGACCACCCCTTCGCCCAAACCTCGGCGTATTTCCGCGACATAAACGAGGCATGGGATTCGGGTACCCCCATATTGTCCGCGGCGGGGCTAGCTGGGGAGAACGCCGTCATGACCGCGAGCCGTTTTTTCCTGGATCAAGACTCCTATACCCTGTCGGGGGCTCCCGATCCGGTAGTGATCGACGCTGATGGAACGGCGGTCTACGTTCTCTCCAAGGACGGATCGATTCGCGGCACGGCCTTTATTCAGGCGGTACGCGCTCCCTTCCGAATTTTCACCATACCCCTCTCCCGAATTTCCGACATCCACAGCGAAAGGAGCGCGCAATGAACGGCATCAGCATCATCATCCCGACCTATAACGAGGAAAAGGCCATTCTCGATACCATCCGGGAACTCCACGGGACCATGAAAAAAAGCGGGATTCCCTATCAGGTCATTATCGTCAACGACTGCTCCAAGGACCGTACCCGGGAGATACTCGAATCCAACGGAGGCGCCGAGGGCCTTGATGTAACCCTGGTGCATCACGACCTTAACCGCGGTTACGGCGCGTCCATAAAGACAGGCTCCCGTCACGCCGTCTACGATACCCTGTGCATCACCGACAGCGACGGCACGTACCCGAACGAGCGTATCCCGGACCTCTACGCCGACATGAAGGACCACGACATGGTCGTCGGCGCCAGGATCGGGGAAAACGTGCATATCCCCTGGCTGAGACGGGCCCCGAAGGCCTTCATAAACCGCCTGGCTTCCTACGTGTCGGAGGTCAGGATTCCCGATCTCAATTCGGGACTGCGGGTATTCACCAAGGAACTCTTCGACCGGTATTTCAGCCTTTACCCCAACGGCTTTTCGCTAACCTCAACCATAACCCTCGCGGCGCTGACGAACGGCTACGCCGTTAAGTACGTCAAGATCGATTACTTCAAGCGGGAGGGATCCTCGAAGATCAGGCCCATCAAGGACACGATGAATTTCGTCATGCTCATACTGAGGATGTGCGTGCTCTTCAACCCCTTGAGGATTTTCATTCCCCTAAGCACGGGCCTTCTTTTACTCGGCGCGGGAATTCTGGCCTGGGGGCTCGCGGTGCCGGGAAAATTCTACGACGGCACCTTCATCATGATGTCCCTGAGCGCTATTCAGTTCTTCTGCATGGGGCTAATTGCCGACGCGATTTCGCGCAGGGAGTGATCAGGAGCGGAAGAGGATCAGGCGGCGGGCGACGTACTTCCACGTATAGCCGATCGCGGCCGAGATGACCCGGGCGGCGAGGTAGTAGAGCGAGAAAAGCCCCGTGCATACCCACATGACCAGGGTATTGATCCCCAGTCCCGCGATGCCGATGGCGGCGAAAATGGTGAATTCCTTCCTGCGGTCCCCGTAGGTACGGCTCGCGAAGACCCAATTCACCGAGATGTAGTAGTTGATCAGCAGCCCGATGGAGTAGCTAAGCACGCTCGACGCGAGATAGTGGATTCGCAAGAGGTCGGTAAAGAGAAAGAGCGTGCAGAAGTCGATGACCAGGGAAAGGCCCGAGACGACGAAGTAGCGGAACAGCTGTACGATGACGTTGTCGGTCTTGCCGAGCATGAGCTTGTCCAGAATCTTTTTGATGCGTGTCATGGCCTTCCCTTGTTTTTCGTTCGCATTACGCTAAGATTCTTTCCCCCGTGTATCCACGAGGGAAAGGAGAGATCGCAGTCGACGAAGGCGATGGATCCGGAAATATCCGGGCTTATGCCGTACATGGAGACGGAGAGCAGGTTTCTTCTGGAAACGCATCTCTCGAACCGGATATCCACGGGTCTGCCCGATCCCTTAAGCTTCACCGGATACACGATGATGCCCGGTCCCCGGTTTTTCTCGAAAAGGCAATCCCGTACCAGGCAGTTGATGAACCCGTCAGTGCCGCTGTTGGGCTCGAAATCTATTCCCGCCGAGGGCGGGGTGCCCCCGGTACCGGTTACCAAACATCCTTCCATGAGAAAGTCCCTCGCGGCTATGACGCTCACGCCCTGGCGGTAGTGGTCTTCCAGGCGAAGGTTACGCAGCGTAATGCCCGCGCAGGCCGGCTCCCCCCTTCTCTGTCCGACGTACACGCCGTCGCCGCCGCTCTTGGCTATGGTCAGGCCCTCGATAAGAACGGACGAAGAATCCAGGACTGAAATGCAGTGGCGCCATTCACCCTTCCTGTAATCGGGCCCGGCGTAGTCTTTCCGGTTCATCGTAAGGGCCGCGCCGTATCCGGAAAGGGTCACGTTCGTGCATTTTTCCAGGGATAGAAGGCAGTCGCCGGTATCCTTGAAACGGCCCCTCAGGGCCGCGATCTCGCAACCCTCCTCGAAGACGATTCGTTTGTCCCGGGCGGCTGTCAGGAAAAGCGGCCCCGTTAGCCAAGGGCCGTCCCCCTTGGGGATCACTATTTCCGAAGAGTCTTCGTCCAGGAGTCCCTGGATATAGGCGGTATCGTCCCGTGGCCCCAGAGAGCCCGCGGCGGCTGAGTCGGGCCTTTCAGGGTTTCCGGCGCAGGCTGAAAGGCCGAGACCCGAAGCGAGGGCCGCGATGCAGAGGAGCTTCCATGGGGAGTCGCCTCGCGCGGCGGCATGCGGCCGCGATTGCGGCTCATGGCGCCCACTCATGCTCCCGGCCTCCGGCCAAGCCCTTTCCAATACTCCAGGAGTGTCCTGGCGCTCTCCTTCCAGTCATAGGCCTTCACCCTCTCAAACCCTCGCTCGACGAGGGTTTTTTTATGCCCTTCCACGCTTAGTATTCTCGCGAGGGCCTCGCCGATGCCGCCGTGATCGTCGGGCCGCGCCACCACCTCCGCCGCGTCGCCCACGACCTCGGGAATGGCGAAAATGCCCGATGTGACCACGGGGCAGCCGCAGGCCATGGCCTCGAGGTTGGGCATGCCGAAGCCTTCCGCCCAGGAGGGAAAGAGAAAGGCCTCGGCGCGGTTATAGAGCCTGACCGCCTGTTCTTCCGTGATAAAGCCGGGGGTTATGAGACGGTCCGCGATGCCGAGGGATTCCGCCATGGAGCGCGCCTCATCGGCGTCCCAGCCCTTCCCCGCGCAAACCAGCTGGTAGTCACCCCCCGTCAAATCGAGGGCACGGGCGAATCCGGCGATTACCCCCGACGGGTTCTTCCGTTCCGAATAGCGGCTTAGGTGGAGCACGAAGGGCCTGTCGACGAGGGGAAAGTCCGCGAGACCACTCTCGGCGGGACTGAGCCGCCTGAAGGCGGGTGAAACCGCGTTGGGGGTAACGAAGATCCTCTCGGGGCGTATTCCATAATGCTCGATAAACCAACGGCGTCCCGTTTCGGATACGGTGGCTATGCCGTCCATGGCGCGCATGAACAGGGGCTGGACCCAGTATTCGTGAAGGCGGTGATAGAGGGGATAGCCCCGGGGAAAGAGGCGTTCCTCGATGCCGTGAATGGTGGCGGTTTTCCGGGCGCTCACTCCCCACATCGGGGCGAAGACCGACAGGGGGGTGTAATGCACCACGTCGAATTCCTCCCGGGCGACCGCGAGACCCGCCGCCAGCGGGTTCCTCGGTATGATGAGCTCCCGAACCCGGCGGTACAGCGGGTTTTCGCTTTGCCTGTAGTGGATGAAGGTGAACTCAAAGCCGTAGTCCCTCTCGTTAAGGTCGAGCACGTGGGCCATGAGTTCGTCCAGGTGGTGCCCGGAGCCGGATTTCCAGTTGTCCAGGGGTTTCGTGGTTACGCCGACCCGGATGGGCCCGTCTGTACGGTTCATGTAGGTTAGTATATAATCCTGAGGTACCTATGATCAATATAACCGTCCTGACCCTGGTGGACCGGGTCTCCAGTTTTTATTCCCTGACCCCCTTTTTCGACTGCCGGGATCGCCGTTTCTCCTTCACCTACACCGCCGATAGCGATTGGTGCCTCCGCCGCGACAGAAACCGGATCATCGTCCTCATGAGGCAGTTTATAAAGCCCGACCGGGTAGATCTCGACCTTCTCGCGGCCCTCAGGCAGAAGTACGACCGGGTCGTCTATTTTCACGACGACGCGGGGGGCGGGATTCCCCGGCTCGAGATCCTTCCCTTCGTGGACCTCTTCTATTCCAAGGCCCTCCTCAGGGACCGGAGCCTCTACGGCCGAAGCCTCTACGGCAAGGAGCTCTATTCCGACTACTATCACGAACGCTACGGCGTGACCGACCCTGACTATAGGGAAAGGCCCGGGGTCAAGGATTCGCGGGAACTTGCCAAGCTCCGCCTTTCCTGGAATATCGGGATCGGCGACTACCCGCGGCATCAGCTCAGGCAGCGGGCGGGGGTTGCCTTCGCCCGGCTTCTCGGTCCCCGGGCGGCCAATCCCTTTCGGCTCCGCCCGAGATTCGATCCGGAGCGCGCCCTGGCTCGAAACCGGGGCCTCTACCCCGTCCACGCGAGGATGGGCCTTATCTCGCGCCCGAGCATCAGCTATCAGCGGAAGCTCATCCTCGAGAAGATCGCCGGAAACCCGGACTTTCTCACGGGCTCGGTCTCCCAAACCCAGTTCAACCGGGAAACCTCAAACTCGAAGATCATCGTCAGTCCCTTCGGGTGGGGGGAACTGTGCCTTCGCGACTTCGAGACCGTGCGGAGCGGCGCCCTCCTCCTCAAGCCCGACATGTCCCATCTGGAAACCTGGCCCGACGTGTTCGTTCCCGGGGAAACCTATGAGCCCTTCGGCTGGGACGCGGAGGACCTCGTGGACAGGGCGGAGTCCCTCCTGGCAGACGACGGCCGCCGCCGCCGAATAGCCCGGGGTGCAGCCCTCGCCTATCGGGCAGCCCTGGACGCCATGCCCTCCCGCTTTCTATCGATCCTAGAGGAGATAATCGGATGAAATACAGCCTGAAAGACATTACCGCGTCCCTGAGCCCTGAAAAAAAACGGGCCGACGGAACCGTGACTACCCTGCTCCTGAGGCCCCTTTCGTGGCCTGCCGCCTGGATCTTCCTCGCCCTGGGGTTTACCCCCAACGGGGTAACCGCCTTGAGCGTCCTTTTTTGCGCCGCCGCCCTCATCCTCTCCTTTTTTCCCGTCCCTTTGCTTCATGCCCTCGCGGTGGTCCTCTTCTTCGCCTTCGGGGTTTTGGACTGCGCCGACGGCAACATGGCCCGTACCATAGGATCAAGGAATCCCTACGGCGGCTGGGTGGACGCGGCGGGGGGCTACTTCGCCTATTTCGCCCAGCTTACCGCCATGGGACTCTCCTGCGCCCTGCCCGGCGGGAACGACCTTATCATTCCTGTCATCGGGACCGTGCTGATCGAGGGCGCCGCCTTCCCGGGAGTCTGGATACTCGCCTCGTCCCTGGCTATATCCGCTAACCTTCTCATGCGGGTGTATCACCAGGCCTTCAAGAACGCGGAGCTACAGGCCGGAATCGCGAGGGCTCCGGGTCGAGAGAAGAGGTTTAGCGAAGAAATCGGGATTACGGGCTACATGCCCGTTCTCTACGGACTGGGCCTTGCCTTTGGGGCCCTTCCCTGGGTGATCCTGCTCTATCTGGGCATCTACGGCGGGGGGTTCCTCCTCACCGCCCTAAAGCTTTTCAGGAAAGCCTCGGCGAAATGAAACCCCCGGGACCGGGGAATGTTTTAAGGGTATCTTCTTCAAAGAAGCCATTATGTGGTAAGGTGAATCCATGAATCGACGTTTACTGGGCGGAATCCTTTACCTTTTTGCGTCCGCCGCCTTTTCCCCGCTTCCGGCCGCTGAGCGCAGCGGAGCCGACAAAGCCGCCTTGCCCGTGGCGGAGTACCTCGCTACCCTATCCCTAAGCGTCGGCGAGAGGCACGTCATGAGTCCCGCCGAAACCGAAGCTCTTGTATCCTTGTCCGCTGACCTATCAATAAACGTCTTTGAGCTCATAGATTGCGTCGCCCGCTATGCCCTTCCCTCGGGCGTCCGGCTGGTCCTTCCCGGCGATTCCCTGCGCGCCCTGGAAAGCCGATTTCGCCTCGGCGACGCGAGGGTCCTTTCCATCCTTTCCGTCGAAAAGCTGGACAGGCTTGAGATCGGCAGTTCCCTTGAAAAGGGCGAAAACCCCATAGATATCTACCTTGTGTCGGAATACGAGTCTTTTATCGAGATCGGAACCGCCCATTACGAAAAACGCTTTGGTTTCGCCAAGGTTGGTCCCCTGTCCTTCGAGTCCTGCTTCGGGATTCAGGTAAGCCGTTTCCTGTTTTCCGCCCCCCTGGTGAGGCTGGAGCTTTATGCCCCGGCGAAGGGGGCTATTTACGTGCGCGGCGTGGGCAAGCCTAAGCGGTGGAACCTTCAGGTAATCGGGAGAATCCCGGGATGAGGGCCGTCGTTACGGCGAATCTCGCGTCCAATTTGGGGAGCCGGAAAAACCTGCTTCAGGCCCTCTCCTCGGCGGGCTGGGAGCTCCTCCTGGCGGGACGCGGGGATCACGGGACGGAAGGCCTGCGGGAGCTCGGCTTCGAGTTCAGGGAAATTCCCATGGAAAACAAGGGGACGAATCTCTTTGCGGATCTCGGGACCCTGATAGCCTTTTACCGCCTCTACCGGGAATACCGTCCCGACGCGGTGCTCCATTTCAACAGCAAACCGGATATCTACGGTTCCATGGCCGCTTCCCTCCTGGGAATTCCCGCGATCAGCAACATTACCGGGTTAGGCATGGTATACGTCGGCTCAGGGGGGCCCGTGCGGATCCTGGTGAACGCCCTTTACCGGCTTGCCTTCGCGGGTAAGCGCAACAGGGTGTTCTTCCAGAACGGGGATGATCGGGACCTCTTCCTGGGCTTGAAGATTCTCGGCCGGGATAAGGCCTTTCTCCTCCCGGGTTCCGGCGTGGACGTGAATCGATTCCGGCCGGATTGGCCCTCGATGCAGCGGACTGCCGAGGCCGATGATTCAGGCCCCTTCACCTTTCTTTTCGCCAGCCGCCTGGTGCTTTCAAAGGGAGTCAGGGAATTTATCGCCGCCGCGGCGGAGGTGCGGAAGGACATTCCTCGGTCCCGTTTCGTGATGATGGGGGAGCACCTGGACTTTAAGAGCTTCATTCCGCGGGACGAGCTCGAGGCCGCCCTCGCTCGGGGGATCGTGGAGTACCGGGGCGAAGAAAGAGACACCCTTTCCGCCCTGAGGGATTGCGATTGCGTCGTTTTACCGTCATACTACCGTGAAGGCGTTCCGCGGATTCTTCTCGAGGGCGCCGCCATGGGCAAGCCCCTTATAGCCGCCGATTCCGTCGGCACCAGGGAACCCGTGATCGACGGAAAAAACGGTTTTCTCTGCGTCCCCGGTTCCGCGTCGGATCTTGCCGCGAAAATGAGGAGAATGGCGCAGATGACCGCGGAGGAGCGGTTCCTCATGGGCCAGGCCTCCCGGCAGGCCGCCGAAGAGCGCTTCGCGGACAGTATCGTAACCCGCCGGTATCTCGAGGCATTGAGCGGAGGAACTAGGTCATGACCCATATCTCAAGGAAGCGAAGGCAGTTCGTCATTTTCCTCGTCGACGCGCTGCTTCTCTTGGTAGCCATCCCCCTAACCCTCTTCCTGCGAAAGCTCCAGGTGCCGGACGCCCAAAGAGTGGCGGAACACCTGGTGAGTTTCATTCCCGTCATCGCCTGTTGGGAAATTCTCATGTACGGCGCCGGGCTCTATTCCCTGGAGAACCCCTACCGGGGGTTCCATATCGTGGTGAAGATGTCCGCCATAGCGGCGATCACCCTACTTTTCGGATTCGCCCAATTCTACCTCTTCCTGGGAGATCTCATAACCCCGAAAACGGTGCTGGTTATCTACGTGGCCCTTTCTTTCGGCGTCCTCATGCTGTGGCGGACCGCGTACAATTACCTTTTCGGGGTGCGGCACACGAGTCCCCGCATCGCCTTCATCGGTAATAACGAGACCGTTCTCTCCCTGATCGCGGAAATGCGCCGCTTCTCATACTTTAGCTTTACTCCCGTGGCGCTCTATGACCCCGATCCCTCCAACTGCGAGAGCGGCGGGGTTCCCTTCTTTTCCGATTCTGCCGTCTTTTCGGGCTTTCTCCAGGAAAACAGGATAGAATACTGCGTGCTCGCCCGGGAAAAGGAGTTTCCCCTGGAGATCAGGCAGCGGCTTTTCGAGATGCTCGGGTCGGGGGTGGTCTTCTACAGCCTGCCCGATTTCTTCGAGATGGTTACGCGGAAGATCCCCATCGGATCCATCAACGATACCTGGATACTCTCGCATCTCGACGCGGCCCCGAGGTTCGCCTTCGATATCCTCAAGCGCTTCTTCGACGTGTTCCTTTCCTCCCTCATCCTCCTCGTGACGGGCGTTTTTTGGCCCCTTATCGCCCTCGTCATTAAGCTTGAGAGCCCGGGCCCGGTCTTTTTCACCCAGATGAGGGAGGGCCGCGACGGAAGGTCCTTTCCCATATATAAATTCCGGACCATGAGGGTCGAGGGCAACACCTATTCCCCGACGGGCAAGAACGACTCCAGGATCACTCCCCTGGGCAACTTCCTGCGAAAGACCCGAATCGACGAGATTCCCCAGGTTCTAAACGTATTCATGGGGGATATGTCCCTTATCGGTCCGAGGCCGGAGCGGCCGGAACTTGCCCTGGAGCTGGAGAAATCCATCCCCTATTACCGTCAACGGCTCATCGTCAAGCCGGGTATCACCGGCTGGGACCAGGTTTCCGGGGAATACCATTCCCCTTCGATGGAGGATACCTATAAGAAACTCCAGCTTGACCTTTATTACATCAAGAATCGTTCGGTTCTGCTGGACCTCTCGATTTTCTTTAAAACCATTACCACGGTCCTTAAGCGCACGGGCCGCTGACACCATACCATCCGGGAGTACCGACTTGAGCAAACCCCACCGAACCCTAGTTTCCGCGGCCCTGGCCGCCTTTTTACTGATGCCCTTCGCCCTGGCGGCGGAACAGTACCGGATTGACGGCGTTACCTACGACATCAAGGGTTCCACCAGGGAATACCCCCTGACCCAGGCGGTTCCCATTGACACCAAGCGGGTATTCCAGTCCCGGGAAAGCCTTGACGCCTACGTAGCCGACCTTTCGGTAAGGCTTAACAGCCAGCGGGTATTCGAGACCGCCTCGATCGACCTTCTCGTGGGGGATACCTCCTCGGGAGACGTGATTCCGGTGAACCTGGTGGTACATACCGTGGACACCTGGAACATAATCGCCCTTCCCTACCCGAAATACGACTCCAACTCGGGCTTTGAACTGAAGCTCAAATTCAAGGACTATAACTTTTTCGGTTCCATGCAGGTGCTCAACGGCGACGTGAACTATAAGGTGGGCAACGACGGAAAGAGCGCGGTGACCTCCTCCATGGACTTTACCATACCCTTTACCGTCATGGGTTATTCGTCAAACTGGAAGGCCTCGGCCTCGGTGGAGTTTCCCCAGGACCTTCAGCCCCTCTGGAAGCTCAAGACGGGCTTCAATATCGCCTTCCCCGTCGGGTGGACCGCCGTCGTGGTGGGACTGGACCAATCCCTCGTTATTAACGACCGCGACTCCGACGACGTGTACTACTCCAAGGACGGTTATTATTTCAAAAATTCCCTGTACGCGAACGTACCCTTTACCCTCTACCGGTTTGACTACTTCGGTAACCTGACCCTCACCCCAGAGGCTTCCGTCGACTTTAACTGGGCCTTTGACGGAATCCAAAACGAGCCCTTGAGAGGTCCCGAACTATCCTGGGGCTACAGCCTGGGGATTGATCGGGTTGACTGGATCATGAATTACCGTACCGGTTTGGACGCGTCCCTTGGCACCACCTGGTCCTATAACCTGGATCACGGCGACAGGGTAGACACGACCTTCGACGCCGCCCTTTCCGGCTATACCTCCTTTTTCGACCGCCTCGGGCTTACCGGAAGGCTCAAGGGGTACTACAACCTCTTCGACTCCCTTTCGGAGTCCGCAGGCGACGAGATGCGGGGTATCCTCAATAGCCGGGTTTCCTCGGATACGGCGATAACCTTGAACGTCGACCTGCCCCTGCGGGTCATGAGGGTCAATTTCCAGGAGATGACCGGCGTGGCCTGGACAAGGTACATCGGGTTCGAGATGCATGCCTCGCCCTTTTTCGACGCGACCCTTTCCCACGACACCGCTTCCGGGAGATATTATGCCCTCAGGGACGGATGGTATTCGGGCGGCATGGAGATCATCGTATATCCCGCGAAGATGCGCAGCATTTACGGACGGGTAAGCGTCGGCTTCGACCTGGAACACGCGGTCAAGACGGGCAGTATCTCCGGTGTTTCCGACCGGGACGGGGAACCGATTAGGGAGCTTTTCTTCGGAATCGGGCTGCATTATTGACCGGCTCGTGTGGAAACGAAAAGGCCCCCGGGACGTTCTGTCCTCGGGGGCCTTATTTTTTTTCGGGATTACTTTTTCCCTCAGTCAGTCCGTGACGTAGCGTATGCCCGTATGCTCGGCTATGATCTCGAAAAACCGTTCCGGCACGAAGGGCTTACTCATGAAATCGTTGACCCCAGACTCGAGGGCAAGCTTCTTGACGCTGTCCACGATGGACGCGGTTAGGGCTATCACGGGAACGCTCTTGTCGAGCTCCTTGATTTCCACCGTCGCCTCAAAACCGTCCTTTTCGGGCATGATCAGGTCCATGAACACGATGTCGGGCTTGAACTCGCGGAACTTGGCCACCGCCTCGTTGCCGTTGGACGCGGTAACTACCTCGAAGCCCGCGGGGGCGAGGAAAATCTCGAGCATGGCCAGGTTGATGTCTACATCGTCCACCAAAAGGACCTTGCAGGGCTTGGAAAGCCCCTTGATCTCGGTGTAGTCGCTGATGCTCACTACGGCGTCGGTTTCCTTCGATACGACCTTCGGGGCGAAGGTAAAACGGAAATGGGAACCGCTTCCCTGCCGGGACTGGACGAGGGTTACGTCGCCGTCGAGCATGCGGGCGAAAAAGCGGGCCACCGCGAGGCCTATGCCAGCCCCGGTCATGTGTTCCCGGGATGTCCCCGCCTGGCCGAACAGCTCGAAGATTGAGGACTGCTCTTCCTGGGATATCCCCGTTCCCGTGTCCTCCACGTCGATCTTCATGGCCTTGTCGTAAGATACCCGGACGGTAACCCCTCCGTGAAGCGTAAACTTCAGGGCGTTTCCGATAATGTTGGAAAGGATTTGGGCGACCTTCTGCTGATCCGTAACGATGATCTCCGGCACCTGGTCGTCGTATTCGACGCTCAGGGAAAGGAGGCGGCTGTTGAACTGATCGAAGTAGGAGCGGGTAACCTCGTTGATGAGCTTGCGGACATTGGTTTCGGAATGAACCGGCGTGCTTTGGCCTGCCTCGTATTTGGAAAGCTCGAAGACGTTGTTAAGCAGGTGAAGGAGCGAATACTCGTTGCTTACGATGGTATTCACGTATTCCCTGGCCACTGAATTGAGCTCCGGCAAGCCCTGTAGAAGCTGGGCGTATCCCAAAACCGTGTTCAGGGGGGTCCGTAACTCATGACCCATGCGGACAAGGAAGCTGCTCCGTTCCCGGGCCTTCTGCTCTGCCTCCCTGCGGGCCACGACCTCGGCGGTGATATCCGTCCCGACCAACATGGTGCATGGCCCGTTGTCGGCGGAATGAACCCGGCACAGATCGAACTTGATCCAACGGGGCTTCTCCGAATTCCTATGAACCGGCTGTACGGTCTGGGTAGGTATCGCCGTATCGTTGAAGCCGTCCCGGAGGCCTGAAAAGAAGCTTTTAAGATCCATGCTGTCCCGGATGCATTCGCCGATCGTCATTCCTATAAGCTCTTTCCGGCTGTAGCCTCCGAGCAAGGCCGCAAAGGACGAGGAGATATCGATTATCTTGGTTTCAGCGTCAATAACGCACAGCAGCGAGGCCGTGGAATCTAATACGGAGTCTTTAAGCAGGGTGTCATGCATTTTTTACCGCCATGTGACGATAATTGTAGCATTCAGAAATGGAGCTGTCAACGAACGATAAGAGGGGCAAAAAAGAAACCCCGATAGAGCGGATGAAGGGAGTCGAACCCTCGTCTCCAGCTTGGAAGGCTGGGGTAATAGCCGTTATACGACATCCGCTCTATCGGGGCTTTAAGCCGTCAATCCGACAGTGATAATCTTATACCAGCAAAGGCCTTCCCGTGTCAATACCCTCACTCCCGTATTCCGTAGACTCCATCCTTTTCGGCCACAAAACCCTCAGAAGATAGGTCCTTCAGCGCGTCCAGGATGCGTTTAAGCTCAATGCCCTCCTCCTCCGCGATGGTTGAGGCCTTTGAGTCGCCAAGGGTGCTCAGGCGGCGGAGAACCGCCCCCCGGGCCTCCCGCCGGGAGCCCTGAAAGCTCGCCTGCCTGACGTGATGGGCGCTCGACCGCGAGGGATTCCCTAGGGTACGCTTGAGCGCTGAACCGTAATCCATGAGGGCATAGTACCAGCTTCGGGGATCGCCCCGGTCCAGGGTCTCCTCGATCAGGGGCAAGATCATGCGGTCCGTTACCCGTTCCCGGCCGGTAAAGAAAAAATGGATAAACACGGAACGTATGTTGGTTTCGATAAAGACGTTGGGTTCCCCGAAGGCAAAGGTACTGACGGCGCCGGCGGTATAGGAACCTATCCCCGGAAGGGTCTCGAGGAGCCGCGCCTCGCGGGGAATCGAGCCGCCGTGCAAGGCCTCCACCGCGCGGCAGGCTTCCTGGAGATTCCTGGCCCGCCGATTGTAGCCCAGCCCTGACCACAGGGCCAGTATGTCCTTAAGGGACGCTTCCGCCAGGGACTTGGTCGTTGGGTAACGCTCGAGCCAGGCTTGGTACTTGGGAATTACCCGCTCCGTCTGGGTTTGCTGGAGCATGAACTCCGATACCAGAATTCTGTAGGGGTCTCGGGTCTCTCTCCAGGGGAAGCTTCTTCCCCGTTCCCGGTAATGGGCGTAAACGGCCTTGCGGAATTCCCCGGTGTCACTCACGGGCGACGAGGCCCTTGGATTCGAGCCTTGAAAGAATGATGCCCACGATTTCGTCGGGCTGGTATTTCTCCGTGTCCACCACGAGGTCGACGAAGGAGTAGTCGGTATTGTCGATGCCGTAGAGCTCCCGGTACCTTCGGGTGTCCTCACGGTCCCGGTGCTCGGTGAAGGCCCTGATTTCGTCCAAATCCGCCGCTTCGCGGTTCTGGATCCTCCGGGCGCGCACCTCCGGCGAGGCGGTCAGGTATACCTTGAGATCCGCCTCGGCCAGCATCCAAACCGCGAGCCTGGAGCCGAGAACGCAGGAGGATTGCCTGGCCAGCTCGACCTGGCGGGTGTCCACGATACGGTCGAAGGACTCGTCGGTCTTGGCAAGCTCGATGATCTGTTCCAGGGGTATATGGCGTTCCTGGGAAAGGCTCCGAAAGGTATAGTTGATTAAGGCGATATCGAGCCTTTCCGCCAACAGCCGGGAAACGGTGGTGTTTCCGCAGCCGGAGCTGCCCGAGATGGCGATGCGGACTTCCTTGCCCTGGGGTACGTAATAGCGCGCCGATGTTGCGTCCATGGTTTCCGCCTATTCCACGTTGCGAAGCTGTTCGCGGATATTCTCGAGGGCGTCCTTTGCCTCGATCACCGCCTGCCCGATCTCGACGGTCTGGTTTTTCGAGCCGATGGTGTTCACCTCGCGGTTGATCTCCTGGCAAATGAAATCGGTCTTTCTTCCCGGGGCGGGGTTCTCGGCGATTTCCCTGCGGAGCGTGGCGAGATGGGCCTTCAGGCGAACGATTTCCTCGTTAATGGTATACTTGACCATGAGGGCCGCCGTTTCCTGCAGGACCCGCTGCTCGTCTACCTGCGTGCCCAGCATCTCCTGAAAACGGGAGCGAATGTTATCCTTGAACATGGATTCGAGCTCGGGAACCTTGGAGGTCACGAGCCCGGCAAAA
The DNA here is from genome assembly GCA_003246765.1 of Spirochaetales bacterium. Classification (GTDB taxonomy): domain Bacteria; phylum Spirochaetota; class Spirochaetia; order Treponematales; family Treponemataceae; genus Teretinema. The sequence goes on along the minus strand of QKDA01000013.1, from coordinate 14,522 downwards.
CCCTCCAGGCGCCCGATCATGGCGGAAATATCCCGTTCCAGGGCTTGCCCCTCGGCGACGCGGGACTGTTCGAAATCCGAGAAGGCCTCCGCCAGGACCGGCTCCACCGCTTCCCAGTAGGTTTCAATATCCGTTTGCCGCTCCGAACGGAGGACGCCCTCCTGGGAAATGATGAGGGACAGGGGAACCTCCCCTGAGTAACCCAGGGAATCGGCGATTTCCATCACCGCTCCCATATAGGCCCGGGCCGCCTCCGGATCGGGAGTTACCTGAAGATTCGCGTTCTTCTCGCGAATCCTTACGGAAAGCTCAACCTTTCCCCTCTGGATTCTCGAGGAGGCGTAATCCCTCAGCCTGCCCTCAAGCCGGCTGAGCCAATAGGGCTGATTGACCGTTAAGTCGAGAAATCTGGAATTGTAGCTCTTGATCTCCACGGAGACGGTAAGTCCCTCGGCGGCGGATTCCCGGTATGCGTAGCCGGTCATGCTTTTCATGCTTTTTTCCTGTCCTCCAAAAAGGTTTTGCCCAGCTGCCAGTTGTCCCCGGCGCCCATCGTGACGAAGAGGTCGCCGCTTTTTAGGCTCTTCCTGACGTATTCCCGGGCATCCATCACCTCGTCGAAGTAATGAACGTTTCGGTGCTTGTTTTTCGTGGCGTTGTACAGTGTTTCCCCCGAGACGCTTCCGTCGTTCTCTTCCCGGGCGGAGGCGTAGATCTTGTGGAGGATTATCTCGTCCGCGCCCCTTAGGGACGCCGCGAACTCGTTAAGGAGCGCCGCGGTGCGGGAATAGGTATGGGACATGAAGTCCACCACGATGCGCCGTCCGGGATAGAATTCCCGCAGGCCCGCTATGGTGGTGCGGATCGCCGTCGGATGGTGGCCGTAATCGTCCATTACCAACACGCCGTCGGTCTCGCCGACGATCTCGGCGCGGCGCTTGGAACCGGCAAAGGACTCCAGGGCGGCCCGGATAGCCGCGAGGTCCGAGGCGGTAACCTCTCCCCTTTCCTGCCGGAGGAGGCTCACCGCCAGGGCAACGGCACCGGCGGCATTCCTGGCGTTGTGGTGCCCGGGCACGCGCAGGCGGAATTCGCCCGCGAAGCCCTTGAGGCTGAAAAGGAGACGTTCGTTCTTTATGCCCAGGATACGCATGCCGAACTCCCCTGTCGCCTTTTCGCCGTACGCGGTAAAAATCATGTCAGGACGGCTTTGAAACACGAGTTTCGCCGCCTCTACCGCCCCGGGATCGTCGGCGCAGTACACGAGTTCCCCGAACTGGGGAAGCAGGTCTATGTACTGCATAAAGGCCGCGAGAATCGACTCATAGGTGGGGAAACAGTCCTGGTGATCGCTTTCAACGCTGGTGAGGAGGATCTTCTTGGGGTGGAAGCTCATGAAATGGCGGTGATACTCGCAGGTTTCCGCGACGAAATACTTGTTGCCGTTGATCATGGTGGAACGGTCGCCGAAACCCGAAATGATGCTGCCCGCGAGGGCAGAGGCGTCGAAATCGAGTCCCTTGAGGATGGTGCCGGCCATGCCGGTTGTGGTGGTTTTGCCGTGGACCCCCGCTATCCCGCAGGAATAGCTTTTCGCGGAGAGTTCACCCAGGGCTTCGGTGTAGAGAAGGACCGGAATGCCCCGGCGGTCCGCGGCGGTCAACTCGGGATTCGCGTCCCTGCGGTAGGCCGCGGAATGGATTACCAGCTGAACCCCCGCATCCAGGTTCGATTCGGAGAAGTCGACCGCATAGTCGATGCCCAGGCGCTTCAGTATGGCATCGGTATAAAAGGATTCGGGCCTGTCGCTGCCCGTCAGCACGGCTCCCCTGGCGCAAAGCAGCTCGGCCAGGGCCGCCATCCCGGTGCCCTTGATTCCCACCATGTGGATGCGGTATCCCCTGAGGTCATCGGGCATAGTAAATGAGGTCATTGTAGTATAATAACCAAAGAAAGTACTTTACCGCAAGAGACTTTTTACCCCATAATGCGCCCATGACACCCTTACGGCAGAGCGAGCTTTTTTCGCGGTGGCTAGAGAACTACATCGACTACGAGCGGGTGAAGCGGAAAGACCAATTTTCCCTGGAAACCATGAAGTTCCTTATGGACCGCTTCCGCCATCCGGAGCGGGCCTTCCGGACGGTCCATGTGGCGGGATCCAAGGGCAAGGGATCGGTTTCGGCTATGGTGGCGCGCATACTCGAGTCCTCGGGACTCGCCGCGGGTCTCTATACGTCCCCCCATATGGTCGACTTTACCGAACGGATAGGTACCGCGGCAGGTCCATTCCCCGACGAACTCTACGGACGCGCCGCCGATATCGTCGTTCCCCTGGTGGAGTCGATTATCCCCGAGCGGATTCCCGGAAAGGCGGAGCCTACCTGGTTTGAGCTCGTCACCCTCTTCGCCTTCGTTGCGTTTCGGGAGGCGGGGCTTCCCTGGGCCGTTATCGAGACGGGCTTGGGAGGAAGGCTGGACGCCACGAACGTGGTGATGCCCGAAGCCTCCGTCATAACCCCTATAGAACTGGAGCATACGGAGTATCTCGGCTCTACCGTGGCCGCCATCGCCGGGGAAAAGGCAGGCATCATCAAGGAGGGAGTCCCCGTGTTCTTTTCCTCCCAGTTTCCCGAAGCCCGCCGGGTTATTGAGGCCGCCGCAGGCAAAAAGGGCTGCCGGGCCTTTTCCATGGACGACGCCCTCCGTTCCGTTTCGGCCCTTCCCTCGGCGCAGGGCTTGGATGTCCAGCTTTCGTTCAACCGCCTTGAGGGGGGGGCTTCCTTTGCCCGTCCCCTGGCTTTCCGCCTGCCCATGCCAAACCCCATTCAGGCAAAGAACGCGGCCCTGGCGGCCTATACGGCCAAGTGCCTGCTACCCGAGCTTACCGAGGAAACCATCGAGCGAGGTCTCTGCAGGGCCTGGCTTCCCGGCAGGTTCGAGATCGTGGAGGCGGGGGTTCCGGTCATCCTGGACGGAGCCCATACCGTGAGAAGCCTTGAGCTTACGATGGAGACCTTCCATTCGGTCTTTCCGGGGAAGGGCCACCTGCTTTTTGCCTGCGCCGCGGACAAAGACGTAGAGGCCATGGCCTCCGTGGTTGTTCCCTTCTTTTCGAGGATTACCCTCACCACGCCTGGGGACCGCAAGGCCGGCGACTACCCCCGGGCGGAAGCTGCCTTCAGGGCCTGTACCGGCGGGACCGGCGTGATTCTCGAGACGAATGAATCCTGGCGGGACGCCCTGCCCCTGGCGATCAGGAGGGCCCGGGAAGAGGGGATTCCCCTCCTGGTGACCGGATCCTTTTACCTGGTTACGGAAGCGAAACTTCTGTTATCGAGCCGGAATCAGGATCCTGAAAGCGAAGGGCCGAGGCGCAAAGCATAAGGGGCCCCGAGAAGGACGAGGGAGGGGCGTAGAGGCTGTCCCCGGCGATAGGGAGTCCCAGGCTGGCCAGGTGGGAGCGAACCTGGTGCCGGTATCCCCGGGTAAGGCGGCACCGGCATTCAGCGAAGCCGCCCTCCCGTAGAATACAGGCCTCGAGCATCGTGCGGTAGTCGCGTCCCGCGGCGGCGAATCGGCGGTCGCCGGGAAAGAGGGGCCGCACCTCCCGGGAGCCGGGGCCGTAGGGCCTAAACCGGCTTTCGATTGCCCGAGGCGTTTCGGGAAGATCTTCCGTCAACATGAGGCACAGCGCGAGGTAGGATTTTTCGAGCAGGTCCCTTTCCTGGTATTCCAAGAGGACTTCATAGGCTTTTTGGTTTTTTGCGACCAGCACGAGCCCTTCCGTCGGGGTGTCGAGCCGATGGAGGAGTCCTTTTTCTATCCCCTTCCTTCCGGTAACCGCCCCCGCCAAGGGGTACTGTTCCAGGAACCAAGTCAAAAAGGTTCCTCCCTCTCCTTCGTGAAGGGGCGCCGTAGGCATGCCGTGGGGCTTGTAGCCTACCGCCCAGCCTTCAGAGTCCCTGATGATGAGGGGCGTCTCCGAGAAGGCCTGTCTCATGGGGCGTAGAGTTCCCTGAGACGAAGGATTACCTTGCGGAAACGCCGGGGCAGAGGGGCCCGAAACGTGAGGGGCTTATTTCTCCCGGGAAGGGGAATCGTGAGGCGCCGGGCGTGCAGCATGAGGGTCGCCTCGGGGAAGTTCCGGTCTTTCTTTCCGTAGATCGGGTCCCCGAGGACGGGACAGCCAAGATACTTGGCGTGAACCCGGATCTGGTGGGTTCTCCCCGTGTGGATCCTGAAAAGTACCAGCGCGTAGGGCCCGTAGGTCTTGACTACCCGGTAGCTTGTCCTGGCCCCCTTTCCCTTGGTCTCGTCCAGGGACCAGGTGAAGCGCTTCCGGTTTTTCGGATCTCTCAGGATGCGCGTCGAGATCTCCCCCGCACTTTGTTTGGGTATTCCCGAGAGTATCGCGGCGTATACCTTCAGGGTCTGCCGGTTTCGGAACCGGTCTTGCAGATAGGATTCCGCGTCCCGGTTCCTGGCGGTGATGATAACCCCGGAGGTATCCTTGTCGAGGCGGTGTACTATTCCGGGACGGAGATTGTCTCCCGGCGTCAGGCGCCCCCAGTGCCACATGAGGGCGTTAACCAGGGTGCCGCTCCAATTCCCCGCCGCGGGGTGCGTGACCATGCCCTGAACCTTGTTCACCACCGTTACGTTGTCGTCTTCGTAGAGTATCCTCAGGGGAATCTCTTCCGCCTCGATGGCCTCCGGCGCTGGGTCTTCCCAGCGGAGAAGGATGAGATCACCGGGTTTTACGGTACGGGAGAGCTTAGAGGCCTTTCCGTTGACCGATGCCTCCAGGGCGCCGTTTTTGAGCCTGGAGCGGCTCACGGCGCCGGAGTGAAGGGCGCAGTACCGGTCCAGCCTCATCCCGGCGCCGGCGTCCTCGCCTACCTCGATCCGGAATTCGCTCACTGACCGCCCTCCGTGAGGATCGGCTCGATAACGATGGGCCTCGGCCCCGTTTCCCTGTCCGCGGCGGCTTTCCTGTCCTTGAGGGAGCGGGTTACGAAACGCCAAAAATAGTCGATTGCCGCCACGCTCACCGAAATGCCCAAGGACGCCATGAAAAGGTTCTTTTGCTCCCTCTCGGAAAGGGGAACGGCAATGTCCTTTTTTTTCATGGGCCAGGGCAGGTATCCCTCATCTTGTCCGTTGTCATAATAACGGTAGACATCGTAGTAGATGGAGCTCATGAAGGTCACGAAGGGCAGCGCCCCCAAGGAGATGATCTCGGCGCGGCGAAGGTCGAGCAGCCACGGCGGGAACTCCTGCGCCACGTAGGGCTCCGGTTCGGATTTTGCCGTCGTACCCGCCGAGCCCTGCTGGGCCGCCAGGGGAAAAAGGGCGAAGAGTAAGGGAACGATAACCAGCGCCCTGAGACACGAGGCCTTCACGGGCGGCCCCCGAAGATGGCAGTCCCGACCCTGACCAAGGTGGATCCCTCCTCCACGGCAGCTTCGAAATCCGAGGACATCCCCATGGAGAGTACCGAAAAGTCAAGCTCCGGGTACTTTCTCGCGCATTCCTCCTGCAGCGCCTTGAGGGTTCTGAAGGACTTCCTTACGGGAAGGGACTCTTCCGTGAAGGGCGCCATCGTCATGAGACCCCGGCACCGAAGGTGTTCCATGTCCCGAAGGCTGTCCAGGGACCTGAAGAGGGTGTCCCGGTCGGGGTAGCCCGACTTGGAGTCTTCCGCGGTGTGGTACTCGAAGAGTATATCCATGGTTTTGCCCAGCTCCGCGGAACGCCGTTCAAGCTCCTCTAGGAGCTCAATCCGGTCGACGGATTCGATGCACGAGGCCAGGGGCACGATGGTCCGCGCCTTGTTGCGCTGAAGGCTCCCGATAAGGTGGAGCGAGACGCTTGGATTTTCCGCGAGGATGGCCGGAAACTTTCCCGACGCTTCCTGGACCCGGTTCTCGCCAAACAGGGTCAGCCCGGCGGCGACGGCCTCCAGGACCGAGGAAGCGGGGTGGAATTTACTTACGCCCAGGAGCGTAACCTCCCCCGGCTTTCGGCCAGAACGGTCCAAGGCCCGGTAGATGCGCTCCCTGACCCCGTCGAGGTTATCCTTTATGCTCACGGGCGAACCCCCGCCTCCAACAACGCGTCGGAGAACCGGAGAAAATCCTCCACCTCGAGGGTTTCGGCACGGCGAAGGGGATCGATGCCCGATCGCTCTAGGGCCTCTTCCATAACGCGTTCCCCCACGGCGTCGGCGTCAAGGCGGTTTCCTGTCTTGAGCCAGGGCAGAAGGTTGTTCTTTATGGTCTTCCGGCGGGATGAAAAAAGGGCCCGCAGGAGGGACATGAAGAGGGCCGGCGACTCGCACCGGGGCCAGTCCTCCCTTCGGTCCATGGCCACCGCTTTGGACACTACGTTGGGCCTCGGCCAAAAGGAGCCCGGAGCGAGATCCATGAGCTGGGTCACCCGATAGGCCCACTGGCAAAGGACGGAGAAGGAGGAATAGTCCTCCGTGGAAGGCCGGGCTCCCATGCGGAGGGCCACTTCCTTTTGCACGGTGATGACGACACGGTCAAAGCGGATTTCCCTGGATATGGTGTCCGCTATGATGGTCGCCGCAATGTTGTAGGGCAGGTTTCCGAAGAGCCTTGAAGGATGGCTGCGATCCGCCTCGGCGGGCCATGTTTTGAGGACGTCCCCCTCGATGAGGCGAAAACGCGGATTGCCGCCGAAGCCGTCCCGGAGTACTTCAGCGAAGCCGCGGTCGATCTCGAAAGCCGTCAGTTCCGCCCCTCGGTCGAGAATATCGGCGGTCATGGCCCCGAGTCCCGGGCCTATTTCCCATACCTTCGCGCCGCCCTCGATCTTGAGAGCGTCCACGAGTCGGTGACGGTGGGCGCGGTTGACCATGAAATTCTGTCCGAACTTCTTTTGCATGGCCATGCCTCGGTCATCGAGAAACTGTTTGAGGGCTGTGGGGGAATCATAATCCGGTAAAACCGGCATCGGGCGACCTCCGCTGGAGAAGTGCGTTGTGTGCGGCACGCGCCGAAAGCAATGCCGTACAGGCGATTATACCTATGAGAAGAGCCGCGGGCAAGTCCCGTACGGCCGCCGCGGGCAGGGAGGCAAAAGCCGACACGAGCTTTTCCAGAATAACGTATTGAATGTCCAGTAAGGGCGACAGAAGCAGCGCCAGGTTCGGGGATAAAAGGTAAAGGCCGAGCCAAAGAATGCCGGAAGTCAAAAAGAGGGTTGCCAGGGGGCCCGCCAAAAGGGCCGCTAGGGGCGCGAAGGGAACGAAGGTGCCGAATACCGCCGCGGTGTACCCGCAGGTTGCCCCTTGGGCAGCAAGAGACGCCGCGAGGGGTGATGCCAGCCGCCGGTGCATCACGCTTTCGGCAAGTCCCGTTAGGGGCGGCGAAAAGAGGAGAATGCCTCCTAGGGCGGTATAGGAGAGAATGAAGGCCGGTGAAACCGCGTCGGCGGGCCGAAACAGTAGCTGTAAGACTGCGGAAAGGCAGAGCACCGGGACTCCCCTTCCGGCGAGTCCCAGTCGCTTCGTTAGGAATAGGATCGCCGCCATGACCAGGGCCCGAAGCAGCGACGGCGTGGGCCCCGCAAACCACACGAAAAAAAGCATGGCCCCCAGGGAAAGCCTGACGGAAAAACGGAGCCCCCCGATTTTACGCCCGCATCGCAGCACGATGAGGGCTATAATACCCAAATGCATTCCCGAGAGGGCAAGCACGTGGGATAATCCCGCCTTCCTGAAGGAAAGCTCGAGTTCAGGATCAAGGTATTCCCTGTTTCCCGAGAGCAGGGCCATAAGGAGCCCCCCCGTGCCCTTTCGCCGCAGGAGGACCTTGGCAAGGGCGGAGCGCATCGCAATTCTTGAACTGCCTCCTGCCCCATCCGGTTCCTGCATGACCGTTACGGTCCGGGCTGCAAAACGGTCGTTAGTGCCGGTATCGCCGGGGATAAAGGCTCCCGTGAGGGAAACCTTCCGGCCCGAGCCGAGAACGGCCCCGTCCCCGGCGGTTTCCCTTCCGGGGAGATTTTTCAGGGCCTCCGCGCTGGGAATCAGCACCGTAACCTTGCCGCGGGCAGAGAAGATGGCTCCGTCCCGATCGACGACTCGGGCAGAGTCGAGAAGGAACCGGTGACGCTCCCCAGCGGCGGGAAGGGGATCCTCCAGAAGGAATCCCTCCAAAGTTACGGCGCGGCCCTTATCTGCCAGGGTTCTGAGGGGGGATCGATCCGCGTTCCAAGTAAGAAAGGCGGAGGCACCTGAGAGAATCCCAAGGATAAACAGCATAGCCCATCTGCGCAGGGGTCTTCCATCCCGGAAGGAGGGATGCGTCGCCCCTTCCAGGGAGGACAGGGCCGCGAGAAGGCCCGCCGCCGCGAGAGAACACGCCAGGAGGAAAGCGGCGGCGCCGGGTTCGGGGAAGAGTGAAAGAAGGGCAAAGGCGCCGAAGGCGGCGGCGCACATAATCGTCGATAAACCGAGTAAGCCTGTTTCTGTCGTTTCTACCACTGAAGCCTCGCGAGCGCGTCGCGAGAGGCCTTTTTAACGGTTTCGGGATAATCCAGATAGCCAACGTACAGGAGATAGTCAAAAGCCGTCTTGTCTCCAAGGTCTCCCAGCGACTGGATAACGGCGAGCATCAACTGCTCGTTATAGGTTTTCTTCTGCTCCGTCTCGGAATTGAGGAGCCCCAGGAATATCGAAAGCCCCTGGGCGGCCTCGGTGGTTCCCATGGAACCCAAGGCCCGCACCACCGGGATTAGGGAGGAAGAGTCCCCGGTTCCGTTCTTGTAATCCCCCTGAATCTGGTAGAAGTACTTGACCAGCTCCGCCGACGATGGGGACCAGGACAACTCGGTGATCGCCTGAAGGGACTCCGAAAGCAGCTTCGCGTTCAGGGAGGCGTCTCCACCAGTCGCTGACGGGGAAAGCGAGAGGGACAGGGAGAACGCGGCCTGGGCGATCTTACCCCTGCTTTCCGTGGGAAGGTCCGACCGTTCCCGGGAAAAGGCGAAGGCAGCGTACGAAGGTTGTAGCTTTCCAGCGGAGAAAATGGCCAGAATTTGTTCTGTATATCCAGAGGAAATCGAGTTGAGCGCTTTTTTGGCGCTTTGAGTCAGGGCGGAATCCAGATTCGAGGTGGCTGTCCTGAAGAGGACGGGGAAGGAGGATGAATCGCCGATCTTTCCCAGAGCCGCTGCGCAGGCGACCAGGGTATCGGTAAGCGCCCTGGTACCGGGCGGGGTCCCGAGCTGGGCTTCAAGCCACGCGTTCATGTCGGCTATGTGGGATTCGTTTCCGGGAGCCAGCACGGAGAACGCGTCGAGGCAGGCCGCCCGTACCCGGGGATCCTGAAATTCCGTAAAGGTTCGGATAACCCGCGGCAGGATTGTAGCGTCCCTCCATTGGGAGCATTTTAAGGCCGCCGCCGCCGCAAGGTCGATGAGCTGGCTGTCGTTGCCCAATACGGGCCGGTACTGAAGGACAAAATCGAGGGCATCGGCGAAAAGGGGGGTCATGTCGATGGTTGTGATGCGGGTAGAGTCCCCGAGAAGCTCGATCTTGGTGCTTATGCTGGCCCGGACGAAATTCCTCTGGTACGAAAGAATCACCGGATCCGGGGACTGAGCCCCGAGGGGGACCAGAAGGGCCAGGCAAAGCAGGGCAGCGGATAGGCGGCGGTAGTTTCGTTGCATGGGATATCCTCCTCAGGCTTGCGGAGTTAACTCCGTGACGGAGAATGCTCCGTCACGGAGCGTTCTCCGCGAAATCAGGCAGATCAGGTAGCCGGTCCATGGTGTCGGTCCCGGCATCGCGTCGGTTCGTGGAAGTTTCGGCGTCGTCCGCGGGTTCCGCTTCCGCGAGGCCGTCCTCTTCGGTGAGCCTTATGGCGTCAAGCTCGTCCTTTTCCTCTTCCGGGAGCACGTTGTACACGAAGGTGAGTACGGCGTTCCTCATCCGGGGATTCAGTTCCTCGCTCTCGAAGTGGATACGGGACTGGTTCGTGTCCCGGTTGTAATCCACCCCCCGGATGATGCCGCACATGACGATGAGAACGTCCCTGAGCATGAACTGGAGCTTGAGGCGCATGGCCTTTTCGGCCTTTCCCCCGATCAGGATCATGGCGCCGTCTTCGGACAGGTCCTCCAGCAGGCACTTCATGCCGGGTTCTGGTTCCAGGGCGCTGTCAAGCACCTCCCCGGGCCTGAAGAGATAGAGCTGGGCGTAAATAGAGCATTTAACCCGGATGGAACGCCTCTTTTGGGAGCGGATGAGCATGTAGGAATGGGCTAGATAGAGGGTGGCGGTGCCGGAGCCCGTAGGATCGGGCACCACGGCGGTATCGAAGACGTAGCCCGCGTCGTCGTGACGCCAAAAGTATACGGATATCTTCTTGTTGACCCAGTCCACGGAGGTTCCGGGAACCTTGCTTCCCCCGAGGGGGTACTCGATAACCAGATGCCTGGGTCCGACGCGGATAACCTTGGAGGTAAAAAGGCCCGTACCCCGAAGGAGTATGCGGATTCTTTGTCCCGCCGATATGTCCCGGGTGGAATCGAGACCGTGTTTTTTTTGGGATTGCTCAAGCTCGATCTTGGTTCGGTAATCGTAGAGCTTGGTGAGGATCTTTTGGTTTCCTTCCTCGTTCTCCGTGCCCGTGCTCTTGGCGATCTGGACGATCTGGGCGATGCAGGAGTCCAGGGAAGATACGGACCAAAAGAGGGAGCTCACGTCCTCGAGGGAAGCGGTGCGGCCCACCTTGCCGAGAAAAAGGATCTGGGGCAGGGAAAAGCCCGAATCGAGGCCTGTGGTGATGAACTTGAGATATTCCCGGACCTTCCTCCCGCGATCGGTAAGCATGAGCGCCATGAGGAGCAAAAGCGGGATCGCGATGAGGAAAAGGGCCAGGTACGGCATTGTCTATCCTAGATCAAGCCCGCCACGGCGGAGCCGAGGGTAACCGCGTTGTCCATCGTTACGATCTCGTAATAGATACCGCGCTGCTCGGTAAGTACCTCATTGAGATAGCCCGTAACTCGGTCCCGAAGGTTGTGGGTTCGAAGGAAGGTGGTCCCCTCGCAAAGCACGCTCACGGGGCGGGCGGGGTTTTTGCCCTTCCCGCTCTTAACGATGACCGCGGCGATATTCGCCGCTGCGAGACGGGCGGAACGCTCCACGAAGGCGTCCAGAATGCGGAAGAGAATTTCCCGGTCCCCTTCGGTTCCCTGAACGAGAAGGGCGCCGAGTTTCGTGTCCGTCCTGTAAGGGCCGTAGAAGAACTGGTCCATGTCCTTAAGCTCCAGGGACTCGAGTTTCGCGAGCTTTTCCGCCACGGGCTTGGAAAAAAGGCCCACCGAGGCTGCCCTCACCAAGGCAAGCTTTCCCAGGGGGCCGAGGTACGCGCCGGAGCACATCTTCTCGTAGCCGTAGAGCCCCGGGGAATTGGTGGTGGAATCGAGGGAAATGTCGAAGGAGCTGCGGGGAATCTTGTTGCACTTGCCCGATTCGCACACCACGATCTGGTGGTCCGGCACCTTTGCGCCCGAGGCGGCGATTTTGGCTATCTCGGCGTATTCGATGTAGGCGGCGTTCATGCCCGTTCCAAGAATGAAGCCTACGTAAGAGTCGTACGCCTTTCCGCCGGTAGCGGCGGAGGCCCCCGCCAAAAGGGCGGCGGTGGTGTCGTTGAGGAGCACGACCTTCTCGGGGCGTTTCCACCCCCGGGCCACCAGGGCGTCCGAAAGGCTCGCGCCCACCAGGGAACCGATTACTTCTTTAGCCTTGATTTCCTTGGAAAACTGGATGACCTTTCCGTCTCCCTCGGGGGTTATGGTCATGGCGTAGGAAAAGCAGAATCCGATGCGGTCCGCCTTGTTCTTGAGATGGTCCAGGAAGGACGCGATGGTCTCGAAAAATTCCTTTTTGGAGTATTCCCTGTCCGTGGCGGGCATGGCGGTTTTTTCCATGTCGCTGATCTCGGGACGCCCGTTTTCGTCAAAGGTAACCAGGCAGGAGCGGAAATTGGTGCCCCCGGCGTCGATTACGATGACCTTCTTGTTCCGGGGAGAGGTTTCCGGGGGAACCGCCCAGGTGGGAATCATGTCAAGCGAGGGGCCGTCCCCGGGGGGATTGGAGGGATCCCTGAGAAGACCCTCCTCGATGTCGAACATCATGGTCTCGATGACGGCATTGACGTCGGGTCCGCCGACGGAAAAGTCATTGCGTCCGAGGAACGCGTTGACGGCATGCTTGGGATTCATGAAACACCTCTTTTCGGTATGGATTACCCGAGGATTATAGCATGAACCGCCGGTTTGTTCCAGTTGGGCGGGGGCTTACTTGTTCAGCTGTAAATAGATCTGGTCCGCTAGGCCGAATCCAGAGTTCTTGGTCATGTCCCGAGCAAGCTGGTCGTAGAGCATGTCCTCGTACATCTTCGCGGCGAAACCCGTGTTGCCGCCCATGCCGCTTTTTACGATGGTGCCCTTCATGGAATCGAGCATGATCTTGACCACCAGGGATTCGAGCTCCAGGGACTGCTCGTAGAGCTTGCTGGTTTTATCCACGGTTCCCTGCTGTCCGGCGTTTGCCGCCGCCCCGGTAAGGGGGGCGCTTTTGTCCGCGGGATTGGCGGATTCCGGCGCGAGGGATCCGATATAATCCCCCTGGAGCCGTGAGCTTAATGCCGCTGACTCCTGGACGCCCGAATCCCTGTCCATGCCGGCGGAAACGCCGTCGATGAGGGCGGAAAACCTTCTCTCCGTTTCCCTGGCCTTGGCGTTTTCCGCCAGCATCGAGCCGGTGCCCGCGAGGTTGGAGAATCCGTAGGTTATTGAAGCAGCGGCGTTCATCTCTCAATCTCTCCCTTAGCGCTTCAGGGACGCGGCGGTCTGAAGCATGTTGTCGCTGGTCTGGATAGCCTTCGAGTTGAACTCGTAGGCCCTCTGGGCGACGATCATGTTCACCATCTCGCTGACGGTGGAAACGTTGGACATTTCCAGGAATTTGTGGATTGCCTTTCCGAAACCGTTGAAACCGGGTCGCCCGGGAATGGATTCTCCCGAAGCCGGGGTTTGCTTGTAAAGGTTCTCTCCCTGGGCCGAGAGTCCCGCGGGATTCTGGAAACGGTACAGCTCGACCTGACCCACCTGGACGGGATCGTCAAGGTCCCCTACCCTTACGGTAACCCGGCCGTCCTGGCTTATGTTCACGGTATCCTGGCGGTAGCCTTCGGGGAACACGATCTCCGGGAGGACCTTCAGCCCGTTGGAGGTCACCAACTGGCGGTCCGCGTCGATCTTAAAGGATCCGTCCCGGGAGTAGGCGTAGGAACCGTCGTACTGGAGCACCCTGAAAAAACCCTCCCCCTGTATGGCCACGTCCGTGACGTTGCCGGAGTTCTGAAGGGATCCCTGGTCGAACATTCGGAGGGTGGAGGCGACCTTGACGCCGTGCCCCATCTGGACGCCTACGGGGGTTATGGTGTCCTCCGTGGCGGGAGTGCCCGCGGTACGCACGGTCTGGTAGAGAAGGTCCTCGAATTCGGTGCGCTGCTTCTTGAACCCCGTGGTGTTAACGTTCGCGAGATTGTTCGCCACGGTGTCGATGTTCGCCTGCTGGCCGTTCATCCCGGTGGCCGCTGTCCAAAGGCTCCTAACCATTCATTGCTCCTTGGGGAAAGCCCCTTATTTTAGCCGTACCGTTTCGCCCCAGAGCTTCTGCATCATGGTGTCCTCGCTCTGGATCGACTTTTGGTTCGCCTCGTAGGCCCGGTTGACCTCGATCATCTGAACCATCTCGTTCACTACGTTCACGTTGGAGGCTTCCATGAAACCCTGCACGATCACGGGCCGGTCCGGGCCTTCCGCGCTCAGGGCGGGACCCGAGACGGGGGTGTCCTTATAAAGGCTGGAGCCCTGCTTGGAGATATACCGGTCGTTTTCGAAGGTCACGAGCTTAACCCGGTCTAGAAGGACAGGATCGGCGTCGGTGTTGGAAATGGGACGTACCCATACCTCCCCGTTTTTGTTGATCGTGAACTTTGTGTCCTGCAAGTAAAGCCGGCCGTTTTCGCCGAGTACCGGGTAGCCTTCCTTGGTCTCGAGGTATCCCTCGACGCCGACGGTAAAATTTCCGTTCCGGGTGTAGCGCTCGCCGTAGGGGGTTTCCACCGTGAAGAAGCCCTTCCCTTCGAGGGCCATGTCGCTGTCGCTTCCCGTGGGCTTGAAGGATCCCTGGGCAAAATCCGTAAATAGCTCGTTGAGTTCCACCCCGAGGCCGATCTTGCCGATGATCGGGGCGACGTCGGCGGATCCGAAGGGCGTTTTATACACGCCGTCGTCGTCCATCCGCCTGAGAAGGAGTTCGGGGAAATTCTTGCTCACCGTGATATCCCGCTTGTAGCTTGCGGTATCCACGTTGGCCAGGTTGTTCGATATAGCGTCGAGCCGGGCTTGCTGGGCGTTCATGCCGCTGGCGCCGGTGTACCATCCTCGTACCATGTTGCGCTCCTTAC
>QKDA01000078.1 GCA_003246765.1 Spirochaetales bacterium | reverse complement strand
ATGGCGCCGGACCTGCCGTTCATGGCCGTCATTCCCGCCATGCCCGCCGCCGCCGCGAGCAGGGTGAACAGGGCCGCCGTGAGGTATCCCGCCAAGAGTTTGGTCCTGATCCGGAATCGGGCTTTCATGGGTTTCGTCCTTCCGAGTCGAGAATTGACGCGAGATATTCCCCCAGGAGGCCATTTGCCCGGGGACACTGTTCCGGTGCGCGGCGCGTCATCTCCTCCGCAGACTGGACATAGGGGGCGGGAACGAGCTCTCCCCCGCAGTGCTTAACCATAAGGGCTACGCTTTCCGGGGTAACCTCGACGTGGAATTGGAGGGCCAGGGCCCTGCCGAGGCGGAACCCCTGGTTTTCGCAGGCGTCGCTTTCGGCTATCCGCGCGGCGCCCCTGGGTATGCCGAAGGTTTCGCCGTGCCAATGGAAAACCGTTTCCCCTGCATCGGCAGCGCCGTCGTCCCTTAGGACGCGAAGGGGAAACCAGCCGATCTCGCTATGCTTGTTGTCAAAGACCTCCGCGCCCAGGGCTTCGGCGAAAAGCTGGGCTCCCAGGCAAACCCCCAGGGCGGGCTTTCCGGAGGAGAGCCATTCCGCGATAAAGGCTTTCTCCGCCTTCATCCAGGGAAAGGCGTCCTGGTCATGGACGCTCATCGGCCCTCCCATGACGACCAGGAGACCGAAGCCCTCCGGGGAAGGGAGGGGCCGGTTTTCCCAAAGCCTTACGGTTTCCAGGGAGATTCCCCGCTCCAGGAGCCGGTCGCCGATAAGGGCGGGACCCTCAAAAAAAACGTGCTGAAGGATAAGTGCCTTCATGGGGTAGGTGCCTCTCCTTTCTTTCCCGCCAGGCGCGTGCCCTCAACCTTCCACCCCTCGCCCTCGAGGAGGCTTCGCTGAAGGGCGCCGCCCCCTTCCTCCGGAAGCCTGATGACATGGCCCTTTCCCAGCACTCGGTGCCAGGGTAAATTGCGGGAACGGCTATGGGTATTCAGGATTCTCACCACCTGCCGGGCCGCCCGGGGACTTCCGGCCATTTCGGCGACCTCCCCGTAGGTCAGCACCGAGCCGAAGGGAATTCCCCCTATAATCCTGACGACGGTTTCGGTAAAATTTCCCGTTCCTTCCTCAAATACGTTTGCCATTGTTTTTCCTTGCCTTTTCCATTTTACAATACTATGGGCGATGAAACCATAGCGGAAATTCTCCCCTTGCCCCGAACCGGTAAAACGCGATAAGTTAGGCGCCTAAGGAGATTCGCCACCTATGGAAATTCGCGCTTCCCACATCCTCGTGAAAGACCGTGCCCTGGCCCAGCAGCTCTTGCAAAAATTGAAGGGGGGAGCGAACTTCGCCTCCCTGGCCCGGGAATTTTCTACCTGCCCGTCGAAATCCTCCGGGGGCGACCTGGGCTGGTTCGGCGAGGGAAAGATGGTCCCGGCCTTTGAGAGCGCCTGCAAGCGCCTCGGGGTGGGCTCCCTCTCCGACGTGGTGCAGACCCAGTTCGGCTACCACCTGATCAAGGTTACGGGAAAACGATAGGCCATGGACAATCTCACCCTTACGGGCATCGCCCTGGGACTGTCCCTGGACGCCTTCGCGGTCTCCCTCACCAGCGGGACCATCATTCGGGAGCTCCGTTTCCGGCACGGCTTGAGGATGTCCTTCTTCTTCGGCGCCTTCCAGACCCTCATGCCCATCCTCGGCTGGGCGGCGGGAACCTTCTTCGCCTCCGCGGTTTCCGGTTTTGACCACTGGATCGCCTTTGGCCTCCTGGCCTTCGTGGGGGGCAGGATGATCTGGGAGGGACTTCCGCGCAATAAGGACGAAAGCGACCTGGATTACTGCAACCCCGTCACCCACGACTGCAGGCATCTGCCGACCCTGCTCATGCTTTCCCTGGCCACGAGCCTGGACGCGCTGGCGGTGGGGCTTTCCTTCGCCTTTATCGGGGTAAGCGTGCTCGTTCCCTCCCTTGTCATCGGCCTCATTACCTTCGCCGTGAGCCTCTCCGGATATTTCATCGGAAAGAAGATCGGCGAAAAGATAAACCTGGAGCTTGATATTATCGGAGGAATCGTGCTTGTGGGGATAGGGATCAAGATCCTCGCGGAACACCTTTTGGGCTAAGGGCCTCACAGGACAAGGGGCGGAATCAGGCCAAGGCCCGAGATAGTCAGCGCCAGTGCGGTTCCGAGGACGAGGAAAGGGCCGAAGGGAAGCTTCGTCTTCAGGCCGATTTTACCCATAGCCGCCAGGGGCCCGGCGACGAGAAGGGCCGACAGGGACGCCAGGCTAAGGGCGGCGAAGGAAAGAAGGGGACCGCAGGCGAGGCCGACTGAGAGGGCGAGCTTTACGTCGCCCATGCCGAGACCTTTCGTGAACCATCTCACCAGGTATAAAAACAGGGCCGAGCCCGCGGCTCCCGCGATGCCCGGAAGGAAGGCATGCGGCTCCGCGATGGCTAGAAGAAGGGTCAGGGTTCCCGCAGCGCCATAGGTCAACGCATTGGGAAGCCGCCCCGTTTTTAGGTCGATCATTGCCGCGGGCAGGGCAAAAAGGGTAAAAAGGGCAAGCTTCAGCCAGATCATGCCTTGCATTATATACCGGTTTTCCGCAATCAATGCGTTTATTTTACAGAGTGTATACACGCTTCGCAATTTCAAGTATATTGGTAATGCAAACAGTTGTCCCTCGTCCATCGGGTTTCTATACGGTTCGGAGAGGGAGACGTTCTTGCCGGGCCGATTTTCGGATTTCCGGCGCATGTTCGTTATCGGCACTCCCTCCGTAGCCGCCCCGAGTAAACCCACTCGTGGCCGCCCCCTCGAGTCCCGTCTGGCTTTTTAGCGAAAACCACTTGCATTCAAAGGCACAACTACTCATGAGAACCACCAATTCCGCGCGTATTCGCGCGTCCTCCGACGGCGCCAGGGGCGACCGTTCCGGCAGAAATTCAGGCATTTCCGCCGATTCCCTCACCCGCACCCGGGATATTGTATCCCTCGTGGCGGGTTCCGGGGACTTGCCCCGGGAAATTACCCCCCGTAAAAACGATAACCGCGCAGGCCGCGGCCGTCCCGCCGAAGCCTCCCGGGGTAGACCACAGGGAACAGCCCCTCGTTCTCCTTCTCAGGGAGACCGCGGTCCTTCCCAGGGCATACAAGCCCGGCAGGGGCTTGGCTCGAACCAGGGCTCCCAGTCTCCCGAACGGCATCCCGCCGCCCCGGGAAGCCGCGCCGCGGGGGGCCGCGGCAGAAACACCGCCGCTGGCGGCCGGGCATCCGCTACCAGCGGCCGGGCTCCCGCTTCAGGCGGTCGGGCTCCCGCCTCAGGAAGGGCGGGATTCGCTTCAACCGCGGCCCCTAACGGACGAATTGTCCGCGAGAAGGGCAAGAAGGGCGGCTGCGTCAAGGAGATCATCGATCCCGCGCGGTTCGTGAAAAAGGCCGTGGTGGTGGAAAAGACCGAATACGTGGCGGCCCATGCCTTTGGCGACTTCGGCCTCAACGAGCGCATCCTCGAGAACATTAAGACCAAGGGCTACGTGACCCCCTCTCCCATACAGGACAAGACCATCTCCCTGGTGATGGAAGGAAAGGACGTGGTGGGTATCGCCAACACCGGCACGGGCAAGACCGCGGCCTTCGCCCTTCCCATGGTCCACAAGCTCATCCACGACATGACCGCCCGGGTCTTGATCCTGGCGCCCACCCGGGAGCTGGCCCAGCAGATCCAGGAGGAGATCATTTCCTTCTCCAAGGGATGCTCCATCCGCACGGTGCTCATTATCGGGGGAAACTCCATGAACGTGCAGAATCGGGAGCTCGCGAAGAACCCCAGGGTCATCATCGCCACCCCCGGCCGCCTCAAGGACCATATCCGCCAGGGTACCGTGAGCCTCTCAAACGTCACCTACGCGGTGCTCGACGAGGTGGACCGCATGCTCGACATGGGCTTTATCCGCGACATCCGCGAGATCTTTTCCCACGTGCCCAAGACCCGCCAGTCGGTGTTCTTCAGCGCCACCATCGACAAGGAGGTGGAGCGCCTGATCCTGGACTTCTCGAAGGATCCCGTGACCGTGTCGGTGCGGGAGAACGTGACCGCCGACGGGGTGGACCAGGACGTGGTGTGGTTCCGGGACAATGAGGACCGCATCGAGAAGCTCCACGACCTCCTCATCAAGGGCTGCGAGAAGACCATCATCTTCGACGATACCAAGCGGGCGGTGGAAAAGCTCGGCAAGGAACTCAAGAAGCGGGGCTTCCGGGTCGACCAGATCCACGGGGACAAGAGCCAGGGCCAGCGCTCCCGGGCGATCAGGCGGCTCAAAGACGACGAGATCGACGTGCTGGTGGCTACCGACGTGGCCGCCCGAGGCATCGACGTGTCCGACATCTCCCACGTGATCAACTACTCCCAGCCGGTAACCTACGAGGACTACGTGCACCGCATCGGCCGCACGGGCCGCGCTGGCAAGACCGGCCAGGCTTACACCTTCCTGCAGAAAGCGTAAAAAAAACCGTTAGCTGGCGGGAAGCGCCGGGGAAATCCCCCGGCGTTGTTTTTTTTTATTCATAGTAATTGAATACGTTAATATCCCGTGATATGCTTATATAACAAGGAGCTACTATGTTCAAAAACAAGATTCTCTCGCTGGGTGTTGTCGCTGTACTCATGGGTTCAGCCCTTTTCGCGGTGGAGCCGACCTTCGGCGCTGTGGTGTCGCTTTCCGGTATTTCTGATACCTTGGAAGCGACCGACGGAGTCGATACCCTCTCCTCGAAAGAAAGCCTGACGGAGTTCAAGTTTTCTGGTTTTGCGGACCTGACCTATGCCCAGTTTCAGATTGGCTACTCGAGCATCGTTTCCGGCGAGGTCGAGATTGAGTACCCCGGGGTGGGAACTGCTACTGGCGATTTTGAAGGAACCCTGACCTATCTGACCTTCGGGGCCTTCGGCAAGTACCCCTACAAACTCGGCAGCCTCACCGTGTTCCCCCTGCTCGGACTTGAGTACAAGCTCAACCTGGCCGCGGAAGACGCTGACGGCAACGACTTGAAAAAGGATGCCACCAGCAAGGAGAAGAGCGATCTCAACGAGCTGTGGATCAAGGCCGGCGCGGGAGCGGATTTCAAGATCTCCGAGAAGGTGTACGTACGTCCCTCGCTGGTCCTCGGCTACCGTTTCCTCTCGGAGCTCGAGCAGGACATAATTGCGGATTGGGACGACATGGGTGTGGACGCATCCGTTACCGCCCTGGGCGCGGATTTCAACCTCGCCGTAGGGTTCAAGCTGTAAGTTTTCTCCCCTGGACAAAGGCCGGACAAAAGTCCGGCCTTTTTTTGTCCCTTCATTCTCCCCTTCATTAAAAAAATACTGTATACTTAACTATACAAGAGTCACGTTATGCGGGTTATGTACGATTACGGTTTCGGAACAACGGCAGCTCCTCATGCATCAGCGCAGGCAGGTCAAGGCCGGGAAACAGTGCTCGTGATCTCGGTACGCGGGGATGCAGGGGCCGGCGTTCCGGGAAAAGCGGATGAAGTCAGCGTTTCCGACGAGGCCCTCTCCCGCAGCAGGGAGGTGGAGGCCCACGAAAGGTCCCACCTGGCCCTCCTCGGGGGGGCCGCTTCCTCCCCGATCCTGTACGATACCCTGCGGGGTCCCGGCGGCGAATCGCTGAAGGTCGGGGGGAGCATCAAGGTGGATCTTTCGGAAGTGCCCGGGAACCCCGAGGCGACCGAGCGTAAGGCCCAGGCAATAATCGCCGCGGCGAACGCCCCCAACGACCCCTCCGCGGCGGACATGCGTACCGCGGCCAGGGCCTATCAGCTGGCCTCCAAGGCCAGGGAACAAATAAACCTGGAAAGAAGCGGCGCCGCGGATACCAGCGTGTAGCATTTTTATGCGGCCCGCCGCATACTTAAAACGCAACAGCATAAATTAAAAGCGTTCAGCGCAAAGGATTTGCCATGACAACGAATTCCGTAAAAACGGTGGGGCTTTCTCCCGTTTTCGAGGAGATTCAGCGGCAGCGCGATCTTCTCATCACCAACATTGTCCTCTCCTGCCAGGTTCCCTCCATCACGGTGCCGGCCCGGGAGAACGACAGCGACTCCCTGGACCTGCCCCTGAGGGCCAAGGCCTTTTCCGAGCGCCTGCAAGAGATGGGGGTGGACGAATGTTCCTCCGACGCCGAGGGGAATCCCATCGGGGTCATCAAGGGAACGGATTCCTCGTGTCCGCCTATTGTCCTTGCCGCTCACCTGGACACGGTCTTCGAGGTTGCCGAGGACAGCTACTGCACCGTTTCCTCCTCCTCCATTACCGGTCCCGGGCTCTTGGACAATTCCCTGAGCGTGGGAGTCCTCCTATCCATTCCGCCCCTCCTGCGGGCCGCCGGGATCCGTCTTAAGTCGGATCTCCTTTTGGTGGCTCTCAAGGAATCCCTGGGGAAGGCTAATCTACGGAGCGCGAGGCAGTTCGTCTCCGAATGGGACGGTCCGATCCGGGCGGCGGTCTGCCTGGAGGGAGGGGAGCTGGGGCGTCTCAATTACTACTCCGACGCCATGACCCGCATCGAGATCCGCTGCGACGCCTCCATGGATAACCTTAGCGAAGGCGAGCGGGGCGGGGGCAAGCGGGGGGTGAATGCCCTCTTGGTGGCCAACGAGATCATCAACCGAATCTTAAGCCTCAGGTTGCCCCAGCGGCCGGAGACGAGAATCGTCATCGGGACTCTCACCGGGGGAGTCAAGTTCGGCATCCCCGCGGTGACCGCCCGGTTGGGACTGGAAATACACAGCACCTCCGACGACGAGGTCCGATCCCTGAGGGAGGCGATCCGGGACATCGCCACCAGCGTGGCCTATGAGCAGCGGGTGGCGGTGGACATCGCCCAGATAAGTTCCGTGAACGCCGCAAACCCCGGGTATTCCCACCCCCTGGTTAAGGCCGCCCAGTCGGTGCTCGCCGACCTGGGGGTGGAACCCCTCATCGGGAGCTCCGAGTCGGAGCTGGCGGTCTTCCTTGAGGCGGGGATTCCCGCGGTGACCATCGGCCTCTCCAGGGGAAGCAACTACCATCTCGAGTCGGCCACCATGGATATCGATTCCCTCTTTACCGGGGTCGCCCAGGTGCTTGAACTCCTGAAACGTATAGACGGGGGGGCATGCGATGAATAAAGGGGATTGGCTTAAGAGTAATACCTTCCACTACAAGGAATTTTCAAATATTTCGGAGCTGGTTGCCCTCAAGGAAAAAAAGGGCGTGCGCATCTCCCTTTGCTTTCCCACCCTCAACGAAGAGGCCACCATCGCCAAGGAGATCGTGATCATGAAGTCGGAGCTGCAGCTCCGCTTTCCCCTTTTGGACGAGATCGCGGTGATCGATTCGGGGTCTACCGACAATACCCGGGGCATCGCCTCGGATTACGGCGCGGAGGTCTTCCTGGCGGAGGATATTCTGCCCAATCTTGAGCCGTACAAGGGAAAGGGCGAGAACCTCTGGAAGGCCTTACACGCCCTCAAGGGGGACATCATCGTCTACATCGACGCGGACATAAAGAATATCCACCATCGTTTCGCTTACGGGCTCATTGGCCCCCTCCTGACCCGGGACGACATCAAGTACGTGAAGGCCTTCTACGACCGACCCCTGGCCCTGGACCCCACGAAGGTGAAGTCCTCCGGGGGCGGGCGGGTGACGGAACTCGTGGTACGGCCCCTTTTCTCCCTCTTTTACCCGGAACTCAGCCAGTTCATTCAGCCCCTTTCGGGGGAGTACGCCGGGTACCGGGAGATCCTCGAGCAGATTCCCTTTCCCATCGGGTACGGGGTTGAGACGAGCATGCTTCTCGATATTTACGACCGCTGGGGCATGGAGGTGATGGCCCAGGTGGACCTGGAAAAAAGGTTCCACCGCAACCAGAACACCCAATCCCTCGGAAGGATGGCCTTCGGCATCATGCAGACCTTTTTCAGGCGCATGGAGGCGGAGGGCAAGCTAACGCTCCATACGGAGATGTTTGACTCCATGAACCAGTACCTTATGGAAGAGGAGGGCTACCGCTCTTCGGCGACGGCCATTCAGAGCCGGGAACGGCCTCCCATGATCACGGTGCCGGGCTACGCGAAACGGTTCGAGCGGGGCAAGGTTCAGTGAAGATAGCCATACTCCACTACCATCTTCGTCCCGGCGGGGTGACCACGGTCATTCGCCGACAGATTAAGGCCCTTTCTGGTTATGCCGACCTCTTGGTCATTACGGGGGAGGAGCCTCCGTCCCCTATGGGCGTTCCTGTGACGGTAATCCCTCATGCGGGGTACGACGGTCCGGGGGCTTTCGCGCACGGCAAGGAAGAACCCTCCGCCGACTCGGCGGCCCAGGCGATTCAGAGCGCGATTCGGGATGCCTTCGGCGGCGACTGCGACGTGCTGCACGTGCACAACCCGACCCTGCGAAAAAATTCCCGGTTCCTGAAGGTGCTCCGCATTCTTCAGGATCGGGGCCTGAAGCTCTTCCTTCACGTACACGATCTCGGCGAGGACGGCAGGCCCCGCTCCTATTTCCATGCCGACGATTATCCCCCGGACTGCCATTACGGGGTGCTGAACGGCCGGGACTACCGGGCCCTCCTCGAGTCGGGTCTTAAGCCCGAGGGACTTCATCTCCTTTTCAATTCCGTGACCCCCCTGGAGGTTCCCTCAGGTTCCGCAGACCGGCGGGGGGCGGTGTATCCCGTGCGGGCCATCAGGCGAAAGAATATCGGCGAAGCCCTTCTCCTTTCCCTCTTTCTCCCCCCCGGGGAACGCCTCTCGGTTACCTTGCCCCCCACCAGCGAGCGGGATTTTCCTCCCTATGAGGCCTGGCGCGGCTTTGCCCGGGACCGGGATCTTCCGGTGGCCTTCGAGGCGGGCTTGCAGTCGTCTCTCCCGGACATTCTCGCCGCTTCCCGGTGCGTGATTACCACGAGCCTCAAGGAGGGCT
>QKDA01000047.1 GCA_003246765.1 Spirochaetales bacterium | reverse complement strand
CCGATCTACGACCGCGTGGGGCACTCCTACTTCCCGATCGTGGGCTACCGGGGAACCCTCCGCCTGCTCGAGAAGGTGCTGGACGCGTTCATGGACCGCCAGGACCGGGACGCCCCGGAAGAGAAGTTCGAGCTCGTAATGTAAACGGATTATGGAGCGCGGAAAGCGAAGCTGACGGGAAACCGAAGGCTTCGCCGCCCGGCGCGATTCTGACAAGGCCCGAGAGGGGCAGCGGGTGAGTCCCCGCGATACCTCCCGGGGATCTTTAACCAAAGCCCGAGGAGGGCAGTGGGCGGACGCCCGCGATACTTCCCGGGTGTCGCCCACAGCCCCGGGAGGAACGCTTTTGATCGACATACTGAACGAGAGAAAGAGCCAGGTATTCGAAAAGGGAAAGGACTCCTTCGGCATCGAGTGCGGCAAGGCAAGCGCCGCGGGCTCCGTGAGCCAGCGGGCTTGCGTGTTTTGCGGGAGCCGCGTGGTGCTCTACCCCATCGCCGACGCCCTTCACGTCATCCACGGGCCCATCGGCTGCGCGGCCTACACCTGGGATATACGCGGCTCCATGTCCAGCGGGCCCCAGCTCCACCGGATGAGCTTTTCCACGGACCTTCACGAGAGGGAAGTGATTTACGGCGGCGAGAAGAAGCTCGCGGCCGCGCTTACCGAACTCATCGCGGAATACGGGCCGAAAGCGGCCTTCGTGTATTCCACCTGCATCGTCGGCCTCATCGGGGACGACGTGGACGCGGTGTGCGCGAAAGCCTCCCGCGAATCGGGTATCCCGGTCATCTCGGTCCATTCCGAGGGCTTCAAGGGAACCAAGAAAGACGGCTATAAGGCCGCCTGCGAGGCGGTGTTCCGCCTCGTCGGCCGGGACGACTCTACCCCGGTGGGGCCGCTCTCGATAAACATACTCGGCGAGTTCAACCTCGCCGGCGAGACCTGGATCATCAAGGATTATTACCGGCGCATGGGCATCGAGGTAGTCTCCTGCATTACCGGCGACGGGCGGGTTGACGAGATAGGCCGCTCGCACAGGGCCAGGCTAAACGTGGTTCAGTGTTCCGGCTCCATGACCTATCTCGCGAAAATGATGGAAGCTCAATACGGGATTCCCTACATTCGGGTTTCCTATTTCGGCATAGAGGATATGTCCAAGGCCCTGTACGACGTGGCGGAGTATTTCGCGAACGCCGGAACGCCGGGCGCGGACGAGGTGAAGGTGGCGACCTCCGAGCTCGTGCGCTCGGAGGTTTCGGAGCTGCTTCCCGAGCTCGCCGCGTACCGGAAGGACCTCGAGGGTAAGAAGGCGGCGATTTACGTGGGCGGATCCTTCAAGTCCTTCTCCCTGGTGAAGGCCCTGCGCCACCTGGGCATGGAAACCGTGGTCGTCGGCTCGCAAACCGGGACGAAGGAAGACTACGAGTACCTCAAGGAAATTACCAGCGAGGGGACGATCATCTGCGACGACACGAACCCGCTGGAACTCTCGGCTTTTATCCTCGAGAAGGGGGCGGACCTCTTGATCGGAGGCGTGAAGGAACGGCCCATCGCTTTACAAGATGGGAATCGCCTTTTGCGACCACAACCACGAGCGGAAGGAGGCCCTCGCCGGATTCGAGGGCATGGCGAACTTCGCGCGGGAGGTCCACGCCTCGGCCACGAGCCCGGTATGGAAGTTCTCCCCGGCGCGTCAGAAATGGGGGACCCTATGAGCGAAGTAACGACGGCAGCAGCGAAGACTAGTTTCGTCTCGACCCGGAACGCCTGCAAGCTGTGCGCCCCCCTCGGCGCGAGTTTCGCCTACCTCGGCGTCGAGGGGACTGTCCCGCTCCTGCACGGGTCCCAGGGCTGTTCCACTTACATCAGGCGCTACGGCATAAGCCATTTCCGCGAGCCCATCGACATCGCGAGCTCCAACTTTACCGAGTCCGCCGCGATCTTCGGGGGCGAGCTCAACCTCGGCATGGCCCTCAATAACGTGAGCCGCCAGTACGGGCCAAAGGCGATTGGCGTGGCGTCGACCTGCCTTTCCGAAACGATCGGCGAAAACGTGCCGATGTACCTCGCCCGCTATAGGGCGGACCGGGCGAAGGACTCGGAAGCAGCGGCCGCGGAAGGCAAACCGGTCGAGACCGAGCCAGTGGTTTTCTACGCTTCCACGCCGAGCTACGCGGGCACCCATATGGAAGGGTTCCACGCCGCGGTGCGCGCGGTGGTAGAAGCCCTGGTGCCGGCGGAAAGCGAAACCGCGCGCTGTCGGCAGGCCCCCCCGGCGGGGAGCGATAACCCGCGCGGGCAGCATGACTCCCCGGCGCTCTCAAAGGCCGACTCGCGAATAAACCTGCTTTCGGGATTCGTTTCCACGGAGGACATTCGGGAGCTCCACGAGATCCTCGAATCCTTTCGCGTGCCCTACACCCTCCTTCCCGATTATTCGGAGACCCTCGACGGCGTGTCCTGGGACGAGTACAGGAAGCTTCCGGAAGGGGGAACCCCCCTCGATTCCATCAGGGCGATGGGAAGCGCGGCGCGTACCGTCGCCCTCGGGACCGACGTGTCGCCCGACCGGGACGCGGGGGTCTGGCTCGCCGAAACCCGGGGCGTGCCCCTTACGCGCATACCCCTCCCGATCGGGGTCGAGAACACAGACCGTTTTTTCGCCGCCCTTTCCGAGGCGGCGGGAACGCCGATCCCTGACCGGTGGCTCAAGGCCCGGGGCAGGCTCGTGGACGCCTATATCGACGGGCACAAATACCTCGCGGGGAAGAAGGCCATCCTCTACGGCGAGAACGACTTCGTATCCGCCGTGGGCTCCTTCCTCGCCGAGATCGGCGTGAAGGTCGCGCTCTCAGGCGGCCCCGAGGCAGACTTCGCAGCCATGGCCGAGCAAGCGAAAGGGCTGGGCGCGGATTTCGCCATGGGAAACAGCAAGGGTCTCTTCCTTGCGCGGAAGCTGAAGATCCCGTTAGTGCGCTGCGGGTTTCCGATCCACGACCGGATCGGCGGACAGCGGATACTGCACCTGGGTTACCGGGGCACGCTGAACCTTTTCGACCTGGTATGCAACACGTTAATGGAAACGAAACAAGAGGCCGCGGGAATCGGCTACACGTACATTTAAGGCATTGCGCCAAGGAGGCTAATTATGGACTTTGCGAATCACCCCTGCTTCAACGCCGAAGCTAGACACACCACCGCCCGGGTACACCTGCCCGTGGCCCCCAAGTGCAATGTGCAATGCAATTTCTGCAACCGGAAGTACGACTGCGTGAACGAGTCCCGCCCCGGGGTCACGAGCTCGGTGCTCGAGCCCGACGCCGCGGTCGACTACCTTTCATCGGTACTGGACCGCATACCCAACGTCGCGGTCGTCGGGATCGCGGGCCCCGGGGATCCCTTCGCCAACCCCGAGGAAACCCTCAAGACCATGGAGCTGGTCGGCAGCAAATATCCCGATAAGCTCCTGTGCCTGGCAACCAACGGCCTGGGTCTTCCCGAATATGCTGACCGGGTGGCGGCCCTCAACGTGTCCCACGTTACCATAACCCTCAACGCCGTGGACCCCGAGATAGGCGCGAAAATTTACGCCTGGATCCGCGTGGGCAACAAGCCCTACCGGGGCGTGGAAGGAGCCAAGATACTCCTGGAGCGCCAGCTCCTCGCGATCAAGCTCCTGAAGGAACGGGGAGTCACGGTGAAGATAAACACGGTGGTGATCCCCGGGATAAACCAGGATCACGTTCCCGAGATCGCCCGGGTCGCGGGGGCCCTCGGGGCGGACGTGCAGAACTGCATTCCCCTCATGCACGTGGAGGGAACCGCCTTCGAGGGCATTCCCGCGCCGGAGACCGGTGCCCTGCAGGCCATGCGCTTCGAGGCGGGCAAGAGCCTAAAGCAGATGTCCCACTGCGCCCGGTGCCGCGCGGACGCCGCGGGGCTCCTGGGCGAGCGGAACCAGGAGGAAATCGCGGCGCTCCTCGCCGAGGCGGGCCGGGTTAAGCCCACGGAAGGCCGGCCCCGCCTGGCCGTTGCGACCATGGAAGGCCTCTTCGTAAACCGCCACCTCGGAGAGGCGCCGACCCTGTGGATCTACGAGGCCGAGGGGGAAGGCATAACCGGGAAGCCCGTTCTCGTGGAGCAGCGGGCGACGCCGATTCCCGGAGGCGGCGACGCCCGATGGGAAGCCCTCGCGGACTCGCTTTCGGACTGTTTCGCCGTCCTCGTTTCAGGCGCGGGCCCCTCCCCGGAGCGGATACTGAAAGAGAAGGGAATCCGGGTAATCGCCGTGGAGGGCCTTATCTCGGACACCGCCCACGAACTGCTCGCGGGACGGGAAATTCCCAAGGTACTGATGCGCCGCGCGGGATCCTGCGGGTCGGGAAGCTCCTGCGGCGGCACGGGACAGGGCTGCGCGTAGAAACAGTCATTTAAGCTTGCTTGCGGGATCACGAGGGCGCTACGGCGCCGCGGTATCCATGGACATCGATACGTTACAGGAGAATGAACATGACCAAACCGGCACATCACATTTTCGTATGCGGCTCCTTCCGAATGAACGGAACCCCGCAAGGCGTCTGCAGCAAGGCAGGATCCCTCGGCCTCATGCAATACCTTGAGACCGAGCTGTCGGACCGTGGAATGGCCGACGTCGCGGTTTCCAGCACCGGCTGCCTCAAGGTATGCGACCGGGGCCCCGCGATGGTCGTCTACCCCGAGGGCTGGTGGTACGGACGCGTGGACGACGAGGAAGCGATCGACGCGATCATCGATTCGATCGAAAGCGGGAAGCCTGCCGCGGACTATATCATCGCCTGAGTTACTTCCGGTGGACCTTCCGTTTCATACACTTCTCTTCCTCATGTAAAAAAAGCTTCTCTCCCCGCCGGAACCGGATACTCTCCCGGTTCCGGTTTTTTTACCTCAGCAGAAGGATATCCTCGGGATTTACGGAAAAGACGCGCCAGCGCAACTCGCCGTCGCCCTCCGCTATCTCGTCGGAAATCCGTAAGAGGGGCGAAAGGCTCATCCCTTGACCGGAGTCCAGTACGTGAACGAACTCGCTTTTTGAAAAGGGATCATGCCTGGCCGAACGGGCCATGCCCTCAAAGAGATTGGCTTCGGTGCCCGGTCCCGCGGCCCGAATATGATGGGCTCGAATTCCCGCATGGGTAACGTCCCCCGGCACGGCTCTGGCAGTCTCCAATTCCAAGCCCCAGCCGGGAACCCTCACCCGGGTACTCCCCGAGGGGTACGCCCGCTCAACGTTCTTGCACCCCGTAAGGCGCGCGGCGGCAACGGTACCGGGATCGTCGAACACCTCCCGCACGCCCCCCTCCGCCGCGATCTTTCCGCCGTCCAGAACGACCATCCGCTGGCATATCCTGAACACCTCGTCCCGGTCATGGGACACGAACAGCACGGAGACATCGCGGGTCGAGAGGGTTTCGAGAAGTTCCGCCTCCATGCTCGCGCGGAGGTGGCTGTCCAGGGCCGAGAAGGGCTCGTCCAGGAGCACCGCCTGGGGCTCCATGGCGAAGATCCGGGCCAGGGCTACCCGCTGCTGCTGTCCCCCCGACAATTGGCACGGCCGCCGACGCTCCAGTCCCCGCAGATGGAACCGCTCAAGGAGCGAGGCGACCCGCGCGTCCGTCGAGGCCCGAGCCTCCCCCCTTCCCTTCCGCTCCCTTTCCCGGATCACGATCCGGACATTCTCCTCGGCGGTCATGTTGGGAAAGAGGGCGTAGTTCTGAAAGAGATACCCCACGTTACGGAAGCGGGGGGGCACATTCACGCCCGAAACCGAGTCGAATACCACCCGCCCGTCAATCTCGATATGCCCCTCGTCGGGGGTCTCGATGCCCGCGACGGAACGCAGGGTCAGACTCTTGCCGCATCCCGAGGCGCCGAGAATTCCCGTTCTCTTCCCCTGATCGTCGAAGGAGACCTCCAGGGTAAAACCCCGATAACGCTTTACTATCTCCGCCTTTATCCCCATGGGCTCACCTCCCGCCCGCCGAGGGAATCCCCGCCCGGGAACCTCCGGGCAAAAGGTTTACGGCTACCGTTACGGCAGTAGAGAGGGCTACGATAATCGCCACCCAAACGAGGGCTTCATCCATCCTCCCCCCTTCCGCGGCGAAAAAAATCGCAACCGGTACAGTCTGGGTCCGGCCGGGAATATTGCCAGCGACCATCAGCGTGGCGCCGAACTCGCCCAGGGCGCGGGCGAAGGCCAGCACCGTGCCCGCCGCCGCCCCGGGCCAGGCCGCGGGAAGGATCACCCTCCAGAAAATCGTCCATTCCGACAGCCCCAGGGTGCGGGCCGCGTGGGTAATCGAGGGATCGAGCTGCTCGAATGAGGCCCTGGCGGTCCGGTACACCAGGGGAAAGGCGACCGCCGTCGCGGCAATAACCGCGGCGGGCCAGGAGAATATGAGGCGAATCCCGACCCGGGATAGGGCCTGCCCCACGGGACCGTGACGGCCGAAGAGGACGAGGAGAAAAAAGCCGAGCACCGTCGGGGGCAAGACCATGGGAAGGGTAAAAAGCCCGTCCGCGAAGGCCCGGAGCCTCCCCCTCAGCGACGCGACCCATCGGGCCGCCGCGATGCCGAGAAGGAAGGCGATGGCCGTCGCGCACAGGGCGGTCTTCAGCGATATCGCCAAAGGGGCCCAATCCAACCTCATGGCGCCAGAAATCCGTGCTTCTCGAAGACCGAGCGGGCCTCGGGAAGCGAAAGCCAAGCGAGGAAAGCCTTCGCCTCCCCGGGATTCGAACTGGAGGCCACTACCGCCGCGGGATACACCACCGGTACATGGGAGCCCTCGGGCGCCCGGGCGGCCACCTTCAGGCCGGGCGAAGCGGCGGCGTCCGTGGCGTATACCACCCCGCAGTCCGCCTCGCCTGAGGCCACCCAGGCGAGCACCTGCCGGACGTCTTTCGCGAACACGGCCTTGGCCCTGACGCCCTCGACGATGCCGAGGCTGGTAAATACCTGTTCGGCGTACTGGCCCGCGGGAACGCTCCGGAAATCGCCGAGGGCGATTCTGCCCACCCCGGGACCTGCAGCGTCGTTAAAGGAAGCGATCCCCTCTTTAAGGTAGGGAGAGACTACCAAAACCACCTCGTTTACGAGGAGGTCCTTCCGTGTACCCTCAAGCAGGAGCCCTTGCGACTCCAGTGCGTTCATCTGCTTCGGGGAAGCGGACATGAACAGGTCTGCCGGCGCTCCCTGCTCGATCTGGGCCTGAAGGGCGCCGGAGGAACCGTAGGTAACCTTTACGGACACGGATTCTCGCGTTTCCCCGTAGAGGGCCGCAAGTTCATTCATCGCGTCCGTAAGGCTCGCCGCGGCGGCCACGATAAGCTCGGTTTTTTCCTTGCTGCCGCCTCCGAAAAAGGGGCTCGCAAGACCCGCCAGAAAAAGGACAACCGTCAAGACACGTCTCATGCCAAAGCCTCCCGCAGGGTCCGGATTTTAAAAAAAAGAGCCGCGCTGTCCTGGGCCAGCAAGGCTCAGGATCGCACGGCTCTGTCCGATTCACCCCGAGGCTAGCGAATAACCGTCCCCTCGTCAAGCTATTTTTGCAAGTTTATGCAATTTAATCAGCTTTTATTGCATAAATATTGACACAAGCGGCTCCGAGAGGTAAGTTTCTTATCATGGTGAACGAATTGGTAGACTGGAAGACCTTCCTTGAGGAAGGCAGGAGCTATCATCGGACAGCGCAAGGGAGCGTTCGCCGACCGGAAGTATTCACGAGCGAGATAGTGCAAAACCTCGCGGCGATGGGTATCGAGAAATATTTCATGGCCCTGTTCATGCACCGGGGCATGCTGCCCCGCAACCATACCATGGGCGACCTTCTCTCGGATGCAGAGGGAATCTTCGCCATCGAGCCGGAAGTCGCCGAGACCCTCCTCTATATGGACAGCCTTCAGCGAATCTGCTCGATGGACGACTTCGAGATCAGCTCGCCCCGGAGGGAGGACATCCCCCGGTTCCTTTCGGCCCTGGACGCCATGGCCCGTCTCGCGGAGCGGGAAACCGCCCCCGGCGGAACGGACGCTCCATGACCGGGGGCCGGATAAGAATCCTCGACACCACCCTCAGGGACGGCGACCAGGCCGCGGGATTCGCCCTCACGGTCACCGAGAAGGTCTCCCTGGCCCGAAGCCTGGCGGACTACGGCGTCGACTGCCTGGAAACGGGCTTTCCCGCCGCATCCCCGGCGGACGCCCAGGCCTCAAGGCTTATCTGCGAAGAACTCCAGGGAAGGGTTCAGCTCGCCGTCATGAGCCGCCTCAAGCCCGCGGAAATCCGCGAAAGCGCCGCGTTCCTGCCCCCGGGGCCCCTCCTCTCCCCCATGCCGGGCGGCTGGCCCCCGGGACTAGCGGAGAGCGCGGGACTCCTCCACCTCTCCTGCCCCGTGAGCGACCTCCACATCTCGGCCAAGCTCGGCATAGACCGGGCCTCGGTACTGCGCCTTGCCGTGGAGGCCGTGACCTTCGCGTCGGGCTATGCCGGGGCCGTCGAGATCGGGGCCGAAGACGCAACCCGTTCTGATCCGGCCTTCCTCGCGGAATGGTGCATCGCCGTAACCGAGGCAGGCGCCCGGATCGTCAACATCGCGGACACCGTAGGCCGCTCGCTTCCCGGCGAAATGGACCGCCTCGTGCGACGCCTTCTCGACCTCGTCCCCGCCTTCGCCTCCGGGAGGGCGATCCTGAGCGTTCACTGCCACAACGACCGCGGACTGGCCCTGGCCAATACCCTGGCCGCCGTGGAAGCCGGCTGCAGGCAGGCGGAGCTGACCGCCCTCGGAGTCGGAGAGCGCGCGGGTAACGCCGCCCTGGAGGAGTTCGCCCTCGTCGCCCGGGAACGGGAGGAATTGGGCATTGAGACGGGAATAAGGCCTGAACTTACGGGAGACCTCGCCCGGGCGGTAGCCGCCTCGGTGGGAAGCTCCTTGTCGCCCCTGAAGCCCGTCACGGGCTGGAACGTGAACGCCCACGCCTCGGGGATGCATCAGCAGGGCCAGGGGAAGGCAAAGGAAGCCTACCGCCTGGCGGACCCCGCCGATTACGGCACCGCCCCGGACAGGATCGTCCTTTCCCGGCATTCAGGCAGCGCCGGAGTCGCCTCCTGGATACGGGAGCACGCGGGCTACGTTCCGCCGGGAGATACCGTCGGAGACCTCTTGGCCAAGATCAAGACCGAGGCGAAACCCCCGACCGCCACCGCCGTCCTGCGATACCTCAGCGCGGGGATCCCCGGCGGGCTGCCCACCGTAGCCCTCGCATCCTACCGGGAAGAAACCGCGGACGACCACGGAAAACCCCTCTGGCGGGTCGAGGCCCGCTTCTCCGACCAGGGCCGCCCCCGTCCCGTCCGCGCGGAAGCCCACGTTCTCATCGCGGCCCTGCTCGCCATAGTCCGGGAAGAAACCGGCCACACCCTCAAGGTAAGGAGCGCCTCGGGAACCTCCTGGGGAGAAACCCACCGGGTCTACCTCGAAACCTCCGTCGAAGGCTTCGGCGACCGCCTGTGGGCCTTTGAACGGCGGGGGAGCGCCCCCGGAAAGCTGCTGTTGGAGTGCATGCTCGACGCGGTAAACTCCGCCCGCGCAGGGGTAGCCTCGGTCATCGCCACAGCCCGAAAAGAGGGTCCAGGGTGAGGCAGAAAGGGCCGTCTTCAAAAGGCGCGGTCCGCGCCTTTTGAAGGGGGGCGAACGAGGGACCCTCGCAGCCCCTCGGAGTCAGGGCCATGTGGGGCGGGAGGGGGGAGGAAGAGCGACACCGACGGCATAACCTGAATCCGCTTGACCCTCCACCCCCAAATCGATATTATATCCAAGCATTTCCGGCTTTATGACGCGTTTTACTTCCTTTGCGTAGCACCGTCGTCATATCGCCAGATCTGCACCGGGCCTATAGCTCAGTTGGTTAGAGCCGCGGACTCATAATCCGTCGGTCCCTGGTTCAAGTCCAGGTGGGCCCAAAAAGATTTCCTTACGTTGTAAGGAAAAACATGCTTCCCTTCAAAGAAGGGCGTATGTAAACCTAAGCACTTTCAGCAAGACTTTCAGCAAACGCTGAACAGCCCTTGCGCAGTGAGGTTTTACATGCGCCCTTTTTACTTGTACAAGTCAAAGCGCGGCATCTATTACGTGCAGTTTTCGAACGAAAAAACGCATGAGCGGTTCACCGCTCTCTCCACCAGACAGCGAAACTACACCGATGCAATGAAGGTTGCCTGTAATTGGCTTCAGAAGGGATTGCCGACGCGCGAAGGCCGAAAGCCTGTTGAGCAGGTCGCGACTGTTCAATCCTTCATGTCCTTACTCGCTGAGGGCAAGCTCGGCCCTGCCGAGCTTGAACGAATTGCAGAAGCCTTTAAGGCGCAGGGACTCGCGGTCAGCGCGAGCGCTCAAGCAAAACCGCAATCGCCAGAGATCGTAAAAACTCATCTTGTATCCTTCCTCGAAAACTTCTGGACGTATGAAACGAGTCCCTATGTCCAGGACAAGCTTATTCACAAACAGAAGATCGGGAAGCGCCATTGTTACGATTCGAAAAATCGTATCTCGTACTGGAAGGAGTTTTTCGGGGATGATTCATATCTTGAAGATGTGACGACGTTAGATCTCAAGGCCTTCGAGAAGTCGCTCGCGGATAAGGGTCTTTCAACCGGGACACTCAATCATATAATGATCGCGGGGAAGACGGCCTTTAAGTGGGCAGTGGCGAACAAGAAGCTCGCCGAGGATCCGTGTCTCGGTCTTACGCGGTACGGGAAGGAAACGAAGGAACGGGATATCCTCACGGAGGCCGAGGCGAAGAAACTCTTCGAGGTGCAGTGGGCTGATGAGCGGGCACGGGTTGGCAGTCTCGTCGCGATGACCTGCGGGCTTCGTATGGGCGAGGTCCTCGCGCTCAGGATGTGCGATGTTGCGGAGAATCGTTTGTATGTCCGGCACTCCTGGAGTGCCCTCGATGGTTTGAAGACGCCAAAGAACGGGAAGGCTCGGGAAGTGCCCATGCTTCCGTCGGTGAAAAGCGCTCTTGCAAAGCTCGCGACGGAGAACCCGTTCGGCTGGGACAAGGAGCGGTTTATTTTTTATGGGACACTACCTGAAAAGCCAGTCGTCGAGAATGTGTTGGTCGAGGGGTTCAAGGACGCGCTCGCGCGCGCAGGGGTGAGCGAGGCTGAGCGGAAGGAACGGAATATCGTCTTTCATTCCTGGCGTCATTATTACGCGAAGGTTATCGCGGACCGCGTGGATCAGCGTCAGGCGCAGTTGGCGCTCGGGCACATGACCGCGGCCATGACCGCCTACTATGCCGACCACAAGACGGAAGCGGATCTCGCTGTGATAGAGCGGGCGGTTGGGGATGCGTTCTCGGGCGCCTTGGGCGGGTGATTTAGAATTAGTTCGGTTCGTTGGTCGTCTCCCGGTAATCAATGGGTGCGTTTGGTTGTGTCGTTCGCCTCTAGAGTGAAACGGTACAAACAAGTGCAAACCCAAGGAGGACAGGGAGAGAGTGACGGATTCAGTCAATCGTGAGGTGGTGGACGTATCGGATGACGTCCTTGATATCGAGGGCGCGGCGCGGTTCTTGAAGTGCGGGACGTCGACGCTCTATCACTATGTGTGCAAGAAGAAAATCCCGTGCATCAAGCTCGGGTCGCGGACGCTGTTCAAACGGTCGGAGTTGTTGACCTGGCTAGACCGGTATCGTCAGGAGCCGGTCGACGGTATCTTGTCGAGGTCGCAGCGCTCATGAAGTACTCGAAGGAGTCGTTCATCGACGAGCTCGTCGCATGGGTGCGGGAGCAGTGCGAGGAAAAACGGTTCGGTACCTTCGGGGTCGAGATCACGATTCATGAGGGGATGCCGGTGTCGATCACCAAGAGCGAACGGCTTACCTTCAACCGGATCTCGGGCGGTATCGAGAGTAAGTGATCGTCGTCGTCAGTGCGTCGGGAGTGCGGCCAGGGCAAAAGCCCTGGCCGTTTGCTTTACTCGTTGACGCGTTCGATCAGGATTGTTTTGTCCCTGAATCCGCGAAGGTGGGCGCGGGCCTTGTAGGGCGCCGAGCCATTTCCCGGGACGTGGAATTCCAACATGCAATGATCTTGCATGTCACAATCGACGGCATACAGGAACGCGTGACACAAGGTTTCAACGTTCTTGATTGGATTCTGTACCCGGTTCAAGATTTCTTCCCGGTACAAACCGCCAGAGAGAAAGACGGGCGTTCTGATACCCATAAGCCGGGCAACGTCCGACACGTTAAACGTGATGTTTCCCGTCTCTTCCCGAACCGCCGGAAAGAGAGATGCGAATTCCAAACAGTAGATCGCCTTTGATCCTGTTTGCTCAAACCGGCTTTCCCTGCGCGCGAACGTCTCGACGCGCTCTTCCTGAAAAATCGCTACATCTGCCATAAGAACTCCTTTTCGCCCATTAAGATTTCAAAGCTGTAAAAGCCTTGAAGTAAAAAGTGCGGACTGCCCCCTTTACTTTTCTCCCGGGGGATGAAAAAAACTCTTTGGCCAGGGACGGGTTCACGCAAGGCCGGACCGAAGCGAGCGATGTTTACATCGCCGCGGAGGGACGCTTGCCTTGGCCTTGCGGGGTTCCGTCACTGGCCTTATACTCCGCCTTCCCCCGGGAGAAAATTGAGCGCTGAGAGCTTGAGCTGTAGCGATTCAGAAAAAAATAGAATTACTTCATCCCTAATAGGGATAGTCATAAAACCTTTGGTAATTTTCCCCTTTCCCCTCAGAGATACTCTTTGCTTGTACGTGAAATTCTTGGAAGTGACTTGGTTCCGTGTGTAGGGCGCGGAAGTAAGCCATTAAAGGGGGTGGTGCGGAAGATGAAGAAGCCGTATCTATCGCTTGACGGGATCAAGCGGGCGGTGAGGTTTCTGGAAAAGCGGAAGGCGCATGCGAGCGAGACGGGAAACACCGAATGGGCGGCCGAATACGAGAACGCCAACAGGATTATCCGGAGCTTGTGCGCGCTGGAACTTGAACCGGAAGAGACGAAACCCGGGAGGAGGTGATCCATTTCCGAGGAATGGGAAAGAAAGGACGGTGAGACGAACGCGGCATGGAACGCCTTCTGTCTCTATCGTGATTACGGACGGGAGCGGGGAATCCTGAAGGCGCTTGTGCTGAACGGGATTCCCTCCTCACGCTACGGTGCGTGGTGCAAGTGGTCGGCGAAATACGAGTGGGTGAAACGGTGCGGCGCATACGATACCTACCTCGATGGACTCAGACGTGCAGAGCGCGAGCGGGAAATCGTGGAGCGCGAGAAGAAGTACCTTGAGGCGACCGGCCTCCTTCTTGAGAAGGGCAAGCAGAAGCTTGAGACGATGGAGAAGGACGAGGTGACCCAGGGCAATGCCCTTGAGTTTATCAAGACCGCCTTCGAGATCGAACGAACGATTTACGGGAAGGACGGGAAGAAGGGCGACGACGATGGTGTTGGCCAGCTCGAGATCATCTTTGATGACGGGTTCAGGGGACTATAAGGTTTGAGCGAGCTACCCGATCTTTTCGGAGCGGTGTTCAAGCCGACGGTGGTACAGCGGAAAGCGTTGGCGCTTTTGAAAAGTGGCGCGAAGCATGTGCTCCTGTTTGGTGGTTCGCGGAGCGGGAAGACGACGATACTCGTGATCGTCATCATCTACCGGGCGGTGCGTTACGCGGGAAGCCGGCACCTGATATGCCGGCTCCGCACGAAGGATGCCCGGAGTTCGGTCCTGCACGAGACGATGATGCCCTGGCTCAAGAAGATTCTCGGGACCAAGCGCTTCAAGCTCATGGTGCATGACAACTACGTGAAGTTGTGGAACGGCTCTGAAATCTGGATCGGCGGACTTGGGGACAAGGAACAGGTCGACAAGATTCTGGGCCATGAGTACAACACGATCTACTTCAACGAGGTGAGTCAGATTTCGTGGGCTGCAGTTAACGTGGCATACAGCCGCCTTGCGATGAACGTGCCGGGATGCCGGAACATGTTCCTGTACGACTGCAATCCGGCGAGTCCGATGCACTGGGCGTACAAGGTGTTCATCAGGAAGATCGAGGCGAGGACGGATACTCCGCTCATGAAGCCGGACCTCTATACCTCGATGCTCCTTAACCCCGCGGACAACGCGGAGAACCTTGCGACCGACTACATCGAGGACATCCTCGATACGATGCCTGAGAAACAGCGAGCGCGATTCCGGGATGGATTGTGGGTCAAAGCCGAGGGTGTGGTCTACGAGAAGTTCAGCGAGGAGATGATCCTCGCGCCCGACGAGATGCCTGAACGCTTTGATTTCGTGACGGCGGGACAGGACTTCGGTCTTAACATTACGAACGTGAAGGTTGGCTGGATCGGAAAGACGGTGTACCTGATCGCGGACTATGGTGCATACAACGTACCGACGAGAACCTTCAACGAAGACCTGACTGAACAGGGATGGTACCTAAACGAAGACGGAACCGTGAATGTGTTCCCGACCTTCTGTGATCCGGCAGGTGGGGAGCGCATTCAGGAGATAACCGGCGGGGTGAAGGCGAATAACTCCGTCGATAGTGGCATCGATTACATCTGTGCCTTGATGGAGCGAGACCAGTTTTACGTGAGTTCCCGGTGTACCGGGGTGCTACAGGAAATAGCGGATTACGCTCGGGACGAGGCGAACCAGATAGTG
The DNA here is from genome assembly GCA_003246765.1 of Spirochaetales bacterium. Taxonomy (GTDB): domain Bacteria; phylum Spirochaetota; class Spirochaetia; order Treponematales; family Treponemataceae; genus Teretinema. The sequence goes on along the minus strand of QKDA01000047.1, from coordinate 18,191 downwards.
AAAGTAAATGACCACTACATGGATGCCATGCGGTACGCGATCTTTAGCCAGGTACAATACGGTGTCGTGTGTTCCTGAGTGATTTATATAGATTTTTTTACATGAGGTGATAGGATGGAATCAAATAAATGTAAAAACTTTACAAGAGGAGGTAACCCGAAACGAAGGGCAACCCGCGAAGGAAGCGTCTCGAAGGTGGCGCGGAAACGATGAGGATTGCCGCTATTGCTGAGGGGGTACGAAAGGCGCTCGAGGGCTTTTCTACAGCCTTACAAGAAGGGGATGGCCTCTATGCCAATGACCCCTTTGCAGAGGCGATGAACCTCCCCGGTCAGCAAGACTACTATCTTACCCATGCCTGGGTGAATATCGCCATAGGCATTTTGATGAGGAATATCGGGAGAACCGAGTTTGCCATTTCAAAGGATGGCAAGAAGATTGGTTCAGGCCCGGTATACGCACTTTTCAATCAGCCCAACCGGATTCTAAGCCGGTACGATCTGTGGAAGGAGACGGGCGCATGGTGGTTTCTTGAAGGTGAGGCCTTTTGGTATTTCGGAAACGACTATACCGGAGGCATACCTGAAGAAATCCATATACTCAATCCGCGACGCATGACGATGCGGGTTGAGGAAGGAGTCGTTACCCGCTGGTATTATTCGACCGACGGGGACGTCGTTCCGATTCTTCCAGACGAGATCGTGCATTTTAGGGAATGGAATCCATGGAATCCGTGGCGCGGGGTGACGCCGCTCGTTTCCTTGAAGTACGAGCTTGAACAGGATTCATGGGCAAACAAATCGAATACTGACCTTCTTAAGCATAATGCGATTCCGCAGGGGATTCTCAAGACCGACCAGTTGATCCGGGAAGAGGAAGCCGACCTCATCGAAGCGAGATGGGAGCGGAAATACGGGAAGAGTGCGAAGAACCGCAAGATCGCGGTTATCGGAAAGGGAACGGATTTCAAACCGCTCACCTTTTCGCCCGACGTATTAAAGCTCTTTGATCTCAAACGCTGGAATTTATACACGATCCTTGCCAAGTACGGCATCCCTCCCCGCGTGGCAAACATACAGGACGCAAAAGCAAACCTCTCAGGCACCGACACGGAAAGCCAACATGCAGCGTTCTGGAAGTATACGTTAATCCCCATACTCAAAAACTTCGAGATGATAGCGGAATCCCAGTTTTTCAGACGCTTTGGCTTGGCCGAACGAGGGACGTTCGACCTTTCAAGTATCCCCGAACTCCAGAAGAGTGAGGACGAACAGTCAAAGCGCGACATTGAAGAAATGGCCGCCGGACTCAAGACCATCAATGACGTACTTTCCGAACGCGGCAAGCCGTTGAAGCCTTGGGGAGATACCTGGTATCGACCGGGAACTGTCGTTCCGGTGAACGACGCTGAAAAACCTATTTAAAGAGAGGATCCGAATGGTATCAAAAAGGGTAATTCTGTTTGGTTGTAGCAATATGGCGGAGTTTATGATTGTGCCTTTGGTAAAGGAAGTATGTGGAGTGAGAGAAGTGGAAGTGCTTCATACGATGGACGAACTGTTGACCGCTGATACGACCCAGCTGGTGAACGTGTTGGTGTTCAGCATCATGGCAATCGGTTTCAACATGGATAACCAGCTGAACCGGATGAAGCTCCAATTTCCCGAAGCCTTCGTAGTTTGTATTTCTCCTCATAAATTGTCTGATTACATATCCATGCGCCTGATAAAAAATGGCGTCGATGTCATCCTTGCCAACATCGATTGTAGAACCGAGTTCCAACGCGCGACTGCCGCTATCCAGTTCGGAAGGCGGTACTATCCCCCGGACCTGCGGCGGCTTCTTGATGAGCGTGTGCACGTTGATGGGAAGGGGTATCGATTCTTGAGCCGAAAGGAACACGCGATGCTCGTGATGACCTTGAAGGGATACACCCTTAAGGAGATTGCGCGGAAGCTCGCCGTGGCGGAAACCACGGCATGCACGACAAGGAAGAACGCATTCCGGAAGATGGGAGTGCAAAGTCTCGTGGAGCTGGTGAAGATCGGCTTTCAGTACAACCTGCATCACTATGAGGAGAAAGACTATGCTGTTGAGGTTTAAGGGCGCAAGGCAATTCGAACGGGTAACGGCGAAGACGCTGACTGACTTCTTGAAAGCGAACACAACGGATTCCGGGAAGGTGAAGGAACCGGTCGAGATTATCCTTGCGGGCTTCCTTGGTAAAACAACCGAGGAGTCTGACGGCCTCATCCCCTGGGTGTTCTCGACCTACGACACTGACCGTTTTGACGAGCGCGTTGACCCGAAGGGCTGGGAGCTTGATCGCTACCGTGAAAACCCGGTGGTGCTTTGGGCACACAGTCACGGTATTCCCGCAATCGGTACGGCGCAAGACCTGTCCGCTACGGAAAACCTCTCCGGTAAAATCAAGTTCAACGCGAAGGACATCGACGAGTTCGGCTGGGGAATCGGCGAGCGTGTGAAGGCAGGCGTGATCCGCGCCGGAAGCGTCGGGATGCTCGTGAAGGAAATCGAGTTCATCGATCGCAAGAAGAACCCGGAAGAAACGTGCGACCTTATCATCAGAAAACAGGAATTACTTGAATTTTCGATCTGCAATGTTCCGGCGAATCCGTTCGCGTTGCAAACGGATTCGCTTGGAGTTTCCGGCGATGCCGAAAACTCCACGGCTCTTGGCAATAGAACCGGCGCCCCTACCGCCCGTTCAGATAGGTGCGGCTTTTGGCCGCTTACCAGCATTACCTGAAACGGAGGAGACTATGGGAGACGTGATGCTTCAAGGCCTGACGGAAAAACTGAAGGGCATGAAGCGTGTGGAAAAGACCGGTTTTACGACCGAGCAAGCGGCCGCCGACTACTTCGCCGAGAAGGAAGGAATTCTCGACGACGTGGGCAAGGCGCTTGCCGATCTCAAGGGGCAGGCGACGACGGAGCTTGAAGCCCTGAAGGGGACACTCAAGGAGATGCGCCTCAACCTGAAAGGCGAGGCCGCAAATCCAAAGGAGCTGACGCGGAGCGAACTCTGCTACCAGCTCGGGAAGGCAATCGCCGCGGCCTGGGTGGGGAACCTTCAGACTCTTGGGGAACTGCGGTGTAGTCCGAACCTCAAGAGCGACAACTGGAACAATCCGCGGGACTTTAATTGGACCGCGGAGAAGGGCTTCCAGCTTTCGAACAACAAGGCCGCCCTGGGAGAGCCGATGGGCAACATGGCGACGAACGAGCAGTATCTCATCAACCCGATCTACGAGAGTGCCATCATGCAGGACGCGGCGAAGCAGTCGGTGATGATGAACCTCGTGAAGCATCGCCCGATGACGGGCCCGAGTATCTTCCTGCCACAGCGCGAAAGGGGCGGCGTGGAACTCAAGTGGCTTACCGCCTACGGACAGAAGATCGACGGCTCGAAGCCCCAAGGCGCGACTCGCGTCGAGCTCAAGGCTTACACTCTCGCGGGATTTATTCCGTGGTTCGACGAGTTCGAGGAAGATGTATTCGTCGACCTTGGCTCCATGTTCATCGACGAGTTCACCGAGACCTACGCCCTCGAGTTCGACAGGCAGTGCCTCCTCGCGAACGCAGCTCCCTTCACGGGTGCTTTCAACGCGAGTGATATCAAGACGAAGACGATCGGAGGCGCGGCTGCAACGGCGCTCACCTACAAGGATCTTCGTGAGGCGGTCCTCATGGTGCCCGCCGAAGAGCGAAAGGATTGCCGGTGGTTCTTCCATGAGTCTGTCCTTGCCCATGTAACGGGCATCGTGGACGCCAATGGAAGGCCGATCTGGCGCGGCCCGATGGATGGAAAGCCCGGCACGGTGGACGGCTACGCCTACACGGAAAGCCATATCCTCCCCCAGATGGGCGACATCGTGGCGAATCAGGCCTTCGCCATTTTCATGAACCCCAAGCGGATCATCCACGGAAACCGGAAGGGTGTGGAGATCAAGCGCTTCGACGCGACGACCGAGGCGCTTGAACACGGGGAACTCTTTCTCCGGTTCAGGAAGCGCGACGGCTTCCTCGTGACGCGGAGCAAGGGCAACATGGTTACCCTGAAGACGGGAGCGTAGCATGGGATACAACGCGCAACTTCTGAAAGTAATCCCGATCCCTTCCCGAAGCGCGGCCGCCGGAACGGCCATTAACTATCCAATCATTCCGGCTAGCGACCAGCGTGTAACGATTCCGGCAATCCGGCTCCGCGCAGGAGCGGGAGGGGGAAACCTGATTGTCCTTCAAAGCGAGGTAGTCCACCGGTTCAGCCTTGCCACGAAGGGCGCGGTCCTGACGATTCCGGGAATTGGCGCTAGCCTTACCGGCCGGCAGGTGGTGATACGGTATTCGGGCGGCCAAACCCTCGTTTCCGAGATTACTGCCCAAACCGGGGACGCGATTACCCTCGACGATCAGGTGGAGGCAAGCCAGACAGCCATGCTCTATCTTCTGGGAACTGAAGCAAGCCCTAGTACCAGTTTCTTCGCCCTAACCGCCTCCAACCGAACCAGTCTTGAAAGCCCCTGCCCCGGCGTAGTAGCCGGGAAGGAACTCGGCTGGCCGGTAATTCTTCATCTGGAGAACACCGACGGGAACGAGGTGATCGAGGGCGGTACGGTAGCCTTTATCGGGGTGTAATATCGCCTGAATTCAGGTTTGTGGAGGGGATGGGTGCCATAAGGACTTTTCCCCTTTGTGAGAAGGGGGATGTATGCAGGATTTGATGGATTTCGAGGTCGTGTCGGAACTACTGGGTCTCGATGCGCGGGACGCTACACGGAACCGGTTGCTACTCGGTGCCGTTTCCGAGCAAATTTGCCTGTATCTGGACCGGAATCTCCTTCTGGATTCAACGACAGAACTGCTTGAAACGAACGACGAAGAAATCCTTCCCCATGAATATCCGGTTCGGGAAATTACCGCGATAGTAGACGCATGGACTGGCGAGGCCTTACAACTCGCGCCGGGCGTAGTGTTGAAAGATATCAAACGACCCGACGCGCATCGTCAAGTTTTCTTTCGGATTGAGAGCGCATCGGAACGAGGAGTGCTCATCACCTATAGATATGGATACGAGAAAACCGAAATGCCGCAACTCATTCAAGAGGCTGTTCTCAAGATGATGAATGATCGTCTTCTCATGTACGGAAAGACGACAATCGAGGAGACACAGTCGATGGACAAGGATCGCCTTATGAACCTCTCTCCCTACAGGAGATTGTATTTGAGATGATCGAGATTGTGGAAGAGAGGATTCTCGAGCGTATTGCCGAAACCTTGATGGGTGAATTGTCCTGTGCGCTTATCGAAATCGAAGAGAACTCGGACGACGCGATCCGGCTGCCGCCATTGCGATACGTGGGGCTCGAATCAAAGATTCCGGCGGGAACGGGTTTTCCCAAGGCGTTCGTTTCGCTTGAGGTCGGCAGTTGTTCTTTGAAAGACAGAGTTATCAAAAATAGTCTGTTCACGGTATCGTTACGCCTATTACTTGCGGACGAGAAAGTGATCTGGCGGTATTTTACGGCAATCGAGAAAGTTATCACGGCACGACGTCTTGAATGCAGTCGCTGCTTGCTTGAGAAAAAAACGAATTCGGGAATGCTGAAAATAGTGATAACCCTCTGATAGTGCGACTACCAGAGGGTTGTCCTCGCGGTATTATGAATGCGTCGCCTTGCACTGCGTGAAACCGCCAGGACTGTTGCCAGTGGCATACTGTTTGGCGACACGCGCGTCGATGACCGCGTACGCGTGAGTTAAGACAAAAAAGGTCTTTGGCTTTCGCGTCGAAGGTGATTGCCGTGGTGAGTACGTGGATTCGTTTGACTAATCTAGATTCTCTGATGATTTGCCTACCGAGTAGGTGGACCGCCGAACGGCCAGCGATTCCCGTGTTCGTCATTTTCTTTCATCCGCCGTACTCTGGTTTGTCCTGCTTGTATCGCCCTCTCAACCTTTTAAGTCTCAGGTTGTTTTTAGAGAGCGGGGTATATTGTTTATAATAAAAAATGATCCAAGGCATAATGAAAGCAACTCCATTCCGCCTACGATATATTTACTTATGCCGGCAGTCTGGAAGGCGACTCCTTGGATTGAACCAATACATATAAACAACAAAATCAAAAGACCTTTTTTTTCACGCAGAAGATCAAAAAACAAACCTATATAAATAAGTATAGATGCGAAATAATTATGAAGTAGGGTATATTCCTCAAAGTACGAATTAAATGCTGCCAAGGCAAGAAAACCTATGCCAACAATGAATCCATTATAAAGGAGCCAACTACCTAGAAATAACAGGTAAATCGAGTAGAAAAACACTCGATTTATATCCATAGCCATTGTTGATGAAAAGGTCATTTTACCATGCAATATAGAATCTACCATTCCTATACCTATAAATGCAAACAATAAAAAACCTGTTATTACCTTTCGTATCACATATACCTCTAGTAAAGAAAACGGCTTATTTATTAAGCCGTTTAATCGAACTTGCTAAACAATAAACCAAAATATTATCCTAACGGCTAATCGTAAATCCGTTTCGTATACGCTCAACGTTTTTATTCATTGAATGTCTTGTTATATTTTTATATACCACCCTTTTGACGATACTGAGCGACTGCGAATGCTCCCGAAAAAACGTATCAGGATCAGGGAAAACACCATAATCTCGCTCAATGCCTTCCTTTTGGATATACGTATTTCCGCCGGTCCACTCGACGGCGGGAGCCTCAAAGCAGTCTGTCGCAATTCCATATCCGCAGAATGAGCCTTTTCTTTCCGGAAACATTGTTTGCACTTCCCTCAAGTACTTTAGATCCAGGATAAACCCTTCAAAGTTTCTCCATGTCCCCTCATAGAGAACTTCGACCCAACTATGGACGATTTCCTTTGGCGCGAGAGTGTACCAGATACCGGTTATAGCGCCTTTCTGGAGCGCTTTGTGGATCGTGAATCCGTGAAAACGGCAGGGAATGTCCAGGGCCCGTAATAGGGCCATGAATAAAATTCCCTTTGTATTACATTGGCCGTAACCGTCAGAAAGTATTCGGGATGCGGGAAGGGCATCGTCCTCATTGTACCCAAAAAGGATCTCATCGCGGATGAACTCATATACTCCACGAATACGCCGCTCTACATTAAAGCCACGCCACCCACGAGAATCAATGAGCTCTTGAATATTCGGATTTTGAAAATCCAAAAGCAGTGTTTGATCAAGAAATGCATCCATGATATGTCCTTTCTACTTCTTTAGGCTTCCCGCCGTGCTTTGAGATGCAGTTCGCATGGAATTTACAACAGCCAGCAATGAAACTCCGACATCGGCGATCACGGCTTCCCACATGCTGGCAACGCCAAATGCTCCTAGCGCGATGAAGACCCCCTTAACCGCAAGGGCAAATACGATATTCTGTAAAACGACTTTTCTGGTAAACAGGGATATTTTCAGGGCTAGCGGTACGCGGGAGATGTCGTCATCCATTACCACCACATCCGCGGCTTCAATCGCGGCGTCAGAGCCCAATCCTCCCATGGCAATTCCTACGTCTGACCGAACGAGGACGGGAGCATCGTTCATGCCGTCTCCCACAAAGACAATAGCGCCTTTGCGGTTTACGTCATTTTCAAGTTCCTCTAACTTGGAAACCTTCTCATCCGGCAAAAGTTCCGCATAAAAGACATCGAGACCGAGTTCAACGGCAACGCATTTTGCCACCGTTTGATCATCACCTGTAAGCATTGCGACTTTACGGATACCCAATGCTTTTAATGACGATACCATTGCCTGAGCCGTGGGTTTTATACGGTCGGCTATCAGGATGTAACCTGCATAGCGGCCATCAACCGCAACGTACGCGATAGTCCCTTGAATTCCGCAATCTTCATGCGGGATACCCTCTTTATGCAGAAGTCGGTCATTACCCACGGATATTTTTTTTCCGCCTATTTGTGCAATGACCCCATGTCCTTTGACTTCCAGTATGTCATCTGCCATGCGACCGGGGTTACCGGCTGCCTCACGAATCGATCGCGCGATCGGATGAGACGAATGCGATTCCGCAATAGCTGCCCACTCAAGAAGTTCCTTCTTTGGAAACTCGTTTCTCGTTGTTATGTTTATTACTTCGAAAACTCCTTCCGTCAAGGTTCCAGTCTTGTCGAAGACGATTGTGTCGACTTTAGTGAGAGCATCAATGTAATTTGACCCCTTAAATAGCAGCTTATTACGAGACGCCGCACCGATGCCGCCAAAGTAACCTAGAGGGATTGAAACGACGAGAGCACAGGGACAAGAGATTACAAGGATAACCAACGCCCTATATATCCAGTCTCCGAAAGTCGCGCCAGGAAGGATAAGCGGCGGGACAATAGCGACGATCGTAGCGATCAATACCACTATGGGTGTATAAACAGCAGCGAAACGGCTAATGAATTTTTCGGTAGGCGCCTTTTGGCTGGAAGCATTCTCTACCAACTCCAAAATGCGCGCTGCCGCGCTCTGCCCGAATATCTTCTCGGCTCGAATGACAATTCTTCCTTCGTCGTTTAGGAATCCGCCCAAAACCTTATCGCCTGGCTCTACTTTGCGCGGAACTGATTCTCCCGTCAGTGAGGAGGTGTTTACGAAGGATGATCCTTCCACGACTTCTCCGTCGAGGGGGATTCGTTCGCCAGGAAGTACTTCAAGCAGTTCGCCTACCCTGACTATCTCCGGCGAGACATTTCTCCGCTCCTTTCCTTCCAATACCCTGGCGGTATCTGGCCTAAGGTCCATAAGCGATGCAATGGATCTTCTGGATTTATCCACGGCGCGGTCCTGGAGGTATTCCCCCACCGAATAGAAGAGCATTACCCCGACCGCTTCGGGTATCTGATGAATGATTATCGCACCGATCGTCGCGATGCTCATCAGGAACATCTCGTTAAAAACCTGTCCCCGGATGATACTCTTGAAGGCGTTCAAGAGTACGGGTCCCCCGACCAAAAGATACGCCGAAAAAAGAACGGCATACTCAGCAAAGGCATAAGGAGTCTGATGAAGTTTACTGTTGAAAACAGAACCTACGATGAAAAGCGCCGCCGCGATCGCGATCTGAATTACTCTTCCCGTATTTGATTGCTCTTCTTTCTGCACAGTATCAAAGGGGATTATCGTTACTCCCGGCTCAATCCTGTCGATAACTTCTTGGGCAATTTGCGTATGTTTTGCCTCAAGATATATGGATCCCGTCGCGAAACTGAGGCGTGTAGATTCCAGCCCTGGAGTTTTTTTGAGTTCACATTCGATTGTGTTGGCACATTGCGCGCAATCAAGGTTCTGAATCTTGTACTTGGTCATATAGTCCTCCTGATTTCTAGTTTTACTCGATATAATGTTCTCTAGCCTGATCGATAAGCGAAAGAACATGATTATCCTCAAGAGCGTAGAAAACGTTTTTGCCATCTTTGCGACTCCGAACAAGCCGCATGGCTTTCAGAAAACGCAAATGGTGCGAGATAGCAGGCAGGCTCATCTCTAATAAAAAGGCAAGATCACAGACGCAAAGTTCCCTCTGGGAAAAGAGGAACAGAATTTTTACTCTGGTCTCGTCGGACAGTGCTTTGAAAAGCTCTGATAATCCCGAGACATCGAGAAGTGATTGCCGAAGAGGTTCTGCATCGTCCGTACAGGTAATTCCGAATTGGCTGCATATGTCCTCATGCATTCTAACCTCCTGACTATTTTAACGATTAAACGTTTGCTTAATCATTAAAATAGCCTCTGAGATATGAACTGTCAAGTCAATTAAGGAGACTATTATCTAGATTGCCGAGGTCAACGACTTCTTTGCACGAAAGGCGGCAAACGATGATACATATCCATTACCCAATCCTCAGACAATAGTCATCGTAATTGAGAGGAATCGCTCATATTTTTCCCTGAATTAAGTTCAGACAGTAAGCCAGATAAAGATGCCTTATATATTCGCACGGAGTATTCCCGATATAGCTTGTCCTGAAATTCCTTCATGCTCTTTTCATGCTTAAGGGCTCCAATCTCTTCTTCGATAAATACTTTCGTATCAGCTAAAGACAGTGGAATGGGCTTCGCGCGATCAAGAACTTGGACGATATACACTCCGTCCCCGGAGACAAAAGGCTTTCCGATCTCTCCAACTCCCAGTTTATTTACCCTCATATGTAGGTCATGATCGCGGCGCTCCCTATCGTGATTGGTTCCCTCGCCAACCCAGCGGGGTTCACTGGCGCCGGGTATCCCCGCCAAGGTAGCGGTATCATATTCCTTGGCTATCTCATCGAAACTCGCACCTTTTTTTGGCCATCCCGGTACCAATTTGTTGTATGCGATTTGCGCGAGATCCATTGCTTGTTTAACATCCATATTCGCTGATTCCAGTGTTATCTTGATCTGGCGTATTTGAGATTTTGGGGGGAGGGTAAAACGTTTTTTATTTTTGCTAAAGAATGCCTGGATCTCCGCGTCCGTGACCTTCGTGTTCGCATCTATCTCCTCGTTGTCGATCAATTGTTTGATAAGCTGGGTTCGAGTTTCCTTCAGCAACTCTGATTCGCTTCCCTCTTGTTTTTTTCCTGTGTTTTCCATAACCACCAAGTATCGGTCAATAAGTTGTTCTGCCACGCGCTTTCGACCTTCAAAGCCATTATAAGCCATTCGATACTCTGGCGGCATTTCCTGGAATTCTTGCCAGAATTCCCCCGCGCTTAAACGAACGCCGTTAACGTAGAACAAGGGGGAATCTTTTCGTTCCGAAAACCATGTGGTTAGTTTTTCTTTACTGACGGACAATGTCACTTCGTTACGTATCTCGGATAATTGCATTTGTCTTGCCGCTTCCTTCTTTCTCATACGGATCAAGATGATGGATCCTTCAACCTCGAATGGAGCGCTGATCTGCCCTTGTGTCAATTCAAAGGCCTTGTCCGTGAATTCGACATCAGCGTCCTTGTCTTGACGAGTCAAGAGTATGTTTTCCCGAAGGTCTACGATTTTCTCATCTTCTCCCAAAGCGCTGGCGATATCCGCGCCGTCGGTGATCCTTTGGCGTATGCGATCGGCAGCTCCTTGAGCCTGAAGCCGGTTTTCGGAAGCGTCGATCCGGATTTGGTCCACATATGCGATTTCTGGTAAGGAGAATGATTCAAGATTTCGTTTGTAAAAATCCTCTATTTCTTCAGAAGTCGGTTCGGGGGCTTTAAGAATGTCAAAATAGCGTTGAATATCCGCATTATTCCTCAATCCTTCGATATAATTCCCAACAAAGTTGTCCTCACTCTGAGATTTGAGAATCCGCTCGATTTCATCACGTGATTCGCTTAATGTACGTTCGGCGAATGATTCCTTATTAGCGTTGTAATATGCTTCAATGTCGCTTTGATTGATCCCCATTCCGCTTGCATGCATGGAATCATGCCAATTATCAAGATCGATTTCATCATTCAGGTGAACCATTTGGTGACTGATCTGCTCATCTTTTTCCACCTTGCGCGTTGTTCCCCATCGCCGGGCTAGCTCATCAAAGACCATCTCTTCGGTGATAGCAAGCAAGGTTTTCAAGTCAATAGCGCCAAGCGATTCGATTTTTTGCCTGGATAGCAATTCAATGTGGGATTTTATATCCTCAACGGTGATTTGCCCCCCTTCCATAGATGCGACAATATTCGGGGCCGGTGGTCGTGATAAAATATATGCTGTAAAACCAACGACGCAAATCACGAGGGATACCATTCCCGCTATCATTCTAGCGATTTTTGGTTTATTAGCATTATGTGATACTTGTCTAACTACCGGCACGAGGGCATTGGAAGATTCTTTTACAGAATCAGTCGTGGAATTCATATCTTCGATACTCATCGTTCACCAATCCCCATAGTGGACTCGCTCATGCGTATCTTCTGCATCGCGTCGACCATGCGTAGATCGATCTTTCCGTCCTTTTCCACGACATACGTATTTACGCGTTTGATCACGCGTTCCATAGTCTCGAGGTATAAACGGAATCTGGTGACGTCTTCGCCATAAATTAGACGATCCGAGCGAAACTGCGAAAGGATTTTATCAAAGCCCATGGAGGCTCCATTCGCCGTATCCATCACGGACTGGGCGTACGCCTGCGCTTCGATCAAGGAACGTTCGGCGGTACCTCGTGCTTCAGGTATCAGGCTATTCTGATAACCCAGAGCTTGATTGATCATTTTCTCTTTATCCTCTTTTGCGCTTTGTACGTCCTGGAACGCGTCGGCTACCTCATCAGGAGGGTAGGCCTTCTGGAAGTTAACTGTAACGATAGAAACCCCGCTCCCATAGGAGTCCATCAACGCCTGAATGTCATTGCGGATTTCCGTCTGCATGGATTGCCGTTTCGTGGTTAAAATGTCATCGACGGGTAATAAGGCGCTTTTGTTGGTTATTGCAGTCCGGATTGCGTTGCGAATAAGCCGGTACGGAGCGACGTTTACCGAAAACAGATACTTAGTCGGATCCTTCACTTTATATTGCACAATCGCTACGTAATCGATGATATTCGTGTCGCCGCTCAAGACTTGTATTCGATCCAGACCTTCGGGATGCTCGGGATGATCCGGTTCGGCTTGTTCAAGCCCGACAATCTCCCGGCGAACTTCCGAAACGTTGACTTTGCTCACCCTGGCAAAGGGCCAGGGTAAGCGGTAGTGTATACCTTCGGGAACCGCGGCCTCGGAGATGGCGCCAAGGGTTACCACTACCGCGTTTTCGCCTGGTTGAACGGTGTATATCCCCGATACCGCATATAAGATACATGCTCCAAGGACGATCCCATATGATATCCGCATAGGATTAAGGTGCTTGAACGCCTGCTTGATATCTTGTAAAACGGTATTTCTTTCAGCCGTAAATAGCCGGACGACGCGGCTATAAATGACTTTAATACGATCCCAAATCCAGACTAGCGATAACGCGATCGACGGTCTCTCCGTACCACGGGGCGCTTGATTTCCATCTGGTTCATTTCCTGGCACTTTATCAGACATAGGACTTCCTCCTCTGGATAACTAGATCAACGCAATGCGTTTGCATCCGGATTCAAGTACTTGAACAACTCGGAATTGGACGGCAGGATGAGGGTCGTTCCTTCGGTGATTACTTTGTCATACGCTTCAAGCGAACGCAAAAACTTATAGAACTGCGGGTCTTTACCGTATGCGGCCGCATAGATACGGATGGCCTTAGCTTCGCCTTCCCCTCGGATTGCTTCTGCATCGCGCATGGATGCCGACAGAATCGTCGTCCTTTCGGCATCTGCCGCCGCGCGAATTTTGGTCGCTTCCTCAGTTCCTTCCGATCGGAGCTGACGGGCTATCTGCTGGCGTTCGGCGCGCATCCGCTGGAAGACACTTTTTCGGTTTGCCTCAGGGAAGTTAATCATCTTCAACCGAACATCCGAGATTACGTATCCGTAGGCACTGACTCTTGAGGCAATGAGTTTCGTAGCTTCAAGGCTCAGTTCATCCAATTTTGTTTGCTCGGATTGCGTCGTGACCAATTCCGGCAATTCGTATCGTCCGAGGATTGAACCCAAATCGGAAGTCACGATATCAGTCAGGCGCACGCTGGCCCCTTCGAGGGTCTTCACGCTTTTATAAAACAATAAGGGGTCACTGATAGTCCAGACGGCATAGGCTTGAACCAGGATGTTTTTCTTATCCTTGGTAAGGTATTCAATCTCGGGGGAATCATAAAGCTGAACACGACGATCTAGCTTGATGACGCTTTGCACGGGATCGGGCAGTTTCGCGGAAAGCCCTGGTTCCATGATTACCCGCTGAGGTGCCCCGAATTGCGTGACGATTGCATATTCAGTCATATCCACGGTAAAAAAGACCAAGGTAACAAGAACGATCGCCATTACGGGCAAACCAACAAATAAACTTTTCTTGACGGTCACAACTCACCTCCTATGATGATGCCGATACGGTATTGATTAATTTGATTTATACCTTACTCGAGTCCCGGGAGACTTCCCTCCCGGGAAAGCCATAACTGGGTCGGGTTCGAAACAACCCGTGGGTCGACGATGAATTTCCTGGCTTTAGGCAACGTCTTTTCCATCGCTTCGAAGAAATAGCGATTTTTATTCACCTCCCCGCCTTGACGGTTTGCACGGGAGCGTAAAGAGAATCTATCGGCTTCTCCGGACGAAATGTCGGACTTGCGTTGCATTTCGGCTTTGGCGGCAAGGACGTTCCTGGCTGATTCGCCGCGCGCCAGGGGAACGACTTCATTACGGTACACCATCGCTTCGCTGATATAGGTGTTCTTGTCCTCCCGGGCACTGGCTACATCCCGGAAGGCTTCAGCCACGTCATCGGGCGGAGCAACCGAGACAAACAATACCGAGTCAATTTCCAAGCCTGTACTACCGGAATCCAGAAGAACCTGCGCATCATTTTTAACCTGAGCGGCGATCTCGAGGCGTTGCCCCACCAGTAAATCATCCACTCCGCGTGTTGCCGTTATGGCAGACAATGCGGTTTCCGCGCTACCGGCAACCATCTTTGCGGGCAAAGCATTCCCATACAAGAACTTTACCGGGTTCTTTATCCGGTACTGAACGCTCATTTCCACATTAAGCAAGTTCGTATCACCGGTCAGGACAAGTCTGTTACCGGTATTTATCCTTCTGACCTCGCCGGTAGAAACGACGCGAATACTCTCAATATAGGGAATTCGATATCGAAGTCCAGGGCTAAGTTCTCGATCCACCTTGCTAAAGCGCGTCACAATGCCCCTTTCATCGGGTTGGATTACTACAAAGCCCGACAGAAGTGACATAACCATAAATGCGCCGATGCCGATCATTACCATAGCTCTGGTAGTCATCCCCTTTTGTGGTAGTTTTTCTCCTAACGGGGTCTTGCGCAATGCGGATTTCAGGGAAGCTAGCACCGGAATGGCAATTTCCCAGCCAGAAATAACAATAAACAGACAGATGATCATGGCCGCAAACCGATCCAAAGCAGCCATGCCCAAAGCCGAGGAAATCAAACTGATGAGAACCAATAAGGACGAGTACAGATCCAGGCGTGAATGATAACCGCTGGCGATCAAACTAAGGGACTCCGTTGAATGTCCGACAAATTCCTTATACTTCGCGGTAAAATAGGTAATTCCGATGGTCAGAAACGATGCCGCGGTAACAGGCCAAAGGTATGTGAGTGATACCGTGCCAGCTGTCGACATGGATTCCCGATAAATGTCCACTGCCATATAAAAGATCAATACGGACATGGTCAAAGCGATGATATTTTCGATTATTACCGAATACTTCTCCCGTTTCCCGGTTAAAATCCTGTTGATCAGAAAGCCCGAAAAAACGAGCAGTGAAGAAAATACGTCTCCGAATGAATGCCATGCGCTGGCTTTCAAAGCCATGCTGCCGGAAAGCGCGAACAGCCCGTATTTGAGCCCGACCAAGGCCAAATTAGCCCCGATGGTGATCAAAATGGCCAATTCACGTCGATCCAGCGTTTTTAAACGATTATTCATGGTCTCTCCCTGGTAGATGATATATTAGCCTCGTACACCATCTCGTTATCGATGCGGCACGAATACTATGTTTACTACCCGGGGAGCTTTATAGAACTATTATGGTAATGTTAAGATTTCGAAATATCCTTTGATTCGGGTAAATTCGGCAGTGTTATTGTGAACGTACTCCCTTTACCGAGAATGGAATCAACCAGAACATGGCCGGAGTGGCGGGTGACAATACTTTTCGTCATGGCCAATCCCAGGCCGCATCCGGCCCCAACAACCGAGCCTCGATAGAATCGCTCAAAGATGAACGGTAGTTGCTCGGGTGAGATGCCGGGTCCCTGATCTGCGATCGAAAAGACGACCGCTTTCTGATCGGAACTACTTCCGACGCCGACATGAATGCATGAATTATTCGGGGCGAATTTTATTGCGTTGTCCAAGATATTTGATAACGCTATTACCAACCATTCACGATCGCAAGACACGATCAATTCCTCTCGTTCAATTGTCTCTTCCAGAACAATGGATTTTTTTTCAAATTCGGTTCGTCGCGATTCCACCGCCTCTTTCAATACATCGATTGCATGGTGAGGGCTTTTATTGTATTTTTGCACGCCGGAATCCAAACGGGCTTGGCTTAATAGGTTTTTATTCAGCCATTCAAGCTTGTCTATTTGCCGACCGCATTCAGAAAGGAATTTTATGCGCGCAGGTTCATCTTCGGCTGCCGCGCCCTGAATCAATTCCACATAATTCGAGATCGCGCTCAAGGGGGTGCGCATTTCATGGGCTACGTCATCCAGAAAATTTCGGATAGTCTGCCGGTCCGCATCGCGTTCGTCGATCATTTCCCTGATACGGTCCGTCATCGTATTGAATGCCTCGCAGAGTTCCCTTGCCTCCTTGATCGGGATTATATCCGGACGGGTTCGAACGGTAAGGTCACCGGCGGCAATCAGTGCGGTCTGCCTACCAAGGTCGGTCAATGATTTAGTCATGCCTCTTCCTGCCAAGGAACCAAAAGCCAGTGAAAGAGCTAATGAGATGCTTGCGGCAAGCAGTATGGCGGTCGGCAGGAAACGCATTGCGCTGATTACATGGTCGTTGAGGTGTAATAGCTCAATATATCCAACGACGCGATCAGAACTTTCGATCTCAGCTATGACCGAACGCTGATCCTTAATAAAAGTCCTCACTCCATACGGCCGGGTATTATCGGTTCCTGTTTCTATTTGCGCGGATCGCATCTCTGGGGGGGCTTCTTGTATGGGGAGGTTACAAACATATCGAATATCCAAAGCGCTCAAGTTAGTATCCGTTCGTCGCGTAATGTGCCATACGGCGTTCGAACCATCTGAGATCGCACGGAAACCCGCGTTGGCTTGACCTGATGGACGCGGGTGAACCGTGCCAACTGTGGGCCTTCCCTGTATGTCAACGTTCGTAGACTGAGCAATGAGAATCCTTTCATTGTCATAGACCCTGGCTTGAAAATCTCCCAATTCGGCATACATTCCAACCACGGCACTAACTTGTTCGTACTGTAATTCCGGCAACATAAATGGGGCAATCTGTTCTGCCAGGCTCCGGGCATAGATAAGAAGCTGCTCCCGTTCATGAGACTTGGTATAATTCACTTCCAAAGCGAGCAAAAGGGTTCCGCTTACCAATAACGCGAAAAGAGTCAGTCCTGTGTTGTAGATAAACAAACTGTACTTGAGACGCATCCCTCGAAATTTCAATGTATACCGCCAAAGACATAGCCAAATCCCTGTACGGTGGTAAACCATTGCGGTTTTCTCGGGTCATCCTCTATTTTGGTCCGCAAATGGTGAACGTGGACGTCTATGCTGCGATCGGTCACAAAACGGCTCTCTCCATATATCTCCTCCACCAGGCGCGAACGCGAAAAAACTTTTCCCGGATTTGAGGCCAGCAATAATGCGATCCGGAATTCCGCCGGAGTCACCACTACCGGAAGCCCATCCCTGAAAATACGAACCGCATCAACATCGATACGCACACGACCAAATACGATAGATCTGTCATGGTTCGATTCCGCTAAGGATCCATAGGCTCGACGCAAAGCGCTTCGAATACGAGCCACGACTTCCCTCAGTTTATAGGGCTTGGTTATATAATCATCTGCGCCCAGTTCCAGACCAAGAACACGATCAGACTCATTGTCCAGAGCCGAGAGGATGAGTATGGGCATTGTTTTTCCCGCCCCCCGAAACGAACGACAGAGATTAAAACCGTCACCATCCGGTAATCGGAGATCGAGCAGGATTAACTGGGGGTCATGCCTCATTACATAATTCATGGCTTCCTTGGCGGTTGAAGCAACAAATACCTCAAAAAGCTCACTTCGTAACTGGTAGGCCAAGCCTTCAGCAATAGACTCGTCATCTTCCACGATCAATATCGGGCGTCCCATCATTTTCGCTCCACAAAATAACACCAACAATCCGTTTGTTTTATATCGCCAGTTCAAATCTGAAGTGCGAAAAAATTAGGTAGAAGCACGACATCGAGGATTCTGATAGAATGTGGTTACCACAACTACAGACCAACAGGAGTCACTCGATGTCGTATAAACAGTTTACCATTGAAGATAGAGATGTGC
>QKDA01000077.1 GCA_003246765.1 Spirochaetales bacterium | reverse complement strand
CGGCGTCGTTTGCCTGATTGAATTTCATTGTACTGCCGTTTCTCGCTGCGCTGCGAAACAGCTGGGCATCGAGTCCTACTCCTGAGATTATTTAAAAGCAAAAACCCGACAGGCAAAACTGTCGGGTTTTTAGGGTTTAGCAGGAGTAGGAGCCTCTCCCTCCGGTCGGGCGCTCCCGCGCCCTTCCTACGGGCGCCTGCGTCGCCTGTCGCCGCCTTCCTTGGCGGCTTTTCCTCGCCTTCGCTCGGCGGCGACTCCGGTTCGAGTCCTACTCCTGAGATTATTTAAAAGCAAAAACCCGACAGGCAAAACTGTCGGGTTTTTAGGGTTTAGCAGGAGTAGGACTCGAACCTACGACCTCCGGGTTATGAGCCCGACGAGCTGCCAACTGCTCTATCCTGCGTCGTTTGTGAAAGCACTTTACCAAAAGCCTTGCCTTTGGTCAAGGGCGTTTGCGCTTTTTAACGGTTTTTTGCGGTTTTCTAGAAAATCTGGGGGAAAAAAACCCGGCAGGTAAAAGGAGGAGTTAAAACCCTGCCGGGAGTCTGGAAAGGAGGTACACCGGATATCGGTGCTCATTCGATACCGCGATATACATAACGTAAATAGCTCTTGCACTACAAACGTTACAACAATCCCGCCCATTTTGCAAATTTTTTCTAAAAAGAAATTCTCCGTTTCCACCGCCCCGAAAGCCAGTACGGAATGGCCACCGAGAGACCGACTATCCATCCCAAACCGTAACACCAGCCAATTTCGTCCTTTCCGAAAAAATGGTCCAAAAGATAGGCCGCCGGCATGCGGGTCAGCAGAAAGGAACTTAAGGATGCGGCGAAGGGAAACAGGGATTCCCCGGTGCCCCGGATGGCTGAATTAAGGGTAAAAAGGATCGAAAGCATAAAGTAAGCAGGCATGAGCCTTAAGAGGACCTGAGCGCCGTTCTCTATTACCTCTCTGTCGGGCGTAAAAAGACCCATGAGAGCGCGGGCAAAGATGATGACGGCGATACTGATGAAAACGCAGACGGCCCCGCTCATGAGCTGGGTCGCCCTATGGCCGCTGATGACCCGGTCAATGCGTTTAGCCCCGGTATTCTGGCCGACGAAGGTGGTAACGGCGCTGGAAAAGCTCGCGATGGGCATGAATGCCAGGGAGTCTATGCGCCCGGCAATGCTGTAAGCGGCCATAAAGGCCGGTCCGTACCCGTTGATAAGGCGCTGAATGGCCATGGTGCCGAGGGAAAAAAGCATGTTCTGGAAGCCCCCGGGGAGCCCTATCCGCACGCATTCCCGCAGGATGGGAAGGTCAAAGCGGAAATTGCCCGGGCGCAAGTCCGTAAGCTTCAGGCGGCGTACGATGAAAACGAGCCCCAAGATGAAGGAAACCCCCTGGGATATCACCGTTGCCCAGGCGACACCCTGTACGCCCCAGCCGAAGAGGGCCACGAAGAGGAGGTCCAGGACGATGTTGAGCACCGTGGCCACGGCCAAGAAGATAAGGGAGGAGAAGGAGTCGCCGAGCCCCTGAAGTATTCCCGCGTTGAGGTTGTAACCAAAGCTGCCGAGGGTTCCCGCGAAAAGGATGGTCAGATAGGAGGAAGCCATGTCGAAGGTTTCGCCCGAGGGGGTATTGAGGAGCCGAAGCAGGGGCACCGTAAGGAGTATTCCCGCCGCCGTCACGGGAATCGCCCCAAGGGCGGAGGCGGCATATCCGGTATCCGCCGCGGCCTTAACCTGGTCACCCTTTCCGGCGCCGTGAAACTGGGCTATCACGATGCTGAAGCCCATCCCCAGGCCCCCGAACAGCGATACCAGGAGGAAATTGAGGATGAAGGTGCTCCCAACGGCCGCCAGGGCCTCCTTTCCCACGAAATTTCCCACTACCAGGGAATCCACCAGGTTATAGGTCTGCTGAAGCACGTTGCCCGCCAGGAGGGGCAGCGAAAAGGAGAGGATTAGGGACGCGGGCCGTCCCTCGGTCATGGTGCGCATGCCGCGAATCCTATCACTCCCGTTGAGTCTCGCCCAGTACCCGCCGATACTTAAGGCATGAGAACCCTTCCCCACAGGCCCCTCGCGGCGGCGGCCGTTTTCCTGTTCCTATCGGCGCTCCCCCTCGGGGCGGAAACCTTCAGGTTCAAATTCCGCGAGGGCGACGCGTGGCGCGTTAACTCCCTCGTTCACGAATCGGTGTACGTAAACCGGCGGCTCTCCCACACGGCGGAGATCACGAACCGCATTACCGTGAAGGTTTCCGACCTAAAGACCGACGAAGCCGGCCTTGCCTCGGCCCGGCACGACTGCGTCTTCATGACCAGCGAGAGAAATTCGAACCGGTCTTTCGAGTGGGGCCGGGAATACGCCAGCGCCTTCCGGCGCGACGGCCTCGGAAACTACGATATCTCCGCCGAATACTTCATGCCCGTGGTGAGAAACGTCCCTCTTTTCCCCGAGGGAGACGTCCAACCCGGGACCAGCTGGAAGGGACGGGGCGAGGAAGCCCATGACCTTCGGGACGGTTTCGGCATCATGACCCCCTTCAAGGTACCCTTCGAGGTTACCTATACCTACGTGGGGCCCCACGAGAGGAACGGCCGCATAGTCCACTTGATCACCGCGGAATACTCCCTGTTCTTCGATTCCCCCGAGACCGTGACTGGCTCCGGGGCCGCGGCGGACCTCCCGGCGACCACCATGGGCTGGTCCCGCCAAAAGCTGTGGTGGGACAACGAACGCGGCTTTCTTCCCTCCTACAGCGAGGAATTCCGCATTCAGCTTCAGCTGTCGTCGGGCACGATCCTCGAATTCCGGGGCACCGCGGAAGCGGAAACCACCGTCACCGAAACCCTGGACCGGGCAGGAATCGCCAAGAGCCTCAACGAGGAAATTTCCCGCCTGGGCATACCCAACGCCTCCGCCGCCGCCACCGACGAGGGGGTTACCCTCTCCCTGGAAAACATCCAGTTCGAGGCGGACTCTGCCCGGCTCCTCCCCGGGGAAAGGGAAAAGATCCGAAAGCTCGCGGCCTTCCTCGAGCGTTATCCCGACCGGGAGCTGCTTATTACCGGGCATACCGCCCTCGCGGGAACGGCGGAGGCCCGGAAAAAACTCTCGGAAGAGCGGGCCGCCGCGGTAGCACGATACCTCGTGGAAATGGGGGTACGCAGCGAATACAGCGTTTATACCCGGGGCTTCGGGGCGGAGCACCCCATCGCGCCGAACGACACCGAGGCGAACATGGCCCGAAACCGGCGGGTGGAGATAACGATCCTCGACAAATAATCCCCCGCAAACCCTGCGGTTGGTTTGCAAAGAAACGAAACGGGATGTCAACCTTGCATCTTTCGGCGAAGCATGGTACATATAAGGCCTCGGGGAACAATGGAAGATGACGTATTCAGAGCCTACTGACCTTGCGATCGTGGCGTGTCCGGGCGGCGAGAAATTCGCCGACGAGACTATCAAGCACCTGAACCACATCTACAGCAGGCGGTTCCGGCAAAAAAGCGACGTCCTGGCCAAGCGCTACGAGGTTGACCGGATCAACCTGGTCAAGGACATCAACTTCTATAACGACCTGCAGACCTCCGACATCTGCATCCGCGGGGACATCACGAAATTCCGCGCCCCGGAGTTTAAGGTCAACGCCCGCTTCACCTGGTTCATGAACGGCGAGTTCAAGACCGAGATCCTCGATCCCATCCGCGGCAAGGACGTGTTCATCTTCCAGGACGTCGAAAACCATCAGGCGATGGACCTCAACGAGGGCAAGAACCGCCTCTCCCTCTCGGTAAACGACCATATCATGAGCCTTCTCGTGACCATCGACGCGGTGCGCCACGCGGGGGCGAAAAAAATCACCCTGGTCCTCCCCGTGTATCCCTACAGCCGCCAGCACAAGAAAAAGGGCCGCGAGGGACTGACCGCGAGCCTCCTGGGGCATCTCTACGAGAGCCTCGGGGTGGAGCAAATCATCACCCTGGACATTCACTCCCGGGAAATAGAGAACGCCTTCGTGAAGGCCCGTATCGAGAACCTTCACGCCAGCTATCAGATCATCCGGGAGCTTGCGAAGATCGTGGACCTCACCAGCGAGGAAGACGATTTCGTGGTGGTCTCCCCCGACACCGGCGCGGTAGACCGGAATAAATTCTACGCCACCGGCCTTCAGCGCCCCCTGGCCATGCTCTACAAGGAGCGGGACTACTCGGTAATCACCCAAAACGCGAAGGCCACGAACATCTCCAGCGTCAAGCTCCTGGGCGACGTTAAGGGCAAGGTGGCCTTCCTGGCCGACGACATGCTCGGTACCGGCGGAACCCTTCTCAAGGCAATGGAATTCCTGAAGGAACAGGGGGCCACCAAGGTCATCGCCGCCATCAGCCTCCCCTTCTTCACCGGCAACGCCATCGAGCTCTTCGACGAGGCCTACGCCAAGGGAAATTTCTTCAGGATCATCGGCACCAACGCGGTGTACCACGAAGAACTGCTGAAAAAGGAATGGTACATCAAGACCAACGTTTCGGGCCTCTTCGCCCAGGTTATCTCCCGGCTCCACCATAACCAGTCCCTCAGCGACCTCCTCGACAACCGCTCGATCATCGAGAGACTCGTTAAGCAGGACAAGTCCGCGGAACTCGAATAGGAAGCCCCATGCGGCGTTCGGTCCTGGCGGTGGATATCGGAACCTCATCGCTTAAGGCAGCCTTGATAGACGAAGGGGGAAACCTCCTCGCGGCTGCCCGCGCGAGGTTTCCCGAAGGCCCGCGGACGGGCGCCCACTGGATCGCGGCCCTGGGAGAGGCTCTCGGGGTACTCGCCCCGGGTCCGGATCTCGCCGCCCTTGCCTTGTCCGGCAACGGGCCAACCCTCGTCTCGGTCGACAAAGGCGGCCAAACCGGCCCCGTTCTCCTGTGGAACGACCCGGTGGAGGGAGACTCCTCATACCAGGGACCTTCCCTTTTCATCCCCCGCATCCTTTTGTTCCAAAAACGCTTTCCCCGGGACCTGGAAAAGGCCCTCCATCTTTTATCGGGGCCTGAATACCTGGCCTGGGCCCTCACGGGAGAGGCGGTGACGATACTGCCGGAATCCCGCTACGAGAACGCCTATTGGACCGCCCGGGAACTCTCGCTTTCGGGCCTGACCGCAGTTCCCCTTCCGCCCTTCGCCGAGGCGGGAACCGTCATCGGCCGAACCGGAAGGGGCCCCGCGTCCGGGAAGCTCAACCTGCCTCCAGACATTCCCGTAATCGCCGGGGGGCCCGATTTCTTCGTCGCCCTCCTCGGAACGGGCACCATTCGCCCCGGTATCGGCTGCGACCGCGCCGGTACCAGCGAGGGCCTCAACGCCTGCGTCGACCGTCCGGTCTCGGCGGCGGGGGTAAGGCTCCTTCCCGGCGCCCTGCCGGGACTTTGGAACGCTGCCTGCCTCCTTCCCGACACCGGCGCGGCCTTCCACCGCTGGAGATGCGACTCGGGACAGGCGAAGAGGGCTTACCCGGACATCATGCGGGACATCCTCGCAAGCCCAATTATCCCGAAACGGGGAGAAAGCGGGCATCCCGGGAGGGCCCTGGTCGAGGGAATCGCCTTTTCCGTGAGGCGCTCCATCGATACGCTCAAGAACGCCACGGCCCTTGAGCCCCTGTGGCGCCTTTCGGGCGGACAGGCCCGGAACGGGCTGTGGAACCAGATGAAAGCCGACGCTACGGGGTGCCGCTTTGAGCTGACGGGAACCCCCGACGGCGAGCTTATGGGCGACGCCATGCTTGCCCATGCGGCCCTGGGAGAGTACTCAGGCCTCCGGGAAGCGGAAGGCGCCATGGTGCGGGTGGCCAAGGTCTATGACCCGGACCCGGTTCGAAGCCTGGAGTACGCGGAAAAATACGAAAGCTGGAGGGAAGGACAATGAAGGTTTACGCTCTGCCCCTGCGCCTTGAATGCATCATCTTCGACATCGACTCAACCCTCTACACCAATGCCGAATACGCCCGGGAACAGGTAGACGTACAGATACGCCACTTCGCGGACCTGCGGGGCATGAGCCACGGGGAGGCCCGCTCCAGGATAGCCGAGATACGGGACGCCCACGAAAGGGAACACGGAAAAAAGATCAGCCTCGGGAACGCCATGACCAGTTTCGGAATACCCATCAAGGAAAGCGTAAGGTGGAGGGAGACTCTCATTGACCCCGCCCTTTATCTCGGGCGGGACGAACGGCTTCGGGAGACCCTGACCGAACTTGGAAAAAGCTACGCCCTGAGGGCCGTGACGAACAACCCCGTGAGTACCGCCCTGAAGACTCTCGCAGCCCTTGGGGTGGAGGACCTCTTCCCCCATCTCGTCGGCCTCGACACCACGGGATTCTCGAAACCCCACGAGCGGCCCTTCCGAATCGCCTTCGAATCGGCGAACTGCGCGGCCGAAAACTGCCTTGCCGTGGGAGACCGCTACGACATCGACATAGCGCTTCCCCTGGAAATGGGCATGGGGGGCATTCTCGTGGACGGGGTTGAGGACGTGTATTCCCTGCCGGCTCTGCTGAAGGCCTAAGGCCGGGCTAAACCCGGAACTGCGCGACCGCGCGCCGCATGAGGGCCACCAGGTCCTTGGCCTTCACCGCCAAGTTCGACACCTCGTGGGCAGAAGAATTGATATCCCCGGCGCCGATGGCCATTTCGTCCATGCTTGCCTCGATCATCGCCGAGGCTTCCTTCACCCGAACCACCTCGTCCTGAACGGCCCCCGTTTCCCCTGCCAGGGACTCCGATTCCGCATGCACCGACTGGGTCGCCGTCTGCATCCGGGTAAGGGATTCCAATACCTGCCGGCTCTGGTCCTGCTGTTCGGTCATCTCCCGGGAGAAGGAGGCTACCAGGTCGGCGGTGCGCCTGATTTCATCGATCACGCCGTCAAAGGTCCGGCTCGACTCTCCCGCCGCAAGCACGACCTGATCGATGGACGACTGAATCTTCTTTATCTCGTTGCGTATCGTCTTCGACTGGGCGCTGGAGGTTTCCGCCAGGTGCCTTATCTCGTCGGCGACGACGGAGAATCCTGCCCCGGAATCGCCGGCATGGGCCGCCTCAATGGCCGCGTTCATGGCCAGCAGGTTCGTCTGGGAGGAAATCTTGGCGATAGTGTCGTTGGCTTCCTTGAGGAGGCGCGACTGGGCCGCGATCTCGTCTACTAAGGAAGAAACCTCGGACTGCTTGGTTTTCCCCGCCGCGGTGGCCCTGTCGAGTACCGTAAACTGCTCGGTTATCCGGGCGGCTTCGCCTATGATGCCCGAAAGACGTTCCACCATCTCCCCGATGGCGTCGGAGGATTCCCGAATATAGGCGACCTGTTCGCCGATTGTGGCTCCCAGGGTACCGATCTTTGACACCGAGGTCCCGATGGCCCTGTCCGCGGAGGCTACGCTTTCCATCTGGCGCCGGGACTGGGAGTGGACGCTGTCGATATTGGCCATTATCTCGGCGATGGCGCCGGCGCTCTCGACGGACATGGTGGTCATGGACTCGCTGAGCTCCGAAAGCTCCTCCTGCCGCGCGGCAAGGTCGCTCACGATGCCGTGGAGAATGCCGATGAAGTGGTTCACGTCGCCGATGATCTGCCCGATTTCCGTGGAATTGCGCACGGATATGCGCCGGGTGAGGTCCCCGTTCCCGTAGGCGATCTCGTGCATGGCCTCCTTGGCCGCCGCCAGGGGGTTTATCACGAGTTTTCCCAGGATGGTGACGAAGAAAACCACGAAGAGCACCAAAAAACAGGCGGCGGTAACGGAAATGAACAAAATCACCTGATTTATGGTGCTGAAAAGGACCCGCTGGGGAGTCGCCATGCCGACCACCCCGAGAACGCTGTCTTGGGCGTTCTTTACGGGTATGTACGAAGCGCTGTAGGGTTCGCCGTTTACCCTCGTTTCGCCGGACCAGGGCTCCCCGTACAGGGTAAGGGCGGTTTCCGCCTCCTGGTTCTCCATCTTGGAGCCTACGATACGCTCTCCGGAGGAGTCGGCGATGGTAGTGGCGATGCGGGTGTCGAACATGAAGGCGGTGAATTCGGCGCTGTAACGGGCCTTGAAGGCGTCCATGGCCTCGTTGCTGCCCATGCGGTAGCCCGCGAGAAGGACCAGCTCAACCCCGGCGGCACCGAAAACGGGTTTGGAGACCACTTGGCAGAGCCCGAGCTGGCCGTCCATCTCCACCGTCACGACGGGCTCTCCCTTCGCAAGGGCCCCGGAGAAGGAAGGCCGGTCGGCGAAGGACGAAACGACGGACGATCCGCCGCCCAAAGAAAGGCCCTCCCCCGCCATATCGATCACGTAGAAGAAATCCACCCCCAGGGCGTCCTGCGCGTTTTCCGCGAAGGAGCGGGCGCCGGCCCTGTCCCCGTCCCGGGCAATGCGGGACAGGGTTTCGGACCCGTCGTACACCTTAAGGAGCTTCGCGAGGTCCAGGCCCCGGGAAGCGAAATCGTCTATAAACGCGGCGGTTCTCGCCGCCATTTCGTCCCTTACGTAGGATCCTACTTCCCGGGAGATGATATTCGCCGACACGAGCACGATGCTCGCCCCGAACAGTACCAGTCCTGCCACCAGGGGCAGAAGTAAAAGCCTTCGTAAGGAACGTAGTTTCATGCCCTAAATCTTAACCTTTCTGGACTGGACGTCAAGCAATACCGCGAGAACGAGCACAAGGCCGCGCACCATGTACTGGTAGGAGATGCCGACCCCCAGGAGATTCATGCCGTTCGAGAGGGACGACATGACGATGGCGCCGATGATCGTGCCCGTAACCTTGCCGATACCCCCCGCGGGAGAACAGCCGCCGATGAAGGCCGAGGCGATGGCGTCGAGCTCGAAGCCAACCCCCGCGGTGGTGGTCGCCGACTGCAGCCGGGAGGTAAACATGATGCCGCCCAGGGCCGCCAGGGTTCCCATGGAGGTGAACACGAAGAGGGTCACTTCCTTTACCTTGATACCGGAAAGCTCCGCCGCCTCGGGGTTGCCCCCCACCGCGTACACGTGCCGGCCGAGGACGGTGTTGTTCATGAAGAAGTGGTAGATCGCCACCACCACG
>QKDA01000238.1 GCA_003246765.1 Spirochaetales bacterium | reverse complement strand
GGGGCGAGATAATTCACGAGCCTTTTAGAGGAATCGTAGGAATTGAGCAGCTCCGTGACCGCTAGAAAAAGCACCGTGTAGCCCTTCCGTTCCAAAACCGACGGAGTAAAGGACGAAGGAGAGGCAGAAGTTTCTCCGTCTCCGGACAACCCTGACCATGCGCTCACCCCGGGAAGGGAGGATACCGCCTCCAGGGTCGCCTTCATTCCGCCCGTTCCCTGGTCGTTGGAATGGTTGTTGGCGAGAGAGAAGGCGTCGAAGCCTCCCTCCACGGCTTTTTGTACGTAGGAACGGTGAACGTTGAATCGCGGATAGGTCGAAAGCGGGAGACTGTCGTCCACGGGCATCTCAAGATTGCCGAAGGTAATGTCGTCGGCGGACAGCAAGGCCGAAATGTCCTCGTAAATCTTGGAGTAATCGGGCATCTGGTAATTGCAGCGGTGCGCCATGATGTCCCCCGCAAAGGTCAGGTTTAAGGCAGGCTCCGGGGGGGAAGGAAGGGGAGGAAGGGCAGGGGGGGGCAGATCTGGCTGGGCCGGGACCGCAGTATTCGCGGAACGCCCTTGGGTAGCGCAGGACCAGACGAGCAGAATACAAAAGAGCAGGACCGCGGTGAACGCACCGGGACGGATCGGAGACGAGAAACCCCTTTTCACTGCCGCAAGTATAACATTGACAGGTCAATATACTCAAGTTACACTTTTCAAGTTACGAAGATACAAGTTGACCATAGAGGCCAATAGTTAGGTCCTAAAGGACCAAAGAGGAGCGATTCACAAAATGGCAAAAGAGAAGTATGTGTATTTCTTCGGTGATAAAAACGCCGAAGGGGATGGGTCAAAGAAGGAGCTGCTTGGGGGCAAGGGCGCAGGCCTCGCCGAGATGACCAAGATCGGGCTCCCGGTCCCCGCGGGTTTTACCATCACCACCGAGGTATGCGATCTTTACTATAAAAACGGCAAGAAATATCCCGCAGGCCTGGCGGAAGAGGTCTCAAAGCACCTTAAAAAACTCGAAAAGGCCGCCGGCAAAAAACTGGGCGATCCTTCAGACCCCCTGCTCGTCTCAGTGCGTTCAGGCGCCGCCGTGTCCATGCCCGGCATGATGGAAACCATCCTTAACCTCGGACTAACGGACGCGTCAGTGGAAGGGCTCGCAAAGAAAACCGGAAACCGGCGCTTCGCCCTGGACGCCTACCGCCGCTTCATCATGATGTACGGTTCCACGGCCATGGGAATAAACCGGGAAAAGTTTGACCATGCCTTCAACGGGGTCAAGGAAAGCCTGACCCGGACCCGCCTCAAGGCAGCCAAGGGCGTGAAGATCAACGACACCGACGTCAACGAAACGGAGCTTGAGTCCCTCATCAAGGAGTTTAAGGGCCTTTACAAAAAGGAAATCAAGAAGGACTTTCCCCAGGATCCGGTGGAGCAGCTTTGGGGCGCCGTCGGCGCGGTATTCGGTTCATGGATGGCCGACAAGGCCGTAACCTACCGGAAGGTAGAGAACCTGGTCGGCATAAAGGGAACCGCGGTCAACGTGGTTCAGATGGTTTTCGGCAACAAGGGGGATACCTCGGGAACGGGCGTCTGCTTTACCCGCGACCCGAATACCGGGGAAAACACCTTCTACGGCGACTACCTGTTCAATGCCCAGGGAGAGGACGTGGTCGCGGGAATAAGAACGCCCATCAAGCTTTCTGATTTCGCGAGCAGCGATCCCAAGGCCTATAAGCAGCTCCTGGAGGTACGAAAGACCCTCGAGCACCACTATAAGGATATGCAGGACCTTGAGTTTACCGTGGAAGAAGGCAAGCTTTACATGCTCCAGTGCCGAACAGGTAAAAGGTCCCCGGGCGCGGCTTTCCGCATCGCCTGCGACCTGGTCAAGGAAAAGCTCATTACCAAGGAAGACGCGGTAAGCCGCATCAAGACCAGCGATATCGAGGGAATTTTCTATCCGGCTATCGACAAAACCCAGACGGCGGAGCTCAAGTCGTCCTTTATCGTGCAGGGTATAGACGCGGTTCCCGGCGCAGCCTGCGGCAAGGTGTATTTCAGCGCCGAAACCGCTGAAAAGGCAGCGGCCGATGGGCATAAGGTCATTCTTGTCCGCAAGGAGACGAGTCCCGAAGACGTGGGAGGCATGCATGCCGCCCAGGGAATCCTTACCGCCACGGGCGGAAAGACCAGCCACGCCGCGGTTGTGGCCCGCGGCTGGGGAAAGTGCTGCATCGTGGGCTGCGAAAAACTCGACATCGATTACGGTAAAAAAACCTTCAGCGCCAACGGAATAACCGTTAAGGAAGGGGACTACGTCACCCTGGACGGCTCCAACGGCAACGTTTATCTGGGCGAGCTTAAGCTGGTCACGCCCAAGCTGCCCGAATCCTACCATACCATCATGGAGTGGGCTGACAAGATCCGTACTCTCAAGGTGAGAACCAACGCGGACACCCCGTACGACGCAAAGCATGCCCGTACCCTCGGTGCCGAGGGTATCGGGCTGTGCCGCACGGAGCACATGTTCTTCGATTCAGAGGACCGTATCCTCGCCATCAGGGAGATGATCGTAGCCGAGGATTCCGCCGCCCGAAAGAAAGCCCTTTCCAAGCTCCTTCCCATCCAGACCAAGGACTTTGAGGGAATCTTCAAGGCCATGGACGGACTGGGCGTCACGATAAGGCTTATAGACCCGCCGCTTCACGAGTTCGTACCCCATGACGAAGCGGGGCAAAGGGCTTTGGCGAAGGAAATCGGCATGACCTACGACGCGGTGCGCAGCCGCGTGGAAAAGCTTCACGAAGCGAATCCCATGCTCGGTCACCGCGGATGCCGTCTCGCCATAACCTATCCGGAAATTCTCGAGATGCAGGTAACCGCGATCATTACCGCCGCGTGCAACGTGGCCAAGAAGGGGGGCAAAGTCTTCCCGGAAATCATGATCCCCCTGGTCATAGACGCGAAGGAACTCGCCATTCTCGAACGCCTTACCAGGCAGACCGCCGACGCGGTAATCGCCAAAAAGGGCGTGCCCGTCAAATACCTCGTGGGAACCATGATCGAGACCCCCCGGGCGGCGCTGCTCGCCGACGAGATAGCCCATGTGGCGGAATTCTTCTCCTTCGGAACCAACGACCTTACCCAGATGACCCTCGGCATGAGCCGGGACGACGCCGGAAAATTCCTTCCCGATTACGTGGACGAGCACAAGGCGGCGGTATTCGCGAAGGATCCCTTCCAGAGCCTCGACGTAGAGGGAGTGGGTATGCTCGTGGAAACCGGTATCGAGCGCGGGCGGTCGGTCAGGCCCTCGCTGAAAATCGGGATATGCGGCGAGCACGGGGGAGACTCCGCTTCGGTCAAGTTCTGCCATAGGGCGGGAATGGACTACGTATCCGCCTCTCCCTTCCGGGTGCCCGTTGCGCGCCTCGCCGCTGCCCAGGCAGTCATTGAAGACGCCAAGGCGGCGGGAGCGTTAAAAGCGCCCGCACTGACAGGAACCAGGAAAACGGCCCCAGCGGGAAAAAAAGGAACCGGGAAAGCCGCCCCTTCAAAAGGGGTAAAGGCCGCAGCGCCTAAAGCGGATAAGGCTTCATCTCCAAAATCCGGGACCGCTGCCCCGAAGTCCAAGGCTCCAGCCACAGCCAAGCGCGGTAAAACCAAAACCTCCGTGTCAAAATAACACGGAAACGCAGCTCAAACCGCCGTCCGAAGCAAGGGACGGCGGTTTTTTCTCCATGAGTGAAACCCTTAACCCTACAAACCTTTCCGTCATACTCTACAGGGCCTTCGGCCCTCAGGGTTGGTGGCCCCTGCCTTCCCGTGGGGGTCAAGCGAGGTACGACAGTCGCGGCTACCATCCCGGGGTCTACGGACTCCCGAATGACCCTGAAGGTATTTGGGAGGTGTGCTGCGGCAGCGTTCTCACCCAAAATACCGCATGGACCAACGTGGAAACCGCTCTCCTTAAGCTCTCGTGCGCCGGCGTACGCTCCCCCGCGGCGTATCTGAGCCTTGAAAGGGATGAACGAAGGGCCTTGATCCGCAGTACTGGGTATTACAATCAAAAGGAAGAAAAACTGGCAGCCTTGGCTACCTTCCTTCTGGAGCATCCCGAAGGAACGCCGTCGCGGGACCTTCTTCTCGGTCTACGCGGGGTAGGGCCCGAGACAGCGGATTCAATGTTGCTCTATGCCTGGCACTGCCCTCAATTTGTCGTCGATGCCTATACAATTCGCGTTTATTCAAGAACCGGACTCATTCCAACCCTTGAACTCCCCGCGAACCCCTCGAAACGCTATGAGCATGTATGTAAATTTATAACTTCCCGGCTAAGCATACCCGAAAAGGTTCCCATAGTTCACTGGTATCAGGAATACCACGCCCTTTTAGTGCGCCTTGCCAAGGATTTTTGCCGATCCCGTCCCCTGTGCGGCACGTGCCCACTTCAGGCGTATTGCCCGAAGCTGCAGGATTAGGTAATATTGGCATAGCTGTTTTTCAACGAAGAGGTAGATGTATGCGTAAGGCACGACTTGGTTTTCTTCTTGCCGCGGTGCTGGTTCTTTCCGCCCACGCCTCAGGCAAGCTTGATATGAATAGCGGGGCCCCCGCGAGCCCCGTACGTATTGCCGCTTTGGCCGGACCTTCAGGCATCGGCATGGCGAAGCTGATTGACCAACCGCCGGTACTTCCGACGGGAGCGGTATGTGAATTTCAAATCGCCGGCTCCGTGGACGTACTCTTGCCGAAGCTGCTCAATGGCGACGTGGATATCGGCATACTTCCCCCCAACGTCGCGGCAAAGCTCTATAACGTGAGCCCCAATTCCATTCAGGCGGCGGCTGTGGTCGGCAACGGCATGATCTCCTTGGTTACCCGGGATCGAAACCTCTCCGGAGTTGGGGATTTAGCGGGAAAGACCGTGAGCGTAGCAGGGCAGGGCGCAACCCCCGAATATGTCCTCAGGGCGCTGCTTTCGGCACAGGGCGTGGATTCCTCTGCGGTTACCCTCGATTTTTCCATTCCCACCCCGGAAATCGCCGGGGCCTTAGCGGCCGGTAAGATTTCCTACGCCCTGCTGCCCGAACCCTTCGCCACGGTGGCGGTGTTGAACGGCAAAAACGGCGAGAATCCGGTACTCAAGGCAATTAGTATTCGCTCTGAGTGGAAGAAGGCCGGTTTTTCCGAGGACTTCCCCATGACCCTCTGCGTGGTCCGTTCCGACTTTGCCGCGAAAAATCCCGAGTCCCTGAGGGCCTTCCTCGATGAATACCGAAAGTCGATAGAATGGACCGTGGCAAACAGCGACGGAGCCGGAACCCTGGCCGAAAAGACCGGTTTGGGTCTTAAGGCGCCTATTGCAGCCAAGTCTATCCCCGCGAGCAATTTCGTATTCCTGAACGCGGAACTCGCCCGGCCCGATATCGAACGCCTCCTGAAGGTATTCCTGGAATACGCCCCGGCCTCGATCGGCGGTAAGCTCCCGGATGAGGGTTTCTATTTCAAATGATAAACCGGCGGGTACTCCCGGCGCTCCTTTCCACCGCGGTCCTTCTGGTCCTTTGGGCCCTAACCAGCGTCGCGGTGGGGTCTCCCTTTATACTGCCGCCTCCATGGAAGGTCGCGCAGGATCTCATGAGCCTTATGGGGTCTCCGCATTTTTACTCTCAAATGCTCGCGACTTTCGGCAGGGGAATTCTCGCTTTTCTGCTTTCCGCCATCCTTTCGGCCATTCTGGGCTGCGCTGCAGGAGTTAGCGAGAGGGCAGAGTCGGCCCTGACGCCCTGGCTCACGACTGTGAAGTCAACCCCGGTGGTTTCGATCATCCTCATCGCGCTCCTTTGGTTCGGATCTTCCTTCGTACCCGTATTCGTTTCGATTTTGATGACCCTGCCCATTATGACCGAATCCATCTCGCGGGGCATCCGCGAAGCGGACCCAAAGCTCCTGGAAATGGCACGTATTTACCGCCTTTCCAGGAAAGTTACCCTTACGAGAATCCAAATCCCCTCGGCGGTTCCCTTTTTCCTTTCCGGCGCCGGGTCGGCCCTAGGATTAACCTGGAAGGTAGTCGTGGCAGGGGAGATACTAGGTTTGCCCAGGACCGGGATCGGAACGGCCATACAAACCGCCAGGGTTCAGCTCGAGAGCGCGAGGGTTCTCTCCCTTACCCTCATGGCGATACTGCTTAGCGTCGCCAGCGAAAGGCTTTTCGTCTTTCTTGCCAGGGCCTTCAGATCCGCTATCCAGGAGATCCCCGTTGATCATTGAAAACCTAAGCGTCCGCTACGGAAACCGCGTAGTTTTCGAGGACTTCGACGCGGATTTTGTGGATTCCCGCATAACGATGATACTCGGCCCTTCGGGGTGCGGAAAAACCACGCTGCTTAATGCCATAGCCGAACGGGAGGCCTTCTCCCGGAGGGTCTCCTATATCTTTCAGGAACCGAGGCTCCTTCCGTGGCTTACCTTGAGGCAAAACCTAGAAATCCCCTTGGAAGCTGCGGGCTTTGCGAACCCCGAGCGTGAGGAAAGAATTTGTGAATACCTCTCCCTCGTGGGCCTAGGGGAACGCGCAGACTCAAAGCCCGCAATGCTCTCCGGGGGCGAACGGCAACGGGTTTCGATTGCCAGGGCCTTTGCCGTGGATGCCCCGGTCCTCTTGATGGACGAGCCCTTTCAGTCACAGGACGGCGCGACCAAGCAAAACCTGATAAACCTTGTCAAACGACTCCAGGAACGGGAACAACGGACCATTTTGGGAGTAACCCACTACCTGCGCGAAGCTGAGGCCCTGGCGAACCAACTCATGCTCTTGGGCGGGACTCCCGCTACAATCCGATTCGCCGGTCCCAATACGCCGCAATCAGTACAAAAACTCGCAGAACTCATCGGTCATGAGTGGTAATAAAGCGCAACAGGACCCTGCAGTCCGTAAGGGTAGGCGCTGCTTCCCATGCCCGAGCCAAAATAAATCCACACCCACTACTGCGCATAATGTATGTTCTGTCGAGCTGTATAAGGGATGTATAAAAAAGATTTACTATTTTATACATCCTTACAACGGGGGAATAGGAATTACCAGGGCTGGGCTTCGTTTTCGGAGGCCACAGCCTCAAAGACACTCATGAAGTTCTGGGGCTCTCCCTCGGTAGACGGGCCATGTATCGCCAGGGATTGGATCTTCTCGCTTTGAGCTATTTGGTGAAAGGACAAGCCCGTGCGTTCCTCGAGGAGGTTACGGAGAGCCCGGTCTGCCTCAAAGGGCACGATTACCCGCCAGGAATCGGCAGGATCGGTGTTAAATGATACCTTCGTTCCGGGATGATTTGAGGCAAACTCTGCGGCAGCGCCCAAGAGGTCCTTTGCCATCCCCGCGCTATAGAACCTGTACTGGTATTCGTTACCCCATAAATAGGCCGACAGGGAAGCGCGTTTCAGTTTCGTGGATAGCCGATACACCAGAACGCGGTTTACCGGTAGATTGCCGGGGAGGCTTTCCTTGAGGGCGGAGAATATCTCTTCGACGCTTCGGCTCTCAAAAAGCAGGAAGGAGCCGATCTCGTCCCGGGAGGATACGCCCATGGACATGCTCTGGGCGAGCTCGAACCGGGGCAGGGGGTTAAAGCCCTCGGTGTAGACCACCGGGAGCCCGCTTCGCTGAAAGGCCTTGTGCCAGGTTTCGAGCAGCCCCAGATGGGGTATGAAGGGTGCCTCGGCGGTTTTTGAAAAGGACAGGATTACCCGATGGGTCGCCTCAGGGCCCCGGCTTTTACCGGGCACAAAGGAATCACGCTTCGTTTCGGCTGCCTGAACCGCCTGAGACAAGGGCTTGTTTACGGCGACCTTATTGCCGCATACCCCGCAGGGTTCCTTGCAATCGACGTCACACGGAGCGGTAGGTTCCTGCGCGTCGGAGCGTTCCTTTTCGCGCCAGAGCCAAGCCTTGGAGGTTCCGATGTGAACCCCGTCCCAGGGAAGCGCTTCGTCGCGGGAGCGCTCTCGAATGGTTTCGCCCTCCACGTCCCAAGGAGCTTCGGCGATCACCGCCCGCCAAATATCCGGCTTCGCCCAATCTTCCCAAGCGTCGAGACGGCACCCCCGGCGAAAGGCCTCGAGGGCGATCTCCCCTGCCCGCTCGTCGCCCCTGGTCAGCATGGCCTCCAGGAAGGAATTGAAGGGACGATGGGTACTTACCTTAAAGCGCCCTTTGGGAAGGGACGAATGGATGAACGAAAGTTTCCGATCCGCCTCTTCCGAGGAAAGCTGCCTTGACCACTGATAGGGGGTATGGGGTTTGGGAATGAAGGTCCCGACATTGGCATTGCACTGCATTCGGGTCTTCTCCTGAATTTCCAGGAGAAAATTCACGATTTCCTCTTCTTCCCGAAGCCCCCCGCTCTCCACGGGAAGGCCGATCATGAAATAGAATTTTGCCTTGTTCCAGCCCTTTCGTTTGGCCTCGTGAAGGATTGCCACAATCCTGTCCCTGAAAACTTCCTTGTTTATGGAGAGCTGCCAGGCATCGATGGGGGTTTCCACCGCAAAGGTTAGGCCGCTTTTACGAACTTCCGCCATGCGTTCCAGCAACGGCAATGTGAATGAGTTAACCTTGAGGGACGGAAGCTGGAAGGAGACGTGCTTGCCCTCCCATTCGAGGGACAGGGTGTCGAGAAGAGCGTCGATTCCCTCGTAGTCACCGGATGATAGGGACATGAGGCTGATCTCGCGGTATCCGCCGCGCTTAACGAGGTATTCCACGTCTTTCAGGATCTTTTCCCGGCTTTTCATTCTCTGGGGCCGGTAGTTGACGCCGGCGTGGCAAAACCTGCATCCGTTGGGACAGCCGCGCATGATCTCAACGCTGCCGTGGTCCTGCACGATGCGCATATGGGGTACGGGAAAACAAACCTGCCGGTCCCCTTCCCCCCCGAAGCCCGAGTAAACCGCCCGTTGGGCCCGGGGTTTTTCGCGGGTCCATACGGAGGGGTGCTCGCCGATGAGGTGAAGGATGTCTTTTCGGCTCGCGCCGGATTCCCTCATGAGGGCGACCTCCTCCATGAGGGCGAAAAATCCCGCTTCCGCCTCCCCGATAAAGAAAGCGTCAACGAAGGGAGAAAAGGGC
>QKDA01000040.1 GCA_003246765.1 Spirochaetales bacterium | reverse complement strand
GTCCTCCTGACGGACATGACGAACTTCGCCGACGCCATGAAGGAAATCGCCATCATCCAGGAACAGGTTCCCTCGAACCGCGGCTACCCTGGCGACCTCTACAGCCAGCTCGCCGCTAGGTACGAGAAGGCGGTCGACTTTGACGACGCGGGGTCCGTGACCATTCTCGCGGTTACCACCATGCCCGGCGACGACGTGACCCATCCCGTTCCCGACAACACCGGGTACATTACCGAGGGCCAGTTCTACCTCAAGAACGGCCGCATCGAGCCCTTCGGAAGCCTTTCGCGCCTCAAGCAGAACGTGAACGGAAAAACCCGCAACGACCACCGGGCGCTCATGGACAACATGATCAAGCTCTATTCCGCCTATAAGGACACCCTCGAGAAAAAGTCCATGGGATTCATGATGTCCGAATGGGACTCGAAACTGCTTAAATACGGAGCCATGTTTGAGGGACAGATGATGGACCTTTCCGTCAATATTCCCCTGGAGCAGGCCCTGGACGCGGGCTGGAAGATCCTTTCCTCGTGCTTCAAGCCCGAGGAAACCGGCATCAAATCGGAACTCGTACAGCAGTACTGGGGTAAGTAAGGGCAGGCAAGCATGGCTATCAAGCTGACTAAAAACGAGCTTAAGGCCCAGAAGGAAAGCCTGAAAATGTACAGGCGCTACCTTCCGACCCTACAGCTCAAGAAGCAGCAGCTGCAGACCGAGATTAGGACGATAGAGATTCGCGCCCGGGAGATCCGAGCCAATCGGGACCGGCTCAACGCCGATTTCCAGGCATGGATCGCCGTCTTCGGGGAGGCCGAGGCCTTCGCCCCGGAGACCGTCGAGGTTCGGGAGGTGAAAACCTCCACCGGAAACATAGCGGGCGTATCCATCCCTATTTTCGAGGGCGTGGAATTCGAGAGGGCCGCGTACGACCTGTACAGCGTGCCCCCTTGGGTCGACACCGCCTCGGACCGTCTTGAAAAGGTTCTTTCCCTTGATCTCGAGGCCCAAACCCTCGACGAGCAGGTGAGACTGCTGCAGCAGGAACTGCGCACCACGACGCAGCGGGTAAACCTTTTTGAAAAGGTAAAGATACCCGAAACCCGAAGCAATATTAAGAAGATCACGGTATATCTCGGGGACCAGCAGGTTGCCGCGGTAGTTCGGGGCAAGATCTCCAAGAAAAACCTGGAGAACGCAGTACAGGGGGCTTCATCGTGATAGTACCTATGAAAAAGGCGACCCTCCTCGTTCTGGACAGGGACCGGACGGAAGCGTTAAAGGCCCTTCGTTCGCTGGGGGTGTTTCACGTTGAGCGCATGGACGCGTCAACTCCGCTGACCGTCGAGATACAAGCCCGGCTTTCACGGATCGATCAGGCCATTGCCGCCCTGGAAGAGCGGAAAGGGGAGGTCAAAAAGCCCTCCGGCAAGCTTCTTCCCCGCGACGAAGCCTTATCCGTGGCGGATCGGGTACTTATTGTCAGGGACGAAAAAAAGGTCGCCGAGGACATCATTATCCAGAATTCCCGGGAGCTCGAGCGCCTTGAGGGATGGGGCGAGGTGAATCCCGCCGATTTTGACTGGCTCGCGGACAAGGGGCTGTATCTTTTTCCCTTCGAGATGGCCGAGGCCGATTACGACGCCCTTCCTTCGACGATAAACCGGATCGAGCTGTCCAGGGCCAAGAAAACGGTTCGCTGCGTTCTCTGGGCGGAGGACGATTTACTCCACGACGGATTGCCTGAATCCGCCCGGGAACTGCTCATGCCCGCCCGGCCCACGAAAGAGATCCGTCATGAAATCGAGCGCGAAAGGAAGGCCCTGCCGCTTTTCGACGAGCGCCTCGACGCGGATATCCCCTTCCTTCCTTCCCTGCGGGCCCTAAAGGCCGAGGTACTCAAGGAATTGGAATTTGCCCTGGTTGACGCGGGGATGGATACGGTTTCTCTCGAGGGGGATCCTGCTCTCGTAAGGGACTCGGATCTCGCCTGGCTCAGGGGGTACCTCCCCTCGGACCAGCTCGACTCCCTTGCGGCGGAAGCATCCCGGCGCGGATGGGGGCTCATGGCCGAGGATCCCGCGGAGGACGACCCGGTTCCGACTAAGCTCAGGAACAATCCCCTGGTGAACCTGATTTCGCCCTTGCTCGAGTTCCTGGGAATCGTCCCGGGATATCGGGAACTGGATATATCCCTTTGGTTCGTCATCTTCTTCGGGATTTTCTTCGCCATGATCTTCGGTGACGGCGGATACGGCGCGATCCTCGTGCTTCTGTCGCTGGTCGGCATCGTAATGACCGGTAAGGGCGGAAAGAAAGCCCCCACGGGGCTCTTCATGTTCCTGTACCTGGGACTCATGACCGTGGCCTGGGGTACCGTAACCTGTACCTGGTTCGGTATCGAGGCGGCAAAGCTTCCTGGGTTCTTCAGGAATATCGCGTTGCCGGCATTCTCCAGCGCGGATCCCGACAGGGCTGGGGAAAATATCAAGATCTTTTGCTTCACCCTGGGTCTCGTACAGCTTTCGCTGGCTCACGTGATCGGCGTGGTACGGAACCTGAAGGCCCGCTCCCTTAAGGCCCTGGGCGAAGTCGGATCCCTGGCCATGACCATAGGGATGTACTTCGTGGTGCTTAATCTCGTGGTAGACGCCGAGAAATACCCGCTTACGAACGTGGTGCTCGGGATGGTAGGGGGAGGTTTCGCCCTCAATTTCCTATTCATCAATTACGCGGGTACCGTCGGCGGCGGCATTCTGGAAAGCCTAAAGAACATCATTACCATGTTCCTCGGGGTGGTTAACGTCTTCGGCGACATCATGAGCTACATTCGCCTCTGGGCGGTCGGCATGGCGGGATCCGCCATCAGCGCGACCGTGAATGCCATGGCCGGTCCCACGCTGGGAGGGTTTCTCATGCTGTTGGGAATAGTACTGCTGGCCTTCGGTCACGGGCTCAACTACATCATGAACGTCTTGTCGGTCATCGTTCACGGGGTGCGTCTCAACACCCTCGAGTTTTCCAACCATCTTGGCCTGACCTGGTCAGGCTTCAAATACGAACCGTTCGCTGAAACGGCAAACAAACAGGAGTGACATTATGGACTTGAATTTTGGATTTTTGGGCGCCGCGGCGGCCCTCGGGATTTCCGCTCTCGGCTCCGCCATCGGACTCGGTATAGCCGGTCAGGCCACGATCGGCGCGTGGAAGCGCTGCTACATGAATAATAAGCCCGCCCCCTTCCTGTTGGTTGCCTTCGCGGGCGCCCCCCTTACCCAGACCATTTACGGATACCTTCTCATGAGCCGAATGGTCGCCTCCGCCAAGGCGGGAAGCGCCAACCCCTGGCTCCTTCTGGGTCTCGGCATCGCCGGCGGTCTCGCGATTGCCTTCTCTGCCATTGCCCAGGGAAAGGCCAGCGCCAGCGGCTCCGACGCCCTCGGCGAGACCGGAAAGGGCTTCAGCCAGTACATTACCATCGTTGGGCTTTGCGAAACCGTAGCCCTTTTCACGATGGTCTTCGGTTTCATCACGGTGTAAGGCTCCGGGTCTTATTGAGGCACCGAATCAGCCTCTCCAGCCGTCCGAGCAATCGGACGGCTTTTTTTTAAACCGGATACATGCGGGGCATAGTAAAAAACACCTAGGGCTAGTACGTGTGAATATCCTATACCCCTAACCGGGAACCACTCCTAAAGTAAAGGGGCGGAAGCTTGCTTCCTCATACAACATTAGGAGGAATAAATGAAAAAACGAACAATGGTTTGCGCCCTTGCGGCGGCGCTTACCGTAACTGCCCCGTCACTTTTCGCCGGCGGCAAGAGCGACGCGGCCAAGACTGCCGACGGTAAAGTCAAGATTTCGTTCTGGCATATCGGTACCGCGGATACGGATAAGAATTTCTATCAGGGCGTGGTAGACGAGTTCATGGCCGCCAATCCCAACGTCGAGATCGAGGTGACGGTCCTCGAGAATGAGGCCTTCAAGAGCAAGGTCGCCACTCTTATGCAGTCAGGCAACCCCCCGGACGTTTTCCACAGCTGGGGCGGCGGAACCATGGCGGAATACGCCAAGGCGGGCCTCCTGAAGGACATTACCAAGTTCGTAAAGGGAACCGACTGGGGAAATTCCATGGCCCCCGGAGTCTGGCAGGTGTACCAGTACAACGGAAAGCAGTACGGGGTTCCCTACGACATGGGCGGAATAACCTTCTGGTACAATAAGGAATTGCTCGCGAAGGTCGGCTATACCGCCTTCCCAGCCACCTGGGACGATTTTCTCGTCCTGGTAGGCAAGCTGAAGGCCGCTGGAATAACCCCGATAGCCCTTGGCGGAGGGGACAAGTGGCCCGCCATGCACATGTGGTCCTACCTCGCGGCCCGCATCGGCGGAAAAGCCGCTTTCGATCAGCTGATTCTCGGCACCGGTAAGGGTTTCAACGATCCCGCCTTCGTTAAGGCCGGCGAGATGCTGGTATCCCTCATGAAGACGCAGCCCTTCCAGGACGGCTTCCTCGGGGCTACCTATAACGACGAGGCTGCCCTTGTCGGCAACGGCCAGGCAGCCATGGAGCTCATGGGTCAGTGGGCCCCGAACGTCCAGACCGACAGTTCTACTACCAAGAAGGGCATCGGCGACAAACTCGCTACCGCTCCCTTCCCCTCAGTCTCCGGCGGAGTCGGTAAGGTCACGGACGTCATCGGCGGAGGTAACGGCATGGCCGTGGGAAAGAACGCGAGCGACGAGGCGGTTAAATTCCTCATGTACCTTACTAACCGGGAAAACAACGCCAAGTATGCGTCCATCGCCGGGATCATCCCGACCGTCAAGGGCGCCGAAACGGGCATCAAGGACGAGAACGCAAAGCTCGTGAAAGGCATCGTGGACAAGGCGGGATTTTTCCAGCTCTATCTTGACCAGTTCTTCCCGCCCGCCGTGGGAGGGGTCATCAACGACTCCGTCCAGACCATGCTGGCCGGCACGGCGACTCCCGCGGAGGCCTGCGCCGCGATGCAGTCTGCCTATGAGATGAACCGCTAACCGACAGATACTACCCCGGGGCCCGGCTCTCGCCGGGCTCCCTTCACTAGGCACGGAGTACCGATGATCAGAAAACATAAGGCGCTGCCCTACGCGCTTCTTGCCCCGGCTTTTATCCTTTTCACGCTTTTCGTAATCGCGCCGGTTTTTCAGGCTGCCGTGTTCAGCCTCTATAAATGGAACGGCCTCGGTCCCCTGTCGGATTTTAGGGGCGCCGACAACTTCATTAACTTGCTAAAGAACGCTGTCTTTAAGAAAGCCCTGCTGCACAACCTATGGATAATCGGGGTGTCCCTGGCGGTAGAGCTCCCACTCGCCCTGGCAATTGCATTGGTAATCGGCAGGAGCGAGTTCAAGCTTGCGGTCCTTTTCCGCACCTTTTTCTTTTTGCCCTACGTGCTCTCCGAGATCATCACCGGCGTTTTGTGGCAGTTTATCTATCACCCGCAATACGGCCTTGTGCGGTCTTTTTTCGCTTCTTTCTTTCCCCGTCTTTCCGCCCCAACCCTGCTCGGCAACCCCGATACCGTCCTTGGCGCGATTATGGTCGTGATAATCTGGAAGTACTTCGGGTTTCATATGTCCATCCTGATAGCCGGGCTTCAGGACATCCCGAAGGACGTTCGCGAGGCGGCCCTCATAGACGGTGCCAACGGGCTTCAAACCATCGGTTACGTCGTTTTGCCGCTGTTGCGCTCTACCATCGTCGTGTCCGCATACTTTTCGATCATTGGCTCCCTCCAGGTCTTTGACGTTGTCTGGGCCATGGGGAAGGGCGACCCGGTAAATTCCGCGGAGACCATGGTCACTTACCTATATAAATTCGGTATCCAACGGCTGAATATCGGGTTCGGAAGCGCGGTGGCGGTGACGATCTTTGCCCTGTGCCTCTTGTTTTCCATTGTCTATAATCGGCTTACGGCCGAACGGGAGGGGAACTGAGCATGGCTACTATGTACTCATTCAGGAAAGGGCTTTCCACGGCGGCGGCCTATGTTTTTTGCGCCCTTGTATCCCTTTTCGTCCTTTTTCCCCTGTGGATCGCGGTGCTGGGGGGCGGAAAATCCATGGGGCAGTTGATAGCGAATCCCTTCGGGATACCCGTTCCCTTCGAGTGGAGCCAATACGGGGACCTTCTCACGGGAAAGGTGGGTACCTTCTGGCGATCCCTGGGCAATTCCCTGCTCCTTTCCGCGGGTACCGTCGCCGGGGCCCTGGGGGCCTGCTTACTGGCTGCCTTTGCCCTTGCGCGGATGAATTTCCGGCTGCGGGAGGCTATCCGGGGATACTTCATGCTGGGGCTCCTCTTTCCCATAGCCGTTGCCATTCTGCCCCTATATCTGCAGATTCGTTCCCTGGGGCTCTTGGACCGGTATCTGGGCGTGATCCTGCCTCAAATCGCGTTTCAGCTGCCCATGTCGATACTCCTGATGATCGGCTTCTTCAGGGCCATTCCCAAGGATCTGGAAGACGCATGCTCTATCGACGGGTACGGTCCCCTGGGCTTTCTTTTCAAGATGGTCCTGCCCCTTTCGACGCCGATCCTCGCCACGACCGCGGTCATAACCCTGGTGGCAAGCTGGAACAACTTCTTTCTGCCCCTGTTGGTCTTCAATGAGCAGGCGAAGTTCACCCTTCCCCTGGGAGTTATGAACTTTCAGGGTCAGCACGCTTCCCAGTGGAACTTGATCCTAGGATACCTCACCCTGGCCATGCTTCCGGCGGTGGCTCTATTCATTCTTGCTCAACGCTATATCGTGGCGGGCCTAACGGGAGGGGCTGTCAAGGGGTAAGGCCCGTCAAGGTGCGGTTTCCCTCTGTACAACCCGCGTTCCTGCCGATAGTATTACCGTATGAAGTCTTATAAGGCGCCGCGGTCCATAGAGATCGGCGGGAACGGCGGGGTTAAGCCGCTTCGCATTGGCGGGAGCGCCCCCGTTTCGATTCAAACCATGTGGAAATCGCCCTTGACTGGAGGGGATTTGGAGTCTATTGCCAGGACCCTCGGGGGGCTTGAGCAGCTGGGTTGCGACATCGTCCGATTCGCGGTGCCCGATATGGAGTCCGCGGACGC
This sequence comes from Spirochaetales bacterium, assembly GCA_003246765.1. Lineage (GTDB taxonomy): Bacteria > Spirochaetota > Spirochaetia > Treponematales > Treponemataceae > Teretinema. The sequence continues at coordinate 2,090 of QKDA01000040.1, read as the reverse complement.
TCTCGTGGGTCTCTCAAAGATATCATCCATGCCCCTGGTGGCGGATATCCATTTTGACCACCGTTTGGCCCTGCGCTGTCTCGACGGACGGGTAGCCAAGATACGGATCAATCCCGGGAACATCGGTAGCGAGGACAAAGTCCGTCAGGTAACGGAAAAGGCCCGGGATACCAATGCGGCCATTCGAATAGGAGTCAACTCCGGCTCCCTTCCCAGGGACATACAGGAGCGTCTTGAGGCGGCTGTCCCCGAAAGCGCGGAAGCCCGCCTCCATTCCCGGGCCTCCGCGCTGGTTGAGACCGCAATTCGGGAGATGGAAGCCTTTGATCGTTTTTCCTTTGACCGGGTGATCGTGTCCATGAAGGCTTCCACGGTGGCCGAGACCATTGAGGCCAACAGGCTTTTCGCCCTTCGATACGACGCGCCCCTGCACCTCGGCGTTACCGAGGCCGGTCCCCTGGTAGGGGGCATCGTCAAGAGCACTCTCGCCTTCAGCGCCCTATTGGCTGACAACATCGGCTCCACCGTACGGGTCAGTCTCTCGGATACCATGGAAAACGAGGTAATTGCCGCCCGGGAAATACTATCCGAATGCGGTAAGCGCCCCGGCGGTGTGCGAATCGTTTCCTGTCCCCGTTGCGGAAGAAACGGGTTCGACGTGCACTCCTTCGTGGATCGGTGGCAGCGAAGGCTCATGTCCATGGACAGGGACATCACCGTGGCAGTGATGGGCTGCGTTGTGAACGGCCCCGGGGAGGGCAAGCACGCGGACATCGGAATTACCGGCGCGGGGGATTCGGTCATTATCTTCAGGCATGGAGAAACCGTCCGCACCGTAAGGGGCGCCCTTGATCCGGAGACGGTGGACCGGGCTTTCGCCGAGGAGCTCGATAAATTGTGAGACCCTCAACCATCAGGACCCACCCATTCCTTTTTTTATTTACTCTCTTCGCGCTCTCCGGCACCGCGCTTTACGCCGCAGAACCGGTCTGGCTTCAGCTGGACCGCGCCCAAAGGGCCTATGAGGACGGTGAATACGGAACGGCCCTTGAACTCGTCAAGAAAGCCAGGGCTGACCGGCACGAGGAGACTCAGCACCGTCTTACCGTACTAAAGGCAGCCTTCGCTCCCGCCCAGGTGAAGCGGGTAGGCGACGATCTCAAGGCGATAAAAGCCGTTCTCGAAGCCCGGGGGGAGCATGAAGCCCTGTCGCTCCTGGCTGAAATCGAGAAAACCCGATATTCCTCTGTATACGGGGGATCTGCGGGAAAACTCATTGCGTTTCTTGAAAACAGCGACGTTTTTCCCGAAGCGGATTATCTGGAGGGGCTCATCCACGACGCCGAGGGCGAGAGCTCGATTGCCATGCGCCTGTATCTGGCCGCCTGGGAGAACAGGGACTTCCTGGATATTCCCGATCGGCAGTATGACATACTCTACACCATGGGCGCCACCTCGGCGGGCATGGGCGACCGAGACAGCGCCGAGCGGGTCTACCTGCAAATCCTGAGCGGCGATCCCGTGTACGGAACTCCGGACGAGCCCAGTCAAACCTTGAGGGCCATGAAAAAAACCCTTCTCGCCGATGGGGATACGGGTAAGTTTTTATCCCTTTACCGGCACGGCAATAGCAAGGCTTTCAAGGCGGCACTCCGCTTGAGTGAGCTTTACCTGGGGGAGTCCGGAGATTCCGCTCGCGCATCGAACGTGACGGTCCTTGCCCTTGCCATGGCCGTGACCGAAGTCGACCGCGGCTTAGCGGCCCTGGGATTGGGATGGGACGGACGTACCCTGGACTCCCTCTTCCAAGCCGCGGCATCTTCCCGGGAGCTTTCTTCCTGGGCCTCGTCCCAGGAGTTGTGGATCCCCTTCCTGTTAGCCCCTCGGGTACTCTTTCTCGGGGGCTCCGAGGAACAGGCGCTTCAGATCTTAAGGGACGTGGAAAGGGGGTGTCCCGATCGAACGGTGAGGGGAAAAGCCGCGGGGCTTATCCGTTTTCTTACTCCCCAGACTTGATAACCAAGGTTCCTCTGGGCTATAGTAATGCTCATTCACGGGGTTGATATGCGTTTACGACACACCATTGCTTT
>QKDA01000245.1 GCA_003246765.1 Spirochaetales bacterium | reverse complement strand
GGCCCAATCCCCGGGAAAGAGGGCGGGAAGGGTTACGCTCTCGGCCCCGAGGCGCCGCTTTACCGGCAGGAGCCGGCCCGAGAGAACCAGGGCGCAGCGCTCCGCCGGGTCTTCTTGCCAGGCGAAGGCGCGCCCCTCCCGGAGGGGCTGCACGGTGCCGTACCGGGCCAAAAGGGACGCGACCTCCGCGACGGAAGCGCCGCCGGAAGCGCCGCCTCCCATGGGCGCGATGAGGGCCGCGATCCGCTCCGTTACGCCGGGGACGCTCATGAGTCCAGGGCCGCGAGGACCCCCTCAAGGGTGCGGAGGGGATAGACGACCCGAAGGGCCGTTCCCGCCTCGGAGGCAAACTCGACCAGGATGACCATTTCCCACTCCCCCGCGTAGGGGGCGAAGGAACGTAGCGCGGCCGCAAGGTCCTTCTCCCGCGCGAGGCGGCTCCCGCCCCGGGGCTGTACCCCGCCCAGGCGGCGCCAGGCGTCCCGGAGGGCGGCGAGCACTGCCCCCTCCTCCGCGTCGAGAAGGGGCCCCGAAAGGAAGACCGGGCCCCCCACGGGGCGATCCAGGGAATCCCTTACGGCGGCGGCCGCCGCGTCCGCGGGGTAGGCGGCGCTCAGGGGGACGGCGGCGAAAAAGAGGCGCTCCGGGCGGTCTTCCGGGCGGACGGCGGGCCGGCTCGGTCCCGTGGCGGGGGCGGCGAGAACCGACGTGCCTGAGGGGAGGGACTCGAGGAATTCAGTGAAGTTGAGCTGGTCCACCAGGGAGACCCGGAGGCCCGAGGCCGCTTGGGGGGCAAGCACCGACAGGGAGTGCAGGGCGGCCTCGTGGAGGGCCGCGGCGGAGTCGATCTGCCGGCGGGTAAAGCAGTCGGGCTTGGAAAAGTCGTAGCGCTTTACCGGTCGCGCGGTTTGGCCCGGTTCCAGGACCCGGCCCGTGAGGTCGAAGGGGGAGGACGCGAAGGGAGGGGATAAAAGGGCGGGCGACACGGACTCCACTATAAGGGCCATGTTCTCCCCCGAGACCGCGGCCGTTCCGGAGCCCGCCTCGATTCCCGCTACCCGTAAGCTTGCCGCGCAGCGCCAGGCGCCGCCCTCGGCCCTCGCGGCGATGCCGAGCTCGATGAGGCTCATGGGGCCGAGCCCCGCGAGATCCGAGAGGCGGGCGGCTGCGCCTCCGAGGACGACGGTAACCGGGAGAAGCCCCGCGAGGTCGGCGCCCCGGACGGGCTCGGGCGCGGGAAGGGCCGAGGATTCGAGGGAAACGATACGGGCGGCCACCCGGGCATCCTCGGCATAGGCGATGAGGGCGGTTTCCGCGTCGGCGATGCGTTCGCCGTTGTAGCGGAGCTCGAAGGGGGTGCCCGCCACGCGGTCCGTGAGCACGGTAGAGCCCGGCGCGAGGCGGGAGAGTTCGAAGCGGGAGAGCCAGCAGGTCCCGAGGACCAGCTCGAGGTTCCCGGGGCATTCGTCAAAGGATTTCATGGATTCCTCCTTGACTCAAAGCTTACGCCGATTTCTCAAGCCCTTCGATGACCCGGCAGTGTGAGCGCGGTCACAGAGCACGGGGCTCACGGAGCACGGGGCTCGGCGCCGCCCCGGCAGGAGCGGACTCGGCGGCCGCTCCGCCCGACGCGAGCCCTCCCCGAATGGCCCCTTCTGCGTCTTACCCCCGAAGTTCCTCGCTCAAGGCGGAGACGATGACGGCGCGGACCCTCTCAGGAAGGCTCTCGGCCTCTTCCTTGGAGAGATTCGCAGTGGGGATGGGGGGATGGACGGTGACCTTCACGTGGCCCTTCTTCATGCCCGACTCCTCGAAGAGGCGCCAGGAGCCGTCGATGGTGACGGGGACGATGGGGACGCCGGCCTTGAGGGCGAGCTTGAAGCTGCCGCTCTTGAACTCGCCGACGGGCTTGCCACGGCTCCGGGTTCCTTCCGGGAAGATGACCAGGGAATAGCCGCGCTTGACCGATTCCACCGCCTCCTGCATGGCCTTTACGGACTGCCGGGGGCTCTTGCGGTCCATGAAGGTGCACTGCATGAGGCGCATCCACTGGTTCAAAAGGGGAATCTTGAGGATCTCGATCTTGGATATGAAGGCCTTGGGCTTGGCGAGGTAGCCCAAGAGGATGGGGATGTCGAAGTTGCCCTGGTGGTTGCCCACGAAGACGACGGAGCCCTCGGCGGGAACGTTCTCCTCCCCGACGACCTCCACGGTGCCCCCGGAAAGGCTCACGACGTAGCGGGCCCAGTCGTGAACACCCTGGTTGACGAGCTCGTCGCGCTCGGCGATGCGGCCCTCCCGCTCGATTTTCTTGACCCGGCGAAGGGCCGGGACGTAGCGGATGAGGTAAACGAAAAAACGGATCATGGCGATGGCGGTCTTTATCATGGCGTGCGGTTCCTTCTCGAACCTTGAGTATACACCGAAAGCCTCGCGCCGGGGAATCCGGTTTTCCTTGCCCGGGGAGCGGGGAAAGCCTATTATTTCAGTATGAATGAAGCGCCTATCATGGAGGTCTCGAACCTCGTTAAGCATTACGGGAAGGTGGAGGCCGTGCGGGGGGTGAGCTTCGCCGTCGACGAGGGAAGCTGCTTCGGACTCCTGGGCCCGAACGGGGCGGGAAAGACCACCACCATCGAGATGATGGAGGGTATTCTCGCGCCCACCTCGGGAACCGTTCTCTTCCGCGGGGAGCCCGTAGGCCACCGCTTCCGGGAGAAGGTGGGCATTCAGTTCCAGAATACCGCCCTGCCCGAGTTCATCACGGTGAGGGAAACCCTGGAGCTCTTCCGCTCCTTTTACCCCTCTCCCCGCTCCCTGGACGAGGTGATATCGCTATGTTCCCTGGAGGACATCCTGGGCCGGGACAACCGCAAGCTCTCGGGGGGACAGCGTCAGCGCATGCTCCTGGGGATCGCCCTCGTTCCAAAGCCCGAAATGCTCTTCCTGGACGAGCCCACCACGGGTCTGGACCCCCAGGCCCGCAGGAATTTCTGGGACCTCATTGAGGGGGTGAAGCGGGAGGGCACCACGATACTCCTTACCACCCACTACATGGACGAGGCGGAGGCCCTGTGCGACCGCATCGCCATCGTGGACCAGGGGAAGATCATGGAGATGGACGAGCCCGAGCGGCTCCTCTCAAAGCACTTTTCGGGGCAGATCGTGCGCCTGCCGGTGCAGGAGGCGGGAGCGGAGGCGGAACGGATTCTCGCGGAATTGGGGGCGGAGGAAACCGCCGGGCATTGGGACATCGCGAGCCTCGCCCTGGACGAGACCATGCAGCGCCTCCTCCAGGCCCGGCTCAACCTGGACGGGCTTTCGATTCACCGGCCCGACCTCGAGGACCTTTTCATCAAGCTGACGGGGTCGTCCCTGCGCTCCTGAGGGCGGGGCATTCTTTAGGAGACGGACATGAAAAAATTTCTGGCGGTGCTCAAGGCCCGCACCATGGAATACGTGAGGGACCGGGGAACCTTTCTCTGGAACCTTTTCTTCCCGATCCTGATGGTGGCGGGATTCGCCTTCGCCTTCGGGACGGGGGAGAGCAAGACCCTGTTCAAGGTAGCCCTCATCGGCGGGGCGCCGGCGGCCCAGCACGGCGCGGGGGACGCTCCCGAGGCCGCGGCCCAGGCGAATTCCGCGGTTCCAGGGGCCCCCGGCCGCACCGGTTCCCCCGATATGGACTCCTTCCTCGCCATTCCCCAGCTGGAGATCATTCCCTACGGCGAGTCCCAGCGGGATTCGGTGCTGGACAAGCTCCGCAAGCACCAGCTGGACATGGCGGTGGACGTGCCGGGGGGGGCCTGGTACGTCAACGACCAGGCTTCCGGGGGGCCCCTCCTCAGGAAGCTCCTCACGGGTTCCGGGGACCCGGGCACGGAGGCGAACCCTCCCCGGGTTCAGGGCTTTGAGGAAAAACGGGTTTCCGGGGAGGCGATCCGCTACGTGGACTACCTCGTTCCCGGGGTGATCGGGATGAACATGATGTTCTCCTGCCTCTTCGGGGTGGGCTTCGTTTTGGTGCGCTACCGGAAGAACGGGGTGCTCAAGCGCCTGAAGGCCACCCCCGTGGGGGCCCTCAACTTCCTCACCGCCCAGGCGGTTTCCCGGGCGCTGATCGTGATCGTCATTTCCGCCTTCGTGTACGGCGCCACGAACCTCTTTCTCCATTTCCGAATGGAGGGAAGCTACCTCGACCTCTTCCTGGTGCTCAGCCTGGGCATTCTCGCCATGATCTCCCTGGGCCTCGTCTTCGCGAGCCGCCTCGCCAGCGAGGAGCTGGCCTCGGGGCTCATGAACCTGGTGACCTTCCCGATGATGGTCTTTTCCGGGGTCTTCTTTTCGATCGAGGGGAGCCCCGCGATCCTGAGGAACGCGGCCAAGGTCTTTCCCCTCACCCACTTTCTCGAGGCCGCCCGGGCGGTGATGCTCGACGGCGCGGGGCTCCCGGTAATATGGCCCCAACTCCTGGTGCTTACCGGCATGAGCGCCCTCTTTCTCGCGGTGTCGGCGGCCCTCTTTAAGTGGGAGTGAGGCGGGCGAAGAGGAAGCGTATTTCCGAGCCGAGCTCTTCGCCAAGGGTATCCGGCGAGGCAGGAACCCCGTAGCGTATAAAGAAGTGCAGCTTCGCGTGGAAGATGTAGGAAAGCACGTCCGCCAGCTGCTTTACCCCCGCCGCGTCGAGGCCAAGCTCCCCCCGGCGGCCTGAAAGCTCGTTGTAAAGGGCGGTCCAGGCGGGATGCACGTAGGGGTGACCGTCCCGCTCCGTAAAATAGGAAAACTCCACCGAGGTGCTCAGGAAGGGAAAGTAGAGGTGGGGGTTCCCCGCGTAGGAACGGACCATGAGGTCCTTGAAGGCGAGCACCCGTTCCAGGGCAGCGGCGCCCGGGGCGGGCTGGGCGGCGCCGATCCATTCCGCGAGGAGGGCCGCCACGGTTTCGTCGGTCAGCTCCTCCACCGCCAGGCAGGCGAGCTCGTTGAAGTTGGCGAAATAATTATAGATGGTGGCGTAGCTGAAGCCCGCCTTCTCCCCGATCTTCTTGGTCGTCAGGTCCGCGAGCCCCTCGGAGGCGATGAGTTCCTTCGCCGCGTCGAGAAAATAGCGCCTAACCCGTTCTTTCTGTATATCCTTGCGTTCCGCCATAAAAAATCCTCGAATTCAATTTGACAGAATCAGTATACCCGATGTATCGTACTATTGTCATTAATTACTTTAATTTTATTAATGCCTTTAATTTTATGGAGGCCACAAGGATGATAACGGATTTCACGCAAGGGACCCTTACCCTCACGCTGCGCCGCGCCGGCGGGGAAACCTGGACGCGGCGAATGGAAGCGTCGGAGCTTCCTGAGGATTTTGTCGCCTCCCCCGGGGATCCCGCCGCCCTCCGGGGTTCCCTGAGGGACCTCGAGAGAGTTCCGGGACAAAGGATCCGCTGGGAGATCAGGGCCATGGAGCCCTGCGAACTTCTCGAGGCCTCCTGGGCGGGTACCGCGGAGCTGAGCCGGGATACCCGGGTTTTCATGAACGGCTGGCAGTCCTGGACCGACGGGGAAGAGCAGGATCTTTCGGGCCGAACCCCGTCCCTGGGCCCCTTGATACCATTTCAGTTCCTACGGCGACTACTCCTTTACCCGTCAGTCCCGCAAAAGGGGGGAATTCCACGGCTGGACCTGGGCCTCCCTGAGGGGAAACCCCACGACCCTCCTCGCCTCCCTGGCGGACCGAGAGTCCTTCACCTCATTTCACCTGGACGCCCGTCCCGGGGGAGGCCCCTCCCCCCTGACGATTTCGCGGGACGTGGAGGGCGTCCTCCTGGATCCCCGCCGTGAGGGGGGGAGGACGGACCTTCTCCTTTTGGACGCCGCGGCGATGGAAGGGCGCGAAGAGGCCCTGTTCGACCGGTGGTTCGCCGAGATGGGCGTGCAATGCAAGGCTACCCAAACCCGGCGGGGATGGACGAGCTGGTATAAATACTACGAGGACATCGACGAGGAGAAGATCCTCAGGGCCCTTTTGGGCTACGGGGCGCACGTGAGCGAGGATGCCCGTACGGGCAAGGCCCCGAGGCCCGTGTTCCAGATCGACGACGGCTGGCAAACCGCCGTGGGAGACTGGCTCTCGATCCGGGAAGACCGCTTTCCCCGGGGACTTGCCCCCCTCTCGGAAGAGGCCAGGCAGGCGGGCATGGAGAGCGGGCTTTGGCTCGCCCCCTTCGCCGCGCGCTTCGATTCCCGGATCGCCCGGGAACACCCGGACTGGCTCGTGCGGGACCGAAAGGGAAGGCCCATTCCCGCGGGCTCGAACTGGGGGGGTTTTTACGGCCTTGACCCGGAGCATCCCGGGGTAAGGGACTACCTCAAGACCGTCTTCCGTACCGTCATCGACGACTGGGGCTTCTCCTTCGTGAAGCTCGACTTCCTCTACGCCGCCTGCATGACCGGGGCCCACGGCTTTAGCCGGGGCGAGCTCATGGGGCGGGCCATGGACTTTCTGAGAGAGACCGTGGGGGACGGCAAGATCCTCGGCTGCGGCGTACCCCTGGCCTCGGCCTTCGGCGTGGTCGATTATTGCCGCATCGGCTGCGACGTGAGCCTCGACTGGGACGGTTCCCCCGCATGGCGGCTCCTCTTCCGGGAGCGGCCGAGCACGAAGCAGGCCATAGAGAATACCCGGGGCCGCCGTTTCCTGGACCGGAGGGCCTTTCTCAACGACCCCGACGTGTGGATCGGGAGGACGGCGAAAGACGTGAAACTTACCCGGGCGCAGAAGGAACTCCTGCGTTCGGAAAACCTGAAATACGGAAGCCTCGTGTTCTGCTCCGACGACTGGGACGAGCTTCCGGAAGAATGGAGGACCCTCGAATGAACCTTGAAAGAAGCGAATCGGTGTTCGGCAATCCCATGGACCGGACCGCCGTGGCCAAGGCCCGCAAGACCGCGGAAGGCTACGTTAAGAAATGGGGCGACGACGGCAAGCGGAACCTGACCGCGGCCCTGGGCGGCGACCCGCTGCCGGAATGCGGCTGGGGACTGCGGACCATCGCGGTGAGGCCCGCCGACGCCGGGGCAGCCGGGGCAGCATCGCTCACCGATCCGGGCGAAACCCTCTCCTTCCCCGAGGGCTCCAACCCCGTGGTGATCGGCACCATCCGCATGGGCTACGGCCACTTCCGCATATCCATGGCCATGGCCTCCGCCGCGAGGGCCCTGGGATACGACCCCTTCTGGCTGGATCTCCACGCCCAGAAGGACACCGTGGCGGGAAGGATCGTGGAGCGGCTTAACGGGCTTTACTCCCTCGGGAGCAGGCTTTCCCAAAAGTACTCCCTCTTCGACAGGCTTTACTGGGAGCCCCTCAATTCCGAGGGCTTCAGGAGGCTGCCGTACAACGCCTGCGACCAGGCGGTGAGCTCCCTCATGGCCCCGGTTCTGGCGGTGCTCCCCCGGGACGTGCCCTTCGTGGCCACCCACGCCTGGCCCGCCCAGGCGGCGGTTCACGCGGGCCTCACCCGGGTGGTTAACGCCATTCCCGACAACTGGCCCATGGCCCTCCACCTCGCGGAGGGGGCGATCCATACGGTGCAGACCCCCTCGGCCCGTTTCGGGTACCGCACCCTCTCGGGGATGCTGGGAGACAAGCCCTGCAAGCCCATGGACGCGGACTCGATCCGTTGCGTAGGCCACTACGTGGACCACGAGTTCGTCTCGAACCTCAAGGAGGACTGCGGGGAGCGCAAGGCCCGGCGGCTCGGCGGGGCCCCCTTGCGGATTCTCCTGAGCGTCGGCGGGGCCGGAGCCCAGCGGGAGTACGCCCTGGCACTGATAGACCTCCTGGCGCCGGAGCTCAGGAAGGGATCCATGGAGCTCACGGTAAATACGGGAGACCACGAGGTCTTCCGGGACGCAGTAGTGGAAAAGATGCGCGTCCTCATTCTCCCTGAGGTGCATCGGGTGCACTTCTCCAAGGATATCTTCCAGGCCGTATGGACCACGAACCGCCTCATGCGGGGCTGCGACGTGCTCGTCACCAAGCCGAGCGAGCTCGCCTTCTACCCCGTGCCGAAGCTCCTGGCCCGCAGGGTCGGGGGACACGAGGCCTGGGGGGCGATCCGGTCGGCGGATCTCGGGGACGGAACCCCGGAGCTGGCGACCCCCGAGGCCGCCGCGGGGACCCTTCGCCTCATGGCCCGCGAGGGAGACATCTTGACCGAAATGAACGAGCGCATCCTGGAGGCGGACGCCGCAGGAATCTGGCGCGGCGCCTATCGGGCGGTGCAGCTCGCCGCCACTGGAGGATTCAATGAGTAACGCAGTCGAAAGGCTCCCCCTTCCCCGGAAGATCGCCTACGCCCTCGGCCAGCTCGGCTGGTCCCTGGCGGGCTACGCCGTGAGCTCGTCCCTGGTCTATTACTACCTGCCTCCCAAGGGAGACATGGGTCCCTTCGTCCCCCGGGGAAACGTGGTGGACCTCATCAAGGTCAACGGGGTCGCGGTCTTCGGACTCACGGTAATCGGCCTCGCCTTTGCCCTGGGCCGCCTCTTCGACGCGGTCACGGACCCCCTCATCGCGGGACTTTCGGACCGCTCCCGCATGGCTCTCGGCAAGAGACGGTCCTTCATGGCCATCGCGGTACTGCCCTTCGCGGCCCTTTCGTGCCTGGTGTTCTTCAACCCCACCCCCGCGGTCTCCGCCGCGAACGTGGCCTGGCTCTTCGGCTCCCTTTTCCTCTTCTACTGGTTCATGACCATGTACGTGACCCCCTACTTCGCCCTCCTCTCGGAGATCGGCCATACCCCGGAGGAGCGGCTCGAGCTTTCCACCATGATCTCGGTCACCTGGGCCTTGGGCACCATGGTCGGCTCCCAGGTGGAAAACTTTCAGGGGATGCTCGTAACCGGCTCCGGGCTTTCCCCGGAGGCCGCCTTCAGGACCGTGGTCACCCTCTTCGCGGGGGCCGCGTTCATCCTCATGCTCCTGCCGATCCTGTTCGTGGACGAGAGGCGCTATGCCCGGGAAACGGTTTCCGACGAGAGCATCATCGAGTCCGTGAAGGGCGCCTTCTCCAACCGGGACTTTCTCGCCTTCACCCTCTCGGACCTCGCCTACTGGATCGCCATCACGGTGATCAACTCGGTGATGATCTACTACGTGGTGGTGCTCCTGGACCTGGACGCGGGATTCAAGGGACTGGCGGTGACGGTGATGTTCCTCTTGAGTTTCGCCTTCTACGTGCCCGTTACCCTGGTGGCGCGCAAGGCGGGCAAGAAACGCATGCTCGCCCTGGCCTTCACCCTATTCGCGGGGGTCTTCGTCTACGCCGCCTTCCTCGGGCGCTACCCCTTCGCCCCCGAGGCCCAGGCCCTCGTCCTCGCCGTGCTCGCCTCCTTTCCCCTGGCGATTTTCTCGATCGTGCAGAACGCCATCGTGGCGGACATAGCCGAGGCTGACGGGCGGATGACGGGAAATTTCAAGGCGGGGATCTTTTTCGGCACCCGAACCTTCATGTCTAAGCTGGGACAGACCGTGGCGGGCTTCCTCATCCCCTCCCTGCTCATCGTCGGAACCGCGGGCGGTAACCTTGCGGGATCCGCGAACGCCGCGGGGGAGATCGCTACCGAGGCCGCCGGCGCCCTGGGGGTACGGGCCACCGCCTTGGTAGCCGCCGTATTCTGCGTTATCGGGCTCCTGCTCTTCCTCCGTTACGACGAAAGGTCGATTCTCAAGACCCTCGAGGAGAAGTAAGGAGTCCCTTGGCCAATATCGAGAAAAGCTGGCGCTTGACTGCCCCCTCGCCGCCCCGGAGTATGGCCGCGGCGAGGTCGGCGTTCTCGATGAGGGCCTCCGAGATCCGGGAGAGGGCCTTCAGGGCTTCGCCGTCGGTCCTTTCCGGGGCCACGATATAGCAGCATCGCCCGATCACGCCCACCCGGGGCTCCTTCACGGCCCGGGACCTGCAATGGTAGAGCCTGATCCCCGAATCCTCCAGGATAACCTCCCCAAGGGCCTCCCGCCGTTCCAGATCCTCCCGCAAAACCCTCGCGGCCTTCCTGTCCGACCCGCAGACCAGGCGGGCTATGAGGGCCGTCCTCTGCCCCTCCGCCCCGGCCTCGGATCTCCAGGTAAAGCCGGAGAGAATCTTCATCGCCGTGTCCACCGCCTCGTCCGCCTGATCCCCCGCCGCCGGAAGGCCACCCGCCGCAGAGGCATCCCCCGATCCCCCCGTTTCCCGGCGCGAGGCCGGACGTCCCTCCGAGGCGATCCGGGCTATCACCGGGGCGATCCCGGCGCGGAAGGAGGACGAGTCGAAGGGCACCGCCACGGTGTATTCCGGGGCTGTGGCGAGCCCGATCGGGAAGGTGGTAACCACGAGATCGATGCCCTGCGACGCGACCCAGTCATCGGATACCCGGTCGCAGGAAAGGGCGGAAACCACGGTTATCTCGGGAAAATGGGAGGCGAGGAGGGTAGAGATGAACTGGGCGAGAAAGATTCCCTCAAAGCACGAGACCACGACCCTCAGCCGGCGCCGCTCCCCCGCCAGGGTCTCCTCGGCGGATCGTACCGTCAACCCGATGGAGACGAGCTCCCGGGCCTCGGTTTCAACCCCGAATACCGCCGCCACAATGGGGGCGAGAATGCTTTCGATGGGCTCCGCGAGACTCCCGGCGGAGGCGGCGGTATCCTCGGTCACGGGAGACGCCGAAGGGGGCAGGCCCAGGAGCTTTTTGTACACCAGCGCGGAGAGGCCTACCCTCAGGGCATGGTAAAGGGAGCTATCGAAGGCGTAAAGCGGGGCCTTTTCCCGTTCCAGGGCCGCCAGGAAGGAAGAAACCGCCCGGTCGATGTCCGGATGGCAGCGGTTGGTTTCCCGGATTTCACCGGGCTCCAGGGCGGATAGGAACATGGCCAAAAGCTCCGATTCCCCTTCCCGCCGATATCCCAGCTCCTCAAGGAGGCTTCCGGCAATGGCGGCGGGCACCGCCGGGGGAATGTCGGCTTCAGGAGGAAGGGCCGCCCGGGCCGCGTCCTGGAGGATTCCGGAGAGGTAAAGAAACAGCAGTCCCAGATCCCGCCAGGAAAGCCGGTAGCCCAGGCGGGACTCGGCGTTGGAAATGGCCTTGGCCAGGAGATCCCGGTCGAAACCGTATCCCAGGAGGGCAAGGGTTTCCCCGAGGCGTTCCCGGCTCCCGATGCCCAAAACGTACTGGATGAGCTCCTGGGTAGGAATGAGAAGGGAGAGGGCGTGAAGGGCGGCCATCCTCAAGTCCCAGGGCGTTCCCGAAAGGCAAACCCCGACGCCCCGTTGGCGTTCGAGAAATACCCGGGGAAGCCTCGTCTCGAGAAAGGAGTCCAGGTCCTTGAGGTCCCCGCTGACGCAGGAGTCGCTCACGAAAAAGAGGGTTGCCGCCTCCGAAAGCTTGACCACCCGCCGCTCCCGGGCAAGGTAGGCCAGGAGGGCCAGCTGCCTATCCCGGCTTCCCAGCCCCGAGAGCCGGCCCGGGAGGCTTCCCCGGGGGAGCGGGATTCCCGGGGAGCGCCGGAGGGCTTCCACGTCCCCCGTGAGCCTCACGCCGAGGCTCCTCCTTTTTTCCACCGAAACGTTCCGGTCCCGAAGCCGGTACTCGAGCTCCTGAATGTCCCGGAACACGGTCCTCACGCCCGCCCCCGCCAGGGAAGCCACCTCGGAGACGGGGACGAAACCGTCCCTCTCCAGGAGTATGCTCAGTACCCGGCGGAGTCGGTCCTTCATGAACCGATACCCTCGGAACGGAGAAAGTCAACGGAAAGGGAGCGGATCTCCCGGGCCGAGGGGAGAAGGAGGGCGCGGCCGAGCAGATCCTGGGCCTTGCGAAGGTCCAGGGAGCGGATTACCTCCTTCACGCCCGGGATCCCCCGGCAGGACATGCTGAGCTCGTCGAAGCCCATGGCGGCGAGATACACCGCGGCCTCCGGGCGGGAGGCGAACTCGCCGCAAATCCCGGTTTCCATTCCCGCTTTCCGGGCGTCCTCGCAGGTCTTTTTCATGAGCGAGAGCACCGCGGGGTGAAACTCGCTGTAGAGGTCCCCCAAAAGCTCGTTTTCCCGGTCCGCGGCGAGGGTGTATTGGGTCAGGTCGTTGCTTCCCACGCTGACGAAGTCCGAAAGCCCCTTAAAGGCGCCAACGGTCATGGCCGCCGCGGGGGTTTCCACCATCATGCCGAGGATCGCCCTGCCCCCGGTCTCGGGCCGAAGACGGTCCACGAGCTCGCGGACTACCGCCATTTCCGAGGGGCGGCAGACCATGGGAACCATGATGCGGACGGTTCTGCCCGAGGCGGCGGAGGCGAGAAGCAGGGCGCGAAGCTGCGAGAGCAGGACGTCGGGATTGTCGATAAGCCAGCGGATTCCCCGCCACCCGAGGAAGGGATTGTTCTCCCGGGGATGGGGGGCGTACGGGAGGGGCTTGTCGGCGCCGATGTCGAGGAGACGGAAGATCACGGGGCGGTCCCCCATGGTCTCCAGGACCCGGCGGTAGTATGCCGCCTGCTTCTCGTCGGAGGGGAAGGATGACTCTTCCATGAAGAGGAATTCCGTGCGGAAAAGCCCGATGCCCTCGGCCCGGGCGTCGGTTATGCCCGCGAGGTCCTTCATGCCCCCGGCGTTGGCGTAGAGACCGATCCGCCTTCCGCAGGGGGTAACCGCGGGAAGCTCCAGGAGGGAGGCGAGCCGCTCGGCGCGGTGCTTTTCGGCCTCGCCGGTCTGCCTGAGAAGCGAGAGGGTTTCCCGTTCCGGGTTGAGGACCACCTGGGAGGACTCCCCGTTAAGGGCGAGGACGGTGCCGTTCTCGATGCCCCGGAGAATTTCCTCGGGGATCACCGCCGCGGGAATGCCGAGGGAACGGGCCAGGATCGCCGCGTGGGAGTTTACCCCCCCCGAGGCGACCACGAAGCCGAGCACGTGGGGAAGGTGGAAGGATACGGTCTGGGCCGGGGAAAGGGTCGGGGACACGACGATGGAGGGAATCGGGGGAAACCTTGGCGCCGGAGAGTCACCTGCCGAGAGGGATCCAGACCCTGCATCGCCCCCTTCGCGCGGGCAGGCGCAGTCTTCCCGGGAAAGCTCCGCGATGACCCGGTTTCCGATGTCCCGAAAGTCTTCCGAGCGGGCGCGGAAATACTCGTCGTCGAGCTCCTCCATCTCCCGGGCGTTGGCCTCGGTCACCTCCCGCACGGCGGCGACGGCGGAATAGCCCGAGTCCCGCACCAGGGTTTCGATCTCGGCCCGAAAGTCCCCGTCCTCGAGAATGTCGGCGTGGCTCTCGAAAATCTCGGCCTTGTCCGCGCCGAGGTCCGCCTCGACCCTTTTCGCGAGGGCCCGAAGGGCACGGACGGAGGCGTCCAGGGCGACGGCGAGGGAGGCGAGCTCACCGGGGCGCTCGGCCTCGCCCAGGTCCCGGCGGGAAACCGCCGAGGCCCCGATGCCCGCCAGGACGGCGGGACCGCATGAGGTGCCGGGAGAAAGCACCGCCGCGGCGACAGGAAGTTCCTTTGCCATGGCCTACTCCGTCATGCCCGCTATGAGGGCCGCGATGCCCTCCAGGGCCGCCTCTTCGTCCTCCCCCTCGCAGCGCACGGTCACGGAGGTTCCCATGGTTATCCCGAGCTTCATCACCTTGATGAGGGTCTTTGCGCTGCCGGACTTGTCGCCCTTCTCGAGGGTTATCTCGCTCGCGAAGGTCTTCGCGAGATCCACTATCTTCTTGGCCGGGCGCGTATGCAGCCCCGACGGGTTGGTCACGAGCAGTTCCCGTTCTACCATGGCCCTTCTCCTTTTTCGTTGGGGTCCCGGATCGAGCCGAGCCTAAAATTGAGCGCGTTCCTGGTGGCGCACCAGGCGCCCTTCTCCAGGGCCGCTTCCATGTCCCGGTCCGCGAGCCACGCGTAGAGAAAGCCTGCGGTGAAGGAATCGCCGCAGCCCGTGGCGTTGAGGGCCTTTACGGCCTTCACGGGCCGGTGGAATCCCCTGCCTTTCCATGCGGCGAAGGTATCCTTCGAGCCCCGGGTAATGACGACGGCGTTTCCCAGTTCCGCGCTTTTCGAGCGGATCGCCTCGGCGAGGTCTCCCTCGCCCATGGGGAAGCGGAAGCCGAAGGTGGAGCAGAACTCCTCCTCGTTGATCTTGATGACCTCGGGAACCATCCGCTCCAGGGTAAGGAGGAGGTCCTTTCCGTGAAAATCCGCCATCACCGGCACCCCCGCGCCCGCCGCGAGGCCGCAGATGCGGGCGCAGAGGTCGTCCCTCCAGGCTGCGGGGCGGCTCCCCGCGAAGAGTAGGGCCCGGCCCCGGGGAAGACGGGAGTCGATAAGCGAAAGAAGCTCCCCCTCGGCCCGCTCAAAGTCCCGGGAAGCCCCCTCGGAGAGATCCACGGGCTCGCTCACCACGAGCTCCGTGGTGGTGCCCGCCCCCGGGTCCACCAGGGTGTAGCAGTATCGGGTCCGGCCGGGCACTATCACCGGGAGTACCTCCAGGCCGTCCTTCCGGGCGAGGTCCAGGAAAAGGCCTTCGTTTTCCCGGCCCAGGGGGGATACGCTGGTCACGCACCCGCTCTCCAGCTGGTTCAAGACCCGGGCGGCGTTCACGGCCTTTCCGGAGGCGTCGATACGGTAACCCGAGGAACGGTTGACCCGGTCCAGGGCAAGCTGGGGAAAGAGAATGGTTTTCTGGAGGGTGGAAGAAAGCCCCACCGCGAGAATCTTCTTCATGTGGCCTTCCTCGGCACGCCTACGTCATCGGCGATCTTGGGGCAGTTCTCCAGGAGCCACCGTTCCGCCTCGG
>QKDA01000106.1 GCA_003246765.1 Spirochaetales bacterium | reverse complement strand
CGCCCATGTTCATGCCGCCCATCATGGCGAGGGGATCCGCCTGGGGAGCTTCCTTTTTCGCGCCGAAGGCTCCCGCTATCTCGGTAGCGGCGTTGAGCTGAAGAATCTCCCATAAGGAAAAGGCCGTACCGTCCAGGGTAACTGGATAGGTAATTACGGCAAAATCGCCCTGGGGGAAGCGAACCATGGCCTTCGGAACGTGGACCGATTCAGCGGGATTATTGGCGATACCCTTGAAACCCGCCTTATCCAGGGCGGTAAGCTCGATGCCAACGTGCTGGGAAATGGTTTCGCTGATGACAGAAAGGGACATGTCGTCCAGTTCGGCGTTAGGCTCGTTGTTCACGAGGCTCACGATCTTCTGGGCGAATTCGGGGGCCAATACGAAAAGGTGGTCCGGAGGCATGGCGGTGGAAAAGTCTATTACCGTGCCCACCACCATCTCGGGAATCTTGCGGAGGAAGCCGTCCCGCTTCATGACCTCCAGGGAGGGGGACCCGATCTCCACGGACGTGCCCGTCATGGAGTCCAGGTTGCTCTTCAGGCCGGGAATATTCCCGTCGATGAAGGCCCTCACCGCTGAGGCTTGGGAGTCCGCCAGGGACGAATCGGAACCGGTCGGCGCGGCTCCCATCCCACCCATGTCAACGCCGGCCAAGAGGGCGTCAATCTCGTCTTGGGAAATGGAACCGTCACTCATACGCGTCTTCTCCTTCTACTGACAACTCTTCGAACTCCTCCGCCTCTATGTCCGCGATCTTCTTGAGCACCTGGACGGCCACCTTCTTACCGATGACCCCCGCCTGGCAGAGGAACTTTTTCTTGTTTCCCACGCTGAGCGTGAAGGGGTCCCCGACCCGTACGTTCGAGAGGCGCACCACGTCCCCCACCCTGAGGGTGAGCACGTCCCGAACGGGAAGGTTGATGGTTCCGATTTCCGCTACCACGTCCATGTCCACGCTGGAAAGTTTTTCCTTGAGGACTCCCATATATTGGGTGGTGGAGCTCCTGCGCACGGAGGAAAACCAGAACTGGCTTGAAAGCTTTGAAATGATCGGCTCAATGGTGATATAGGGGATGCAAAAGTTCATCATGCCCTCTTCCTCGCCGACCTTGGTCTCCAGGGTGACGAGAACCACCATCTCCGAGGGGGGAACGATTTGGGCAAACTGCGGGTTAGTCTCGATTTGTCCCAGCCGGGGCCTCAGGTCGATTACCTGGGTCCAGGCCTCCCTCATGTTCGCCAGGATGCGGACGATGATTCCCTCCATGACCGACTGCTCGATATCCGTGAGATCCCGCTGAACCTTGGTCCCCTGGCCGGTGCCGCCGAATAGGCGGTCAATGATCGAAAAGGTCACCGAGGGATCGATCTCCAGGATCGCGTTACCCTTGAGGGGATCCATGTTGATCACCGCCAGGGTGGTCGGGGTCGGAATGGAGCGGATAAACTCTTCGTAGGTGAGCTGGTCAACCGAGGCCACGTGGACGTGAACCATGCTCCGAAGCTGGGCGGACAGGGAGGTAGTCGTCAGGCGCGCGAAGGTTTCGTGCATGATCGAGACCGTTCGAATCTGTTCCTTCGAGAACTTGTCCGGACGCTTGAAGTCGTAAATCTTGATCTTGCGGGTATCGTTTACCGGGCGAAAGTCCTCGGTTTCCGTGTCGCCCGCGCTGATCGCGGTGAGAAGCTGATCTATTTCGTCCTGCGAAAGAACTTCGGTCATCTTTTACTGCTCAACGATCTCATATTTTGTGAACCGTACGTCCTTGATTTTGGACTTCGAAAGGATATTGTCGTTTATGTAGTTCCTGATCTCGATCTTGATCTTGTCCTCGTTTCGGAGTTCCGTCGCGGTCTTGTTGTGGAAAAAGGAGCGCAGAAAGTCCTTAAGCTCCACTATCCTGGCGGAGAGCTCCGTGGGGGTCGCCTTGTCGTCAAAGGTATAGCCCAGGGCGATATCCACCACGACCGACGCCGGATTGGAGTCGATGGTGCGGGTTTGTATCGCGCCTATGGCCTGATAGTAGGAGAGTACCTCCCTAACGCCCTGATACTCCTCGGAAACCGGGATCGCGGTCTGGTTCTTGCCGGTGCCGCCCATGATATTCACGGTCACCACTACGATGGTGACGATGAAGACAAGGGCTCCGAGAACGATGGCGATCCACTTGAGAAGCTGGGGGATGAGGCCGCTCCCGCCGCCTCCGCGCTTGCCGCCGTCTATGGCCGCCGCGTCGCCGCCTTCTAGATTGATGTCGTCCTGGTCGTCCATGGGGCTAATCCTTTTCCTTCGATATTATCATTAAAAATGACCTTCGTCCAGAATAATAATGTCCACCCGCCTATTGTAGGCCCTGCCCTCTTCGGTATCGTTGGAGTACATGGGCCTCGTGTCGGCGTATCCGGCTACGGAGAAGCGCATCTCGTCGGAACCGAAATCGGTCAGGTAATGGAGCACGTTCGTGGCCCGGGCGGTGGAGAGCTCCCAGTTGCTGGGCCAGGCGGCGGGGTCCGTGGCGGAGTCGTCGGTATGTCCCTCGATGCGGTACCGCCGCCCCGCCAGTCCCGGGTCCTCGAGGAATTGGGCTATGCGCAGCAGGGAATCCCTGGTCTCGGCGATGTTGAGGTCCGCGCTTCCTTCCCTAAAGAAGGAATCCGCCGCCAGGGTGATGATGAGGCCCCGCTCGTCGCTGGAAATGGTTATCTTATTGGTCTTGATCTCGGGGGCGAAGACGCTTATCGCCTTCTTCACCGCGAGACCCAAGGTCTTTCCCTTTTCGGTGGAGGGCATGGCGTTGATGGTATTGCCAAGGTCCGCCAGTCGTCCCGCCGCCAGGGACTGGCCGCCCCCGGTGGGTTCGCCCTGTATCGAGGCGGTCATGGTGGCCAGCTGGGTTATGTCCACCTCCGAGGGGTCGTAAAGCATGACGAAGAAGCACATCATGAGGGTAACCATGTCGGCGTAGGTGTTGAGCCATCCCGAACTCGCCGCGGTGGCTTCCCGCTTTTTCTTTGCCATCGTCAGTCCTTGAGTACGTCGGACTCAATGGCCTTCCTGTCCTTCGGGGAAAGGAAGGTCAAGAGCTTTTGGGCCAGGATTCGGGGGTTATCGCCCGCCTGGATCGAGAGAACGCCCTCGATGACCATTTCCCGGGCCTTCACCTCAACGTTGTTATGGTAGCCGAGCTTGCCCGAGATAGGCACGAGCATCCAGTTCTGCATGATCGACCCGTAGAGGGTCGTGACGAGGGCGACGGCCATGTTGGGCCCCAGGGAGCTCTTGTCCTCCAGGTTCTGGAGCATACCGATAAGCCCGATTACCGTGCCGAGCATTCCGAAGCCTGGCGCCAGGGTAGCCCAGGCGTTGACGACGGAGATCCAGGTCATGTGGCGCCCTTCCATCTGGCTGAGCTCGTTTTCCATGAGGGTCCTAATGACCTCGCCGTCGGTACCGTCCACCACGAGCCGAAGTCCGTTCCTCATGAAGTCGTCGTCCAGGTCCTGAATCTCTTCTTCCAGGGCGAGGATACCCTCGCGCCGCGCCTTCTCGGAAAAGGAAACGAGCTTTTGCACGATTGCCTTCTCGCCGAAATCCCAAAGCTTGAATGCACGGCCCATGACGCTGACGATTCCGACCGCGTAGGAAAGGGGATAGGTGAGGTAAAGACAGGCGTAGGAACCGCCGATGGTGATGAACACCGAGGGGATATCGATGAGGCCGCCCAGGGAGCCGCCCATGAAGGCGCCGAAAATGATTACCCCGAGGCCACCGAATACGCCGATTATCGATGCTATATCCATGAAGACTACTCCTCGTTCTTGAATGCGCCGATTCTTTTTCGGTATTCCACTATGCGGTCGATGATCTCCTCAGGAGATTCACGGACTATGAGATGCCGACCGGAGAGCATGTTTAAGGTAACGTCCGGATGCGCTTCCAAAGACTCTATTTGGTGAGGATTGATCCAGTACTGGTTGCCATTGAGCTGGGTTACCTTAATCATCCCGATCCCCCCGAATACGGCCTAAAAAGACCGGCGGCAAACTAGGCCGCCGCCGGTTTCGCTTACATCATACTAGCTTATTAGCGCTTCAGATTCAACACGGTATCGAGCATCGTGTCGGAGGTCTGAATGGTCTTGGAACTCGCCTGGAAGCCCCTCTGGGTCACGATCATGTCCGTAAACTGGTCGGTGAGGTCCACGTTGCTCATTTCCAGGGCGCCGGCGATGAGCTTGCCCTTTCCCGCTACCCCGGAGACGCTTACGTCCGCGAGGCCCGAGTTGTTGGACTGCACGTAGGTGTTCTCGCCCGCCTTCTCGAGTCCGCCGGGGTTGGTGAAGCTCGCCATGGCGATCTGGCCGATCACCCGGTTCGTGCCGTTGGAATAAACCCCGGTGATCACGCCGGACTGGTCGATCTTGAAGTTGTCGAGGTAGCCCATGGCATACCCGTCCTGGGAAAAGGCCTTGGTGGAGCTCTTTTCCGCGAACTGGGTAATGGTGTTGTCCGTGCTGCCGATCTCCCCGAGGTTCAGGCTGAAGGTTTGGCGGGTGGGGGCGCCGGTCTCGTCCGCGTTGGCGCCGGTCACGTTATAGGATGCCTGAAGGAGCACGGTTCCGGTCACGGGAGACACGTTCCCCGCGGAATCCACTACCCCGGAAAGGTGTCCCAGGTTGTCGAAGGTGACCCGGAACACGTTGGTGGTGCCGTCGGTGGTGCCCACGCCCACCCGGGTAGCAGTAGCGTCCGCCTGGGTCGGGTCCATCGTCACGGTTCCTTCCCACTGGTTGTTCGTGCCGGGAACCCTGGTAAAGGAAACGTTGAGGATATGCTTCTCGCCGAAGCTGTCGTACACCTGGAACTCGGTGCCCCAGGTCGCCTTGAGAATATCCGCCTCCGAGGCCCCTTCCTGAATTTCCGGGAGGCGCTTGTCCAGGTTGCAGCGGTAGTCCACCACCGTGGTGGCCTTGGCGGAAATCTTGGAACCCACGGGGATCCTCAGGTCCTCGACGTTGGCCGAGGTATTGAGGATCTGCTGGCCGTTCACGTCCCGGGCCATCCAGCCCTGGACGCGCATGCCCGTGCCGGGATTCACCAAGAGGCCGTTGGAATCAAGGCCGAAATTTCCCGCCCGGGTATAAAAGGTCTTCTCGCCGGATTTTTCCACGAAAAAGCCGTTTCCCTGGATGGCGATGTCGGTCTGAACCCCCGTGGTCTGCAGGGAACCCTGGGTATGGATCGTGTCGATGCTGGCGATGTTCATGCCGAGGCCTACTTCCTTGGGGTTCACGCCCCCCAAGTCGTCCGTGGGTTTGGCGGCGCCGGACATCTGCTGGGAGAGGAGGTCCTGGAAGTTAACCCGGCCCCGCTTGAAGCCCGTGGTATTGACGTTGGAAATATTGTTTCCGATTACGTCCATGCGGGTCTGGTGGTTCTGCATTCCGGACACGCCGGAATAAAGCGATCTCATCATAATTCGGTACCCCCGTTTTGCGCGTATACAGTCTTAACCGACGACCAGTCGTACCACGAGCCGTTTACCATGACCTGGGGGTTGTCTCCCCTGGTGGCCGCCGAGATGGGGCCGGAAACGACGGCGTCCCCGTCTTCCACGTCTACCTTCCGGCCGACGGCGTTGGCGGCGTCGGTGCTCCCGAGGAGGTTGGCGAGGCGGGTAAAGCCTGAGCTCATGTTGGTCATCTGCTCGAGGCTCGAAAACTGAGCCATCTGGGCGATGAACTGGGTGTCGTCCATCGGCGCAGTCGGGTCCTGGTGGGACAGCTGCGCGATGAGAAGCTGGAGAAAATCATCCTTGCCGAGTTCCTGTTTGGCGGTCCTTCCGTTGACGGCCAGGGTCTTGTTGAAGGTGTCCACCTGAAGCTGGGTCAGGGTCTTGTCCCGTCCCGTCATCGTGGTGTTCAGCGTAGCTCCGATATCCATTTCTTCCTCGCTTAGGCGTATACGTTCACGGCGCCGGATCCGCGCTGGATCCAGCTCCCGGTTAGGTTATCGGCCGAAACGGGCGCCGACATTACATCCGGAACCGAGGAAGCGTAAAAAGGAGAGCTCGCTTCCCCAGAGTTCCCGAAACCGGAGCCCCGGGAACCGTCGCCGGACCAGGAGAGGTCAAAGCCCGCGGCGTCGAAACCGCTGTCCATGAAGGCCTGGGAAAGCCCGTCGAGGCCCTCCCGAAAGGCTTCATAGGCCTCCTTGGAGGAAACGACGATCCGGCCCGACACCTTCTTGTCGTTTAGATCCAGGTTGATCCTGACCGCCCCGAGGGTTTCGGGATGGAGATTGAGCCGGATGCTTCCCGAATTGCCGTCCCGCAGGACAATTTGCCCCGCCCTCACGAATTCCTGGGCGTTCGACCGGATTTCCTGGCTCAGCATGCGCTGAAAGTCCTGGGCTTTCCCGGGAGCGTCATCGGAAAGCCGGTACATGCTCCCCTCGCCCCTGGCGGGGCTGTCATCCCGCAGGGTGATGGTCATTTCGGCGCTGCCCTCGCCCCCTTCCCTCAAGGAAGTCTTCAATCCGGAATCCTCTTGAGAAAGTGAAATCGCCTGCGCGGAACGTTCGTCCACCACGCCGATCACCGCTGAGCGTTCCCGGCGATGGTTTTTGGCTTCCTTCACTGTCGAGGTTTCCTGGGCGGAAGAGCCCTGGGACCTTTCTTTGTCGGAACTTCCGGCCCTGTGAAGGGACGAAAGGGACTCTGCGTAGAACTGAACCTCCGGGGCGTCCCGATGGATCGGGCTTCGCAAGCCCTTGTCCTTTACTGGAACCGTATCGGTTTCGCCCTTTGCGGCCTCCGCCGCGGTTTCCTTCCCGCCCTTCATGGAGAGAAGGCTCTCCGCAGGCGAAAGAGAGGCCTCGCGCCGAGTCTCTTGCCCTGGTTTCATTTCCGATAGTGGCTGGGTTGCGCCTACCTGCCTTTGGTCGGAAAGCTTAAGCTTCGAAAGGGCTGCCGGTTTGGCGGCGTTCCTTCCTTCGTTTTTTTTGGGGGGGTCCCCGGGGCTTTGCGCGCCCGCTGCTCCTCTTTCGGCAATGGCGGGATTCCCTAAGGGCTGTCCCGCACCTTCCTTGGCGCCGGCGATCATTTTTTCGATGATCGCGAGGAATGAATGTCCGTTTCGTGCAGTTTCGGCGCCCGTTTTTCCGTCCTTCCCCGACGACACCCCTTCCGACAGGGCGGATACGGCGCCCCGGAGTCGGGAAGACTCCTGAAGCGCGCGGTTATCCGCCGGTCGGACGGGCTCGCGGACCTGGACATCAAGCGTTTGCGTCACGTCATGCACCTCCGATTGGATTTCCTGCGGCTAGAATGCCGCACTTCCATTGTCGGGAGGTCCCGGGGCGGGAATGACTCTTTTTTTTAAGGGAGGGTAGCGGGCTTGTTAGCCATTTTTCTCTGGATCTCCGCCGCCCGGTCTGCGGGCATGAGGGAGAACCAGTATGAGACCGAGGACGCGTTCCCCGCCTTGAGGGCCTTCGCTTCCACCGCCCTCAGCACGTCGATGATATCCTGATCGTCCATGGCCAGGAGGTTGGCCACGGCGTTTTGCGGGGGCATGCCGTTGATGTAGTCCGCGATCTGCTCGACGTTGCGCTTGCGCTCGTCGGCCTGACGCTGGGTCTCGGCGAAGGTTTTTTCCTTTTCTTCCACCGAGGAGAGCCTATCCTCAAGCTCTTGGGCCTTCTGGAGGATTTCCCCTTCCTTTTCCACGATCGTCACTTCCCGGCGGTCCAGCTCCTGGGAGCGAAGGTCCAGGGCCTCCAGGCGTTTGGCGATGCGGTCCGCGTCAAGGTCGCCGTTTTCCGAGGGCAGCGTGGTAATCCCCGCGGGGGGATTCATGCCGAGGAGCTTGTATAGGGGCGCGAAATAATGCCGGGAGTCGATGATGCCGAGGTAGTCAAACCAGAGAATACCGCCGGTTCCGAGTAAAACTATCAAGACGAGCAGGATGACAACCCTGCCTAAGGTACCCCGTGATGCCACATCATCCCCCTGTCCGGTCCATTATAACCGCATCGACCCCGCGAACACAAGCATTTCCCTCCGCGGTGCCCTAGAGACTGAAAGAAGACGCGAAGGTAACGCCGAAATGGCTTGCCGGCGCGCGCAGGGCCTGGGAATAGTCTGCCTGAAAGGTCAGCACCACCGCGCTCAGGGCGCCCATGACGATCGCCCCCTGAAGGGTCACCCGTCCGTAGCCCGAATCGACGAACAGGGGCGATTCGCCGGGGACGGCGAACCAGCCCGCCCGGTAGCCCCCGGAAAGGATCAAGCGGTTGGCGTAGAGGGGCAGCAGGGGAACGCCCCGTTGAATCTCCAGGGTTAAGGGGAACGCCTCCCCGTTGAAGGACCAGGCGGCCTCCGTTCCGGCGACGTCCCGGTCAGTGCCGGCATACTCGGGAAAGCGTTCCACGTAGCGAAGCACCCCGGCCTCAAAATCCCGGGCGCTCTCGGCGTCTACCCGGGTCGTAACCGGGCCAACCTGGAAGGATGGGGCGTACATCCCCGCCAGGGAAAGGGAAAGCGGGACGAGGGGCAGGCGGACCCCCGCGACTCCCTGTAAAAGGGCGGTTCGCGACCCTTCGGGAAACTGCGATCCCAGCCAGCCGTTAACGGCAAGGAAAGGCCCCGTTTCGGTTACCGCCAGGATCGGGAACCGGGCAATCTGGGATCTCCGGACGGCCTGCCATTGGAAGGTTCCGTCCATTCCGGCGGAAAGGGACTCGATAGGTTCCCCGTACAGCCCCCCCTCCACGGCGTTTTCCCGCCCGTAGCCGTGGACGGAAACCGAAAGGGACGCGGATATACGGTTCCAACTTGGATAGAGGGGGAAGACCCGCGTAAAGCCCGCGTTCGCGCTGAGGTCCCGATAGGCGGAACCCCCGGAGGGATAGGGCCGCAGGTGATCGGCGACTTCCCCTTCCAGGGTTCCCTTCCCGGCGGACCAGGATCCGTTAAGCTCATAGTCCACGAAAAAGGGCTCCGCGGAAAAGGCGCTTTTAAGGGAATACAGGGAGGCTTCCGTGGGGGACCCGGTGACGTAAAGGAAACCGGGAAGGATGTTCCCCGTCGCCTCGGAAACGTCCTTCGGGGCCTTGACGGGCAAGGGAAGGAAGACTCCCTTAAGCAGCCAGGGAAGGGGCGTGAAGGGGGAAACGTCCAAGGCGATACGGGGCGGGCTTTCGGGGGTGCGGCCGGAAGCCGCCCCCGTCTCGCTCTCCGCCAGGGGAGAGGCCTCCCGAAGGAGGGAGGGGCCAAGTACCATTACCCCGGTTTTTCCGGAGTAACGGGCAACGTAGACAAGCCCCGTTTCGCCCCCCCCGTCCACGGGGTAATAGGTTCCCCCGGACACGTCCGCCCATTGCGCCTC
>QKDA01000060.1 GCA_003246765.1 Spirochaetales bacterium | reverse complement strand
ATTGCTGAACGAAATGCCCTTGGGATCTGATCCCGGCGAAAAAGAACAAATTGACCGGCTCCGCGGGGACAACCGCGACATCCTGGAGCGGTATCCCGCCGACAGGATGCGGCTGGCGGTGGAGGCAAAGCTCGCAGCCTCCCGATCCGCCTCCCGATCCGAACAAGAGCGGCGCCCCAAGGGGGCGATCCGGTTCCCCTTGAGCTCGTCCGCGGTAATCCGCTTCGCGCCCATGGCGGCGGCGGCATGCATCGCCCTTGCCGCGGGATTCGTCTACCTGGGAAACCCCGCCCTGCAAAACGGGCTGATCTCGGGACCGGCGGACTCCGGATCGGGCTTGGGCATCCGGGCGAAGGGCTCGGCCCCGAACCTCAGCGTATACCGCAAGGCCGCGGACGGGGCCGAACGGCTCGCCAACGGCTCCGCGGCCCGCATGAACGACGTGCTTCAGCTTCGTTACTACGCGGGAACCGATTCGTGGGGCGCGATCCTTTCGGTAGACGGGAACGGCGTCGTGACCCAGCACTTCCCCGACTTGGGCGACCAGAGCGGGCCCCTGGACGCCTCCGGGGAAATCGCCCTGCCCTTTTCCTACCGTCTTGACGACGCCCCGAAATTCGAACGCTTTATCTTCGTGAGCGGCCGCCGGTCCTTCTCTCTAGACGGCCTCAAGCACGATCTTTCCAACCTCGCGAAAATACACCCCACGGGCACCTTCGCGCTGGACCCGCTCCTTCCGGGGGGCACGCGGGAGACGGACGTTCTCCTGCGCAAATGAGGAGTTTTCCCATGAAAGCAACCATCCACGCCGCGGTCCTTCGCGGATTAGCCATAGCAATCTGCGCCCTCGCGTCCATTGGCGCGTCGGCGGCCCCCAAACCCGCGGAGCTGCCCCCTCAGGGTTCCGCGTCCGCCGCAGCGCCCGAATCCCTTCCGGTCGAGCGCTACGCCCTTTACGTGGCCTCCAACCAGGGCGGCGACGGCAGGGCTACCCTTCGGTACGCGGTTTCCGACGCCGCGCGCATCGCCTCCACCATGTTCGAGATCGGCGGCGTCCGCTCGGAAAATTCCGTTATCCTCTCGGACCCGACCCGGAACGAGATAGACGAGGCCTTCAAGCTCCTAACCCGGTCGGTGGAAAGGAACAAGGGCAAGGCGAAGCGCACGGAGTTTCTCTTCTACTATTCCGGCCACTCCGACGAGGCCGAGTTCCTCCTGGGATCCGAAAGCTACCCCTACTCGGAGCTGAAGGCGGCCCTCAACTCGGTTCCCACGGACGTTCACGTAGTCATGCTCGACTCCTGCTTCTCCGGGAACTTTATCCGCACCAAGGGCGGTTCCCGGGAAAAGCCCTTCCTGGTGGACGACTCCTCGGTGGTACAGGGACATGCCTATCTTTCTTCCAGTTCGGAGACCGAAACATCCCAGGAGTCCGACGCCATCCAGTCCTCCTACTTTACCCAGGCCCTCGTCACGGGGCTGCGGGGCGCGGCGGACGCGAACATGGACGGGCGCGTCTCCCTGAACGAGCTGTACTACTACGCCTTCAACCAGACCCTCTCCCAGACCGAGACCGCCTCCGCGGGGCCCCAGCACCCCTCCTACAACATCACCCTGGTGGGTTCCGGCGACCTGGTCCTTACGGACATAACCCAGGCGGAATCGACCCTGGTCTTCCCGAAGCAGACGGAAGGACGCTTTTTCCTCCGCGCGCCGGGGGGACAACTCGTGTCGGAGGTGAACAAGATCCGGGGCACCGAGCTTCTTTTAGCCCTCTCGTCGGGGGTGTACCAGGTTACCATGCTCAACGGCGAGCGAACCTTTCAGGACACCATCTACCTTCCCGACGGGTCCAGGTTCACCCTCGACGCGGCGGGCTTCGCCGAGATTCCCCGGGGCATCGCCAGGACCCGCGGACCGAACGAAGAGGAGGGCGAGAGGAAGCAGGAAGACACCGTGGCGCGCAACCTCGTTCCCTTCAGCGTAAGTCTCGTACCGGGCCTCATGATGCCGGGAACGCCCAAGGATAACGTAAATACCTCCCTCGGGATATTCATGGCCCAAAACCACGACGTGGACGGGCTTCAGGCCTCGAGCTTCGGCGGCTTCATCACCGGCAACCTGACGGGAATTCAGGCCTCCGGTTTCATGAGTACCCTTTCGGGCACCATGACCGGCGTTCAGGGCTCGGGCTTCATGAACGTTCTCTCCGGCGACGGGCTCTCCACGGGCGTCCAGGGAGCGGGCTTCATGAATACCGTGTCCGGCGATTTCTCCGGAATCCAGGGAGCGGGCTTCCTCAACGTCACCGCGGGCCACGTGCAGTGGTTCCAGGGCTCGGGGTTCATGAACATAGCGGGAGGCGGTTTCTCGGGGATTCAGGGCTCGCCCTTCCTCAACATCGCCCTTAAGGAAAGCAACGGCGTACAGGCCTCGGCCTTTCTAAACGTGGCGGATACCGTGAACGGCGTCCAGATCGGCGTGATCAACGTGGCGAGGTCGGTCAACGGCCTTCCCATAGGGCTCCTCAATTTCATCGCCGACGGAATCATCTCCACCTCGGTGTGGCTCGACGGCGACGAGATGCTCTGGTTTCAGTACCAAGGCGGCTCCAAGAGCCTTTGGACCACCGTGCTCGCGGGTACCGACCGGGACTTCCCCGGAAACTACGGCTGCGTCGGCTACGGCGTCGGGACCAGGATCATCGACGGGAGTCCATTCTCGGCGGATATCGAGATCTTCGCTAAGCAGTATCTCGAGCAGGGGTCCCTGGACGCCCTGACGCGAAAGATCGAGGGCATAAACGACCAGTACCCTAACGTCGTCGACGGCACCGACGAGGCTGCCCAAAGGGACGACAGGATCATGACCGAGGTCGGGGATACCCTGGAAAATTGGCTCGTACCCTCCCTTCGGGGCACCGTTAACCTCAATTTCACGAAGCACTTCGGTATCTTCGTCGGGGTTTCGGCGGATATCCGGATCATGGGCTTCAACGACGAGGCCTTCCAGAGGGACCGCAAGGAAAGGCCCCGCAAGGTTTGGTACGGTGAGGCGGAAGTGTATCCCGCGTATTTCTTCGGAGTGAGGTTCTAACCTTGATTTCAGCGAAAAAAGTAAAATCCCCCCGCGGGGTGCCCAGGCTGACGCTGGGCATCCTGGCCCTCCTGTACCCCTGGGCCGCGGCGGCCCAAAGCTCGGGGAGCCCGGAAACCGCCGCGGCTCCCGCGGTTAGGACTGTCGCGGTAACGGTGACGGACCGGGAACTCGGCATTCCCCTGGAAGGGGCCGAACTGGAGCTCACGGGCGCGGGAATGGCGGCCCAGAAGGCGTCAACCGACGAGGCCGGACAGGCCTCTTTCAAGGTCCCCGACCCCGCCCCCCGTATGACCCTAAGGGCGTCCTTTCCGGGTTACGGGGATTACCGGGGGACCCTGCCCCCTTCAGGCGGCAAAATAGACGTGGCCCTGTCCATTTCCGACGTTATTGAAGGCCGTGAACTGGTGGTCGAAAGAAGCGCGCCGGGCAAGTCAGACCAGAAATCGGGCATTTCCGTGGCCATGAACCGGGAAGAGATGGATACCACCGCGAACATCGGCCTCGTGGAAGACATCATGTCTTCCGTGGGGACCCTGCCGGGAGTAGGCTTCACCGGGGGGTGGAATTCCATGCCCTCCGTCCGGGGAGGCTATCCTGAGGAAATGGGCACAGTCATGGACGGGGTCTATATGCCCTACCCCTGGCACTGGGGGGGAGCCTTCTCGATCTTCAATCCGTACATGGTAGACGCCGCCAAGATGTCCAACGGCGTGTTCTCCGCCCGCTACGGCCGGGCCATGTCGGGACTCCTGGAGGTGACCACCCTGACCCCGGAGCCTGGACAGGTCCGCGTGGAAGGGGGCATTTCCACCACCTCCACGGACCTTTTCGCCCAGATTCCCTTCTCTTCCTCCGCGGCACTCCTCATAGGGGGCAAGGTAACCTACCTGGAGAGTCTTGCCCTCCTCAACGACTACGCGCTTCGACTGGTTCCGCCCATGTCGGAATCCATTCCCACCATGCCCTTTATCCGCGACTTTTACACCAAGGGATCCTGGGCTCCCAGCGATACGCTTAAGCTCTCCCTCAACGGCTTTTTCGGAAGCGACGGGGTGGGCGTGCATTCGGAGGCCTCCGCTGAAGGGGTGACTACCCTCGCGGATTTCGACTGGCTCAACCTGCAGGGCTTCCTCGCGGCGGACCTTCGGTGGATGCCCGCGGACTTTGCCGTGGTCCGGCTTCAGGGCGGATGGAACAACCAGACCATGGACATGTCCATGTACTTCGACCGATTCGGGGAGCGCGACTACAGCGCCGCCTTCCTCGACCAATTCGACGGCCGCACCTTCTTCCTTCTCGACGGAACCACCGTCGCCTTTTCGGGACAGACGGGGTATACGATCCCCGAAGGCTCCCTCACCTTCAGCGGATTCTCCCGTCAAACCCTGAACCAGGTCCAGGGAAAGCTGGAAACGGAATTCCAGGCGGCTAAAGGCCACGTCCTGTCCCTGGGCGCCGAGGAGGTCTTTCAGGTTTTCCGCTCAAAGCAGGAAATGAAGGGCTGGTCCGAGTTTGAGACAGGAGCCGACTCGGCGGCATACACCGCCATGGAAGTATCCACGGACCTGGAAGGCAACAAGACCGTCGACACGGCCCTCTACGGCCTTTGGAATTTCGGAAGCGACACCTCCCTTCTCTCGGGCGAGCTGGGGCTCCGGGCAGAGCATTTCTTCCTGTGGAACCGGGATTACGAGCTCAATACCTATCCCGTGGCGAATCCCCGGGCAACGGTCCAGTGGCGTCCCCGGGCGGGGCTGACCCTCTCCGCGGGATCCGGCTTTTTCTCCATGTTCCCCCTGGACGCGGTGGCGGCGGAGGACAAGTACGGCATCAAGAGCTTTGAGGCGGGTCCGAACCGGGCATGGTTCAACGTTCTCGGCGCGGAACTTTCCTTCGCCGACTCCTGGTCCTTTCGGATAGAAACCTACTACAAGCAGTGGTTCGACCGTCTCTATACGGCCTTTTGGCAGGATCCGGATACCCTGGAAACCCGGTATGCCGCGAAAACCGACGGAACCGGCTATGCGGCGGGATTCGATCTCATGCTGAAAAGGAAAACCAGCCGCCTTTGGGACGGGTACCTCACCTACTCCTTCGTAACGTCCCAATTCCTCAATCCCATGGATCCCCCCGAGGAAGGCATGACCGACCTCAGCGGCGATCCCCTGGGGCGGTGGTATTACCCCTCCTTTCACCGTTTTCACAGCATGAACCTCATCCTGAACTGGAAACCCGCGAGAGGCCTAACCTTCACGGCGAAGGCGCGCCTGGCCTCGGGAACTCCGAAGCCGAAGGCGGGAAACATAGAAATGTACGCCGCCGTCGCCGAGGACGGTACGGTGGTAGAGCAGTACCGCCGGGACGAGTCCTACGACCCGGACCTGCGCACGGAGCTTTCCTGCCCCGTAGACCTGCGGGTGTCCTTCTCTAACTACTACCGGAATTCCAAGGTCCGTTGGGAATACTACATCGGGGCGGAAGACGTCTTCGTGAACCTCTACTCGCCCAAGACCAATGCGTCCTTCGATCCCTTTACGGGGGAGGAACAACCCGACAGCGACAGCGCCGATTTCGGGATCGGAATACCCCAGATTTCGGTTGGGTATAAACTCAGCTATTGAACAGGATAAAACCATGAATATTCGCGCTCGATTCAGGTTCCCGCTCTATCCCATGACCGTCCTGGCACTGACGGCGGCCCTCCTCGCCTCCTGCGCCTCGGCTTCCAAGGGCAAGCCGGTTCCGGGAGATTATGATCCGGTGCTTGCCCAAACCGGGCAGGACGGCGAGGTCCTGATCTATCCCCTGAAGGGGAAAAAGATAGCCCTAACGGGCACGCTGGACGGGGAGAGGCTCGTGGTCGTCGACGGCGTCCGCTGGTTCACGAACTGGCGGGACGGATGGACCGAGGCAAGGATTCTCGCTTCCGGCAGCCTAAGGATCGTCGGCGAGGGAAAAAGGGCGGGCCTCGAACCCGAAGAGCCCTTGGTATTCCTTTCCGCCGAGGGCGCCAGGATACGCTACAGGGACTCGGTACTGTCAGGCAGCGATGCCGACGCAGCCCTGGACCGCCGGCTCATCCGGGCGGAAACGGCGGCTCTGGCCCTTCGGGAGGCTTTCGGGGACCGGAGTTTCCCCGTCTTTTCGGCGCGGAACAAAAAGACCCGCCGGGAATCCTTCGAGCAGTGCGCGGGAAGCTATCTCTTCCCGGAAATCTACGGGTATCCCGAAGGAAGCTCACCCTCGCCCAAAACCGCCGCGAACCGGGTCCGGGGAGAGGATCTCCTGTGGGACCGCGTATATACCGAGGGTCTCGACGCCCGGCTCGCAGAGGTCAGGAATTCGGGAACCCTCTGGAGGGACTGGGAAGAATGCCCGGAGCTCTTTTACCTTATGTATCAAATGGAGAAATGACATGAATCAAGAATGGAGCCTTATCGGCCTTTTTCAGCTCGGCGGACCCTTCATGTGGCCCCTTCTGGCCTTTTCGGTGGCCACCATTGCCCTCTCGGTGGAACGCATAGCCTACCTCGCCTGGCATAACCTTTCGGTGGAACGCATTAAAAAGGCAGTGGAGGAGGCCCTCCTTTCAGGAGGTACCGGTGAGGCGGAAACCCTCCTGGAAGCGGAGAAAAGGCGGAACACCCCCGCCTCGATCCTCCTCGCCCTGGTGAAAAACGCCCGCTACGGGGAGCGGCGCATGGAAAAGGCCACCGAGGCTGAAGCCCGGGAACGGATCCGGCGCCTGGAGAACGGCTTTAATTATCTTACGGCCCTGGCCTCCCTCGCCCCCCTGACGGGCTTTTTGGGAACCGTATCGGGGATGATCGGGGCCTTCAAATCCATAGCCAGCGCCACCGAGGTCAACGCCCAGCTCGTCGCCAACGGCATCTACGAGGCCCTCATCACCACCGTGTTCGGCCTGGGCATCGCCATCGTTGCCCTTCTCACATATAACCTGCTCATCCAGCGGGTGGATACCTTCGCGGCGGACGTTACCAAGGCCGTCACGGACCTGGAAGCCACCCTCATCGAAACCGGCAGCATGGGAAGCGACCGGGCATGAAAAACCCCATAGCCCGCCGAGACCCGGGGGATCCCGGCGAATCGGGCACCCTCAACGATCTTTCCTTCCTCTTAATCGTTTTCTTCATCGTGATCGCGGGGTTCAACGTGAATAAGGGCTTCCTCGTGAACCTTCCCGACACGTCCAGGCCCCGGGTGGTCCAGAGCCGGGATCTCCTTCGCTGCAGTCTCTCGGCGGACGGGAGCCTCACCCTTGACGGGAAGGCCGTCGACCGTGAGGGGCTGAGGAGCGAGATACTGACTAAAAAGGCGGGCTACCCGAACATGACCTTCCTCCTTCTGGTGGATCCCGATACCCCCTGGCAGGCGGTGGTAAACGTTATCCACGAGATACGGGCCCTGAAGGTGGAAAATTTCTCGTTCCGGATGGACGGGGGGGCAACGTGATCAACCTTTCCCGAAAACGGAAAAAGCCCCTCATCCCCATGTCGTCCATGTCGGATATCGGTTTCCTGCTCCTTATCTTCATAATGCTCATTTCCCTTATCAACCAGCGGCACGAGGTCCCCATAAGCTACCCCGAGGCCCAAACCCTGGAAAAAACCCAGGAGAAGGACAACCTGGAAATATGGGTGGACCGGCGGGGAGAGGTGACCGTGGAGGGAAAGCGATTGGGGATGGCGGAACTGGAGGCGGTTATCGCGGGGACCCTTGCCGAGAAGCCGGAGACCCGGGTACACGTGATCGCGGACCGGGAAACCCCCTACCGCAACGTGGACCGGGTGGTAAAGGTGCTCCAAAGGCTCCAGCATCGGGTTGTAAGCTTCGTGGTAA
The DNA here is from genome assembly GCA_003246765.1 of Spirochaetales bacterium. Classification (GTDB taxonomy): domain Bacteria; phylum Spirochaetota; class Spirochaetia; order Treponematales; family Treponemataceae; genus Teretinema. Next base: position 24,630 of record QKDA01000060.1, on the reverse strand, counting down.
AGGAGGCCCTGTGATGAAGGAATGGATATGGCGCTACCGCATGCCGGTCTTCCTCATTATCGCGGCCTTGGCCCACCTGGCGGCCTTTACCTGGGTCCGCTTCGCCCTGCCCCAGAAGGAGACGGGAGCGGACCTTGGCGCGGAGGTCTTCAAGCTCGTGGACGTGGAGGAGTACCTGCCCCCGCCGCCGCCCCCGGAAACCCCCGTGACGAAGGTCATGGAACAGCCGAAAGCCGCCGAAACCGTAACCGAAACGGAAGAGGCCGTCGTGGAGGTCAAGGACGAATCCGAGCTGTCTCCCCCGGCGGTCGAATACCTGCCCCAGCACAAGATCTCGGTGGTACCGGCGATCCCCACCTCCGCGATCCTGGAAAGGATACAATACCCGCCCATCGCGTTGAGGCAGGGGATCGAGGGGGTCGTCTATCTGGAACTCTTTATCGACGAGGAAGGGACTATCCGAAAGATAACGGTCCTCAAGGACCCGGGCTTCGGTTTCGCCGAGGCGGCCCTGGCGGCCCTGGAAGGAATCCGCTGCGAGCCCGCCCGGGCCAACGGGAAGCCCGCCGCGGTCCGGTTCCGGTATCCCGTGAGGTTTACCCTCAAGTAGGTCAGGTATTGTGGTGCACGTGCTTCGTGAGGGTATAAAGGTAACGCTTGATCTTCTGGCTCGCGGTCTTCTCGAATTCCGTGATGAATTCGACCCGGTCGATCCGGGAGATCTTGTTCACCTTATCGTTCACGAAGAACTTGATCTCGTTCACCAGCTCCTCGCTCTTGTACTGCATCATGTGGGTCATGGCCTGGAGCTGCTGCCCCGCCATCTCCTGAACCGCCTGAACGGTCAGGGGCTTGCCGCCGGCGGCTTCACGCTTCTTCGATTCCGCCTCCACCCGCTCCGGGTCAATCTGCACGTAGGCCACCAGTGAGGAATTTTCGCCCTCCACCACGAGGGACTCCACCACCAGGGGATGCTGGTTGAGGACGAACTCGATGTCCTCGGGATAGATATTCTCCCCCGCGGCGTTGAGGATCATGTTCTTGGAACGGCCCTTCAGGGAGAGCCTTCCCTTTTCGTCGATTATGCCCAGGTCCCCCGTGCGCAGCCAGCCGTCCTCGGTAAAGGCCGCCTTGGTAAGCTCCGGCTCCCGGTAGTAGCCCTTCATGACGTTCAGGCCCTTGACCACGAGCTCCCCGATCCCCGTGGCGGGATCCGCGTCGATGATCTTGTGCTCTACCCCGGGCATGAACTTACCTACCCCGCCGATAAAGGTCCGCCGCGGCCCGGCCCCCGCCAGGAGGGGAGAGGTTTCCGTGAGGCCGTAACCGATGGCGTAGGGGAAGCGGGCTTCCTTCATGAAGCGCTCCACCACCGGGTCGACCTTGGCGCCGCCGATGCCGAAGAACTTGAGGCGCCCCCCGAAGGTTTTCCGGAGGGAGATGCCCGCCAGGCGGTGAAAGAGCTTTCTCCAGAAGGGCTTGGCGTACTTCTTGGCGGTGGCCTCCTTTGCGGTAAAGGTGGGCACGATCTTGTTCTTGAAGATCTTCTCCATGATAAGGGGCACGCTGAGCATCAGGGTGGGCCGTACCGTCTTGAGGGCGGGTAAGAGGGTTGTCACCGTGGGCGGCTTGTCCAGGTAGTAGACGCATGCGCCGTTCAGGAAAAAAAGGAGAAAGCCGATGGTAAACTCGTAAACGTGGGACATGGGGAGCACCGAAAGGGCCACGTCGTACTTGTTGATCCGCTGGAAGAACTGCCCCCCGATGGCGGTGAAGGCGAGGTTCCGGTGGGTGAGCTCCACGCCCTTGGAACGGCCCGTGGTTCCCGAGGTATAGATGATCGAGGCGGTGTCCTCCTCGCGTACCTCCGTAGTGGGAACCTCCCCGGTCCTGACCTCAGCGCCGGACATGACGGAAAAGTCCTCCAGAACGACTACGGGACCCCGGCTGAAGGAGGGGTTGTCCTTGATTTTATCCGCGAGCTTTCGCGAAACGATCAAGGCGGTGGTTCCCGCATGGTTCATGCAGGTTTCCGCCTCCTGGGCGCTGAAGTCGGGCAGCAGGGGAACCACGACGGCCCCCATGGTACTCAGGGCGAAATAGGCAACGCCCCAGTTGGGGCTGGAAACGCCGTAAAGGGCAACCCGGTCTCCCTGGTTCACTCCGAGGCGCCAAAGCCTGTTGCGCAGGTCTTCAGCGACCCTCCCCACGTCGGCGTAGGTCAGGGGCTCGCCCCCGACGTATGAGAGGGCGGGACGGTCGGAATACTTCGACAGGCTGTTCACGAAAAGGGCGGGAACGGTATAGGCGCCGAGATCATCGATGGTTTGCATGGCTGAAAAAAAGCTCCTTCTAACCGAATATTGACACCCCCGGGGGGGCGCAGGTTGCGCGATCCGGCCGTTTTTACGCGGCTGTGCCCCGGGACGGACGAAAAAAAAGGCCGCCCCGAAGGACAGCCTTTTTTTTAGTTCCCGCTCATGATATGACAGGGAATCGTTTTTTGTCAAATTATTTCGACCACACGTCCTCGCGGATGAAGGTTTCCTTGCGGTCGTAGCCCACGGAAATGATCCCGATGGGGGTTTCGCAGTACTTCTCTATGAACTCCACGTACTCCCGGGCTTCCTGGGGCAGGGCGTCGTAGGACCGGCACTGCTTGAGCTCCTTCTTCCAGCCCTTGAAATGCTTGAGGATGGGCTTGGCCTCGTTGAGTTCCTCGATGGAAGCGGGGAAGTCCTCGGTGACGGTTCCGTTGACCGTATAGCCCACGCAGGCCTCGATGTCGTCCAGGGTATCGTAGACGTCCAGGTGGGTAAGAACCAGGGAGTCGATGGAATTGGAACGGCAGGCGTAGCGGAGGGCTACCAGGTCAAGGTAGCCGCAGCGCCGGGGCCGGCCGGTGGTCACCCCGTATTCCCTGCCGGTCTCCCGGACGAAGTTGTAAAGCTCGCTCTGGCTGTCGGCGTCGAATTCCGTCGGCATGGGCCCGTTGCCCACCCGGGTGGAATAGGCCTTGAACACCCCGAGAACCTTGTCGATCGCCCTGGGCCCGACGCAGCCTCCGATGGCCGCCCCCGCGGAGGAGGAAAAGCCCGAGGAAACGTAGGGATAGGTGCCGAGATCCAGGTCCAGGAGGGCTCCCTGGGCTCCCTCGAAGAGCACCTTCTTGCCCCGCATCTTCCAAAGCTCGGTGGTGAGGTTAACCTTCATGGAAAGGAGGCGCTCGGTGAAGGGGGCGAGGAAGGCCCGGTCGGCCTCCTCAAGCTCATCCATCTTCTCCTTCCAGGTAAGGTCCGCGAGGCGGATGCCGTCCCGCTCGCTCTTCATGGCGTAGGTCGTTCCGATGCCCCGTCCGGTGGTGCCGATGGGCCGCTTGCGGGAGGCGTCGCGGTCCTTGTCCATCTGGCGGTACCGGGGAAGCACGATGTGGGCCCGGTCGGAGATAAACACCCGCCCTTCCCAGTCGATGCCCTTTTCGGTGAGCATGGCCAATTCCGTGAACAGGGCTTCGGGGTCAATGACCATTCCAGCGCCCAGGAACACGACGTTGTTGGGATGGAGGATGCCCGACGGGACCAGGTGCAGCGCGTACTGAACCCCGTTGGAAACGATCGTGTGACCGGCGTTGGCGCCGCCGGAAAATCGCACGATACACTGGGAATCGCAGCCTAAATAGTCAACGATCTTTCCCTTACCTTCGTCACCCCACTGGGCGCCGATAACGACTACGTTCATGTCTACCTACTTAGTGTCGGGAGTAGTTCGGGGCCTCCTGCGTGATGGTCACGTCGTGGGCATGGCTTTCGCGGAGGCCCGACGCGGTTATCCTAACAAATTTCCGGTAATTCTTCAATTCCTCTACAGTTCTGCAGCCGCAATAACCCATGCCTTTCCGCAAGCCCGAAACGAGCTGATGGAGGAAGCTCTTGAGCTCTCCCTTGTAGGGGACGCGTCCCTCGATTCCCTCGGGCACGGGGGATTCGTCCTTGGCGATGCCGTAGCGGTCCCCGGAGCCGTCCTTGATGGCCCCGAGGCTTCCCATTCCGCGGTATTCCTTGTAGATGCGGCCGTCGAAGATAATCTCCCGCCCCGGGGCCTCCTTGAGGCCCGCGAAAAGGTTGCCGATCATCACGGCGTTCGCTCCCGCCCCGATGGCCTTGGTGATGTCCCCGGAGAACTTGATGCCACCGTCCGCCACGATCGGGATACCGGACTTGGACGCCTCCTCGGCGCAGTCGCAAACGGCGGTGAACTGGGCGGCGCCCACTCCGGAAACGACCCGGGTGGTGCAGATGGAGCCCGGTCCGACGCCGACCTTGACCGCGTCGGCCCCGGCCTCGATGAGGTGGCGGGTTCCCTCGGCGGTGGCGACGTTTCCGCCTATCACCGGCAGGTCGGGATACTGCTTCTTAATGGCCCGGACCGCCTCAATGACGCCCTTGGAATCGCCGTGGGCGGTGTCGAGAACCACGAAGTCCACGTGGGAGGCGGTGAGGAGGGGAAGGCGGACGGACCAGTCGTTGTTGCTGATGGCGGCGCCCACGATGAGCCGGCCCTTGGCGTCCCGGGCGGCGTGGGGGAACATCTCCTGCTTCTCCATGTCCTTCACGGTGATGAGCCCCGTGAGCTTTCCCTCGTCGTCGATGACCGGGAGCTTCTCGATGCGGTGCTTGTCGAATTTCTGCCGAGCGTCGTCCACCGTGGGCTTGCCCTCGGTGACCACCATGTCCTTGGTCATGACCTCCCGGACATGGAGGGCGTCGTCCCTGCAAAAGCGCAGGTCCCGCCCGGTGATGATGCCCACGAGTTTCCCGTCGGAGGAGATGACCGGAAGGCCCGAAACGTTATAGCGGGACATGATCTGCTTCACGTCGCCGATGGTGCGGTCGTCGGCCACCGTGACCGGGGACTCGATAATCCAGTTGAGGTAGCGCTTGGCGTTGGAAACCTGCTCCGCCTGAACCTCGGGCTTGAGGTTGCGGTGAATGACCCCGGCGGCTCCCTCCAGGGCGAGGGCTACGGCCATCTTCTCCTCGGTAACGGTGTCCATGGCCGCCGAAATGATCGGCACGTTGAGCCTGACGCCCCGGACGAGTTCGGTACCCACGTCCGCCTCCCGGGGAAGAACCTCCGAATAGCCGGGCTGCAGGAGCACGTCGTCATAGGAAAGGGTTTCTTTAAGTTCCATCATATTATTATACCTCCAATTAGTGCGGATACGAAAACCGGCCGCGCGCGGGCAGCCGGTTCATCATTCAAGAAGCCTTAGTCAGTTCCCTGCGTCAGGGACGGTCCCTTCATAAGGGCCTTGTATTTTTCCGCGAGACCCGCGGCCTTTTCCGCCGCGAGCCCCCGGTAGCGCTCGGGGTTCGCGAAGAAGTTCGCGGGATCCTCCACGCCGAGCTGCTCGAGCTGGGCGGTGATCCGCCCGTAGGCGTCGCCCTGGCGCTTGAGGGCCTCGAAGAAGCTGATTCCGTTCTTCTCGGCGTCCAGGGTAATCGTTCGGATCACCTCGTGGGCGTCGGAAATGCCCGACTCCGCCAGGAGTATGTAGGCAGGCTCCGCGAGCACCCCTCCCCTAACCTTGCCGCCTGCGTTGGCGAGGTTCTTAGCCATGCCCTCCCGGTCAGCCTGAAGGCCGGAGACTACGCTCTTCATGCGGGCAACCGCGAGGCCGAAGCCCGCCAGGTAGTCCGCCACGAAGCGCTGGCTCGCGGAGTTGGTAAGGTCCCGCTGGTGCTCGGAGATTTGGTCCATGAAGAAGGTCATGACCCGGGGGGCGAAGGCCTTCCAGAGGCTCTTCACGTGCTCCGAGTTCCAGGGATTCCTCTTTTGGGGCATGGTGGAAGACCCCACCTGGGTGGAGCTGAAGTATTCGAACACCTCGCCCACCTCCGAGCGCTGGAGGTTGCGGAGGTCGTCCGCCAGGTTCGCGATGACGCCGAAGGCCACGTTGAGTTCCAAAAGGAGGCGCAGGAGGTATTCGGGCTCCACCAGCTGGGTGGAATGCTCCGAGGGTTCGAGTCCCAGGTAGGAAAGATAGCGCCGTTCCAGGTCCTCGGGGTCCCGGACGATCATGCTGGTGGCGTTGTAGGCGCCCACGGCCCCCGCGAGCTTTCCGCAGAGCTGACCCGAGCGGGCCTCGATCTCGAGGATCGACTTCCCGAGGCGGCTCACGTATTCGGAAACCGCGAAGCCGAAGGTGATGGGCACCGCGTGCTGGCCGTGGGTTCGGCCTACCTCGGGGGTTTGGGCTTCTCTCGCGGCGATCTCGCAGAGCTTGGTTTCCAGTTCCCGGAGTTCCGGGAGAAGTACCTCCCGTACCGCGTCCCGGACGCGTACGGAAAGGGCGGTGTCGAGGATGTCAACGCTGGTGGCCCCCAGGTGCACCAGGGGGGCGACTTCCCCGCTCACCATGGTCTTCATCACGTTCACCAGGGCCCGGATATTGTGTTTGGTCTTTTCTTCCTCCGCGTATACGAGGGAGGGATCGATGGTGTCGGCTACCCGGTCAAGTTCTTTCTCCAGCTCAGGAGTCAGGGTGCCGCGGGTCGCGAGGTGGGCCTTCACGAGGGCGACTTCGGCCCGGGCGCAGGACAGCACCGCAGCCTGTTCCGATATGCGTTCGGACAGCCGTTCGTACATCTTCGCTTCTGAGAGGGAATACCGATGGTCCAGGGGGGAAATGTTCAGAAAAATATTGCGCGTTTCCATAATGAAAGCTACAGGAAAGCGCGTATTTTTGTCAAGCGCCGGAAAAGCCCGCCCCGGAAACCGCTACAGCCGTTCCGCGATGAGCCTCAAAATCGTGTCGCGGCCGTTCTTTTTCGAGGCCGAGGTTACGGGAATGAGGTCCGCGGAACGGTTAAAGAAGGCGGACCATTTTTTCACCACGTTGCGGACCTCGTTGCTGCCGAGCTTATCCGCCTTGGTGCCCACGATGACCACCTCGACCCCGAGGCTCTCGAACCATTCCACCGAGGCCTTCTCCACATCCCCGGGCAGCCTGCGGAGGTCAATCAGGAAAAAAAGGGTCTTCAGCTCCCGGCGTTCCCGGGAATACTCGGCGAGCATTTGGTCAAAGGCGTCCTGCTCCTGGGAGGACCGCTGGGCATACCCGTAACCCGGAAGGTCCGCCAGGCAAAAGGCCTTGTTCACGAGAAAGAAATTGATGAGCCTGGTCATCCCCGGCCGGGATCCGGTCTTAACCAGGGACTTCCGGTTCACGAGCATATTGATGAGGGAGGACTTGCCGGCGTTGGAGCGTCCGAAAAAGGCGAACTCGGGAACCGCAAGGGAGGGATACCCCTGCTTTCCCGAGGCGCTTTTCACGAAGTCTGCGGAGACTATCTTGATCATGAGGCGGAGTATAGAGGTTTTTTACCTCATCCGCAAGGAAGCCGCTCCCTGTACGCTCCCTTGGGAAGCCTTCTTCGCGCCGTCTTCCGGTTCCAGGGCTTCCGTTATGGCGTCCACGTTGGCCTTTCCGCCGGGAACGAAGGGAAGCACCATCTCGTCCTGGGCGATTCGGCAGCGCACGAAGCGGGGCCCCTTGCCCGAAAACGCCCCCGCGGACCAGGAAGGGTCCGAGGCGTCGAAAGACGGAATCCCGAAGCCCTCGGCGATGGCCGTGAGGTTCGGGTTCCTGCCGTAGATACTCGCGGCGAAGTTCCCCCCCAGGAGATAGGCCTGCTGCTGGCGAACCATGCCCAGGGCTTGGTTGTCCAGGACGATCACGGTAACGTCGTAGTCCCGTTCCGCCAGGGTCGCAAGCTCCTGAATGTTCATCATGATCGAGCCGTCGCCGGAAAAGCAGACCACCCGCTTGCCCGGGTTGGCCGCGGCAGCCCCGATCGCGGCGGGGAGGCCGAAACCCATGGTTCCCAGGGAGCCGGAGGTCAGGAACTGCCTGGGCCGGGAGAGGGGGTAAAACTGTGCGGCCCACATTTGGTGCTGCCCTACGTCGGTGGCCACGATGAGATCTTCCGCCTTCACCCCCGCGGAGCGGGCCAGGTCGGGCACCGAAGCGATAAACTCCCCGGGATTCGGGTACGGGGAGCGGGCCTTTGCCGCCCGGGCGGTTTCACGGGACCATTCCTCGAATTCCGCCCTCCAGGCCTGGGTCTTTTGGAGCCAGCCTTGGCGGGCGCGAAGGGCGCCGTCACGCACGGAGCCCTCCCGAATGGCTTCCGCCAGGGCTGGGAGGGCCGATTCGGCGTCGGCGACGATCGATTGCCAGGAAGGCAGGATCTTGTTCACCTCCGCGGCGTCGATGTCGATATGGATAATTCGGGCCCGGGGACAAAATTCCTGCACCAGCCCCGTGGCGCGGTCATCGAAGCGCACGCCCACCGCAAGCACGAGTTCCGCCTCGTGCATCACCCTGTTCGCGGTCAGGGAGCCGTGCATGCCCACCATGCCCGCGAACAGGGGCGAATCCGAAGAAACGACCCCAAGGCCCATGAGGCTCGTTACAGCGGGCATCGGGTAGGTTTCCAACAGGTCCTTCACCCCCCGGGCAGCCTCGGGAGAATTGCAGCCGCCGCCGATGTAGAGCACCGGCTCCGCGCATTCCAGGAGGGACTGCGCGGCCAAATCCAGGCCCCGGAACATCTCGGTGCCGCTGCTGTGAAACCGGGCGGCCCGGCGTTCGCCCCTGCCCGGCTCGGGCCACGCCTCGAAGCGCGCCCGCTGCTGCTGGATATCCTTGGGAATGTCTATCAAAACGGGACCCGGACGGCCTGAGGCAGCCAGGGCGAAGGCGTGGGGAATGGCCTCAAGAAGCTCCAGGGCGGAGGTCACCATAACGCTGTGTTTGGTGATGGGAAAGGACAGCCCGAAGGTGTCGCACTCCTGGAAGGCGTCGGTACCGATGAGGCTCGTGGGAACCTGCCCGGTAATGGCCACCATGGGAACCGAATCGGCCCGGGCGTCGGCGATGGCGGTGAGGAGATTCATCGCGCCGGGACCGCTGGTGGCAATGCACACCGCGGTTTCGCCCGTGGAGCGGGCCATTCCCTGGGCGAAAAAGCCCCCGCCCTGCTCATGCCTCACCAGCACGTGGTCTATGGCGCTCCTTGACAGCTCGTCATAAAGGGGAAGTACGCTGCCCCCGGGTATCCCCGCCACGGTCTTTATCCCCTGCCGCTCCAGCAGCTTCACCACAATCTGGGCTCCGGTCGCTTCAATCATATTGCCTCTCCCTTCCGAATTATCCCCGGGAATTCCCGGGACAGATAAAAAAAAACCCCCCGGACCTGCCGGAGGGTTTCGCGGATTACCACGAAAGCTCATGCCCCAGACAGCCGTCTGCCGATACCCGGTACTACTACTACCTCTACTACTACGAGTACAAGAACGAGTACGGATAGAATGGCGGCCGAAAGGCTGAACAATGTATTCATATTCATATTTTATGTATATTTATACGCATCTGTCAAGCTCTTTCGATTCCCGCGAAGGCTTTTTTTACTACCTCCTCGCGAACTGCCGGGGTAAAGGCGGATACCGCAAAATAAACGAGAAAGGAAAGGGGCAGCGCCACGATGACGGCGTCTACGTTGGCCAGGGACGGAAAGAGGGTCGCCGTTCCGAAAAGGAGCTTGCAGAGCCCTAAGGGTACCGCTTCCTTGGCATGCACGAAGAAGAGCCAGAACAGGGTGGATACGACGCCCGCCGCAAAGCAGGAAAGGGCCGCGGCCTTGGAAGCCCCTTTAAGGTAGAGGGCGCCCACGTAGCTCGGAAGAAAGGCGGAAGCGCACAGTCCGAAGAAAATCGCCGTTCCCGTGGCGATTATCGCCGTTCCCCCGGGAAAGAATTTCGGAAGCCCGTACGCCACCAGGGTCGAAACGATAATGCCTACCCCCATGGCGATACGGTTTGCCGCCACGGCGTTCTTCGGCTTAACCTGCAGGCCCTGCTCAAGAAAGTCGCGGCCGAAGGAAGTACCCATGGCGTGGAACTGGGAACTTAGGGTGCTCATGGCCGCCGCCAGGAGGGTCACGAAGAAAAAGGCCACGAACCAGTGCGGCAGGGCGTCATTGATGAACATGGGGATGATCGTGTCGGTTTTCATTGAGCCCGCGGCCAAGGCGATTTGGCCTGTCTTGTTCATGTAGTAGACGTTCGCCAGGGATCCCACCGTATAGGCCACGCCGGTCATGGCGGCGATGAAAATGCCCCCCACCAGCACCGCCCGGTTCAGTTCGTGACCGCTTTTGACGGTCATATAGCGGACAGCGAGCTGCGGCTGGGCGAGTACTCCGATTCCGACCCCCAGGACGATGGTGGTTACAAGCTGGAGCCAATAGGGCGAAAAGGCCTTGGGCATGGCCGTCCATCCCTGATGCCCGTTTTTTCCGAAGGCCTCTACCGCCTTGGGGGCGAGGTCCGTCAGGGCCGCCGTCGCCTTGAAAGGCCCTCCGAGTATCCACCAGGTATAGCCCAAAAGAAAGATCATGCCCAGGAACATGAGGGCCCCCTGAAAGGCGTCGGTGTACATAACCCCCTTCATCCCCCCCATGACCACGTAGAGGGCCACGAGGGCCACGAAGAACAGCAGGGCCACCTCGTAGTTGATTCCCAGGGTTTGGGAGGCGAACTGTACCCCGCCGATAATCACGGATCCCGCGTATAGCGGCATGGAAAGGAAGATGAGGGCACCCCCCAGGGTTTGCAGTCGGGGCGAGTCATAGCGCTTTCCCAGGAGTTCGGGGAAGGTATGGGCGTCCAGGTTGTGGCCCATCTTCCGGGTCCGGCGTCCGAAAAACACGAAGGCGATGAAGATCCCCACGATCACGTTGAGGAAGGTAAGCCAAATAAGGCCCATGCCGTAGACCGCCGCGGCGCCGCCGAAACCGATGATGGCGGAGGTGGAAATGAAGGTAGCGCCGTAGGAGAGGGCCATCACCATGGGGTGAATTTTTCGGCCCGCCAGGAGGTAGTCCGTCGAGTCCTTGGTAGACTTGAAACCCGCGTAGCCGAGGATACCCGTAACGATAAGGTAGGCAAGGACTACCAGGGTAAGCACGAGCATGTTCATAGCGCCCCTCCTTCATTGATATCCGGGTCCTTCGCTTCCCATTCCGCTTCCTCTCGAAGCTCCTTCTCCTCGTCCTCCCTGGGCTTGTTCCAGTTGAGAATGCCCCAACCCGCGCAAAGCAGCATCGAGGCCACCGTAAGGGCGTACCCTAGGAACACCCACGCATCGCCGAATCCGAACATGGTTACATCCTTTTTCTTATTATTGTGAGGCCCTGGGGCCGTCACGGTAAATTCCAGAGCCGATGGCGGAGACATAATAGTCCCAATCCTCCAGGTAAAGGCGCTTAGGGCCTTCGCTTTCGCCGGTTTCCCGCAGGCGTTCCGTAAAGTCAGTCCTCGTTTTTACCAGTATCCATCCCAGGGTATCGATAACCCTCAGGCGGCCGAAGCGGAAGGGCGTAAAGTCGCAGTCCCCGAAAAGCCCCTCAAAATAGGAGGTAAAGGAATTGCGGGCCAGGCGCCGCATCTGGGGATTCTCGGTCACCGCCGCGGCGGTTAGGAAGGAGATGATGAGGGGATGCTCCACGTAAAAATCCACCGCCACGGAGGCGATGGATCGTGCCCGAAGAAGGGGATCTCCTTGGGGCGGGACGCCGGAAAGCCCGCGGCGTATGAAATCGCGCATTCGGTTGTAGGAACTTTCCAGGGCGAAGGAAAAGAGGTCTTCCTTGGTATCGATATACTCGTAAAGTCCGCCCTTGGAGATCCCGGCCCGGCGAACGATAGCGTCCAGGGTGGAGCGGTCGTAGCCCTTGTCGGCAAACTCCCCCACCGCCGCGGCCTCGATCCGCTCCCGTTTGGATTCCTCAAGCTTGTAAAAGGTGTGTTTCATCGAATCCCCGCCCGCGGGCAGCCCCGGCTTTTCCGACCCGACGGTCGGTCAAGCTAGGGTACCCCCGGCGCCGGGGGATGTCAACGAAAAATTTCGTTTACGCCTTGTCGATGCCCCGGAAGGCGGTTTCGGTTACGGAAGAATCCACCGGCGGGGTCAGCGCCGAAACGGCGAAGTAAACGATGAACGAAAGGGGCAGGGCCACGATGACGGCGTCGACGTTAGCCAATGCGGGAAAGAGCGTGCTCTTGCCGAAGACAAGCTTGCACAGGCCCAGGGGAATCGCTTCCTTGGCGTGAACGAAGAAGAGCCAGAAAAGGGTAGAAACAACGCCCGTCGCGAAACAGGCGATCGCCGCCTGGCGGGAGGTTTTCCGAAGATAGAGGGCCCCGATATAGCTCGGGAGGAAGGCCGACGCGGTAAGCCCGAAGAATATGGCCGTACCCGTGGCGATAATGGCGGTTCCCCCGGCGTAAAACTTCGGAAGCCCGTAGGCGACCAGGGTCGACACCACGATGCCCGCCCCCATGGCGATACGGTTAACCGCCACCGTGTTCTTGGCCTTTAACTTAAGGCCCTTCTCCAGGAAATCCCGGCCAAAGGCTGTGCCCATGGCATGGAACTGGGAGCTAAGGGTGCTCATGGCCACCGCGAGGAGGGTCACGAAGAAAAAGGCCACAAACCAATGCGGCAAGGCCCGGTTGATGAAAAGGGGAATGATGGCGTCGGTTTTTTTGTCCCCCGCGATGAGGGAGATCTGCCCCGCGGTGTTCATGAAGTACACGTTGGAAAGGGCGCCCACGGTGAAGGCCACCCCGGTCATCACGGCGATGAATACGCCCCCCACGAGTACCGCCCGGTTGAGCTCATGCCCGCTCTTGACGGTCATGAAGCGAACCGTGAGCTGGGGCTGGGCGAGAACGCCGATACCCACGCCCAGCACGATGGTCGTCACCAGCTGCCACCAGTAGGGCGAAAAGGCTTGGGGCATGCTGGTCCAGCCCTGATGGCCGTTCTTGCCGAAGACCTCCTTGGCTACCGGGGCCATGTCCGTAAGGGCCTGGTGGGCCTTTCCGGGACCGCCGAGGATCCAGTAGGTGTAGATGAGCAGGAAAAGCATGCCGATGAACATGAGGCCGCCCTGGAAGGCGTCGGTGTACATAACGCCCTTCATGCCTCCCATGACCACGTAAAGGGCTACCACGGCCACGAAGAAAAGCAGCGCCACCTCGTAGTTGATGCCCAGGGTTTGGGCCGCGAACTGGACGCCGCCGATAATCACCGAGCCCGCGTACAGGGGCATGGCGAGGAATATGAGAATTCCCCCCGCGGTCTGCAGGAAGGGCGAACCGTAGCGTTTGCCGAGGAGCTCGGGGAAGGTATGGGCGTCCAGGTTGTGGCCCATCTTGCGGGTGCGCCGGCCGAAGAAAACGAAGGCGACGAAGATGCCCACGAAGATGTTAAGGAAGGTCAGCCAGATAATCCCCATGCCGTACACCGCCGCCGCGCCGCCGAATCCGATAATCGCGGAGGTGGAGATGAAGGTGGCGCCGTAGGAGAGGGCCATCACCATGGGGTGGATCTTCCGTCCCGCCAGGAGGTAGTCCGTTGAATCCTTGGTAGCCCGGAAACCGGCGTAGCCGAGAATGCCCGTGACGATGAGATACGCCACTACGACCAGGGTCAGTACGAGCAGGTTCATTGCGCGCCTCCCTCATTGAGATCGGGATCCCGCGCTTCCCATTCCGCCTCTTCCCGAAGCTCCTTTCCCTCGTCCTCCCTGGGCTTATTCCAGTTGAGAACGCCCCAAACCACGCATAGCAGCATCGCCGCCACCGTCAGGGCATACCCGAGGAATACCCATACGTCGCCAAATCCAAACATACTCACCCCTATCCGACCGTTCGGTCGGTTTCCGACTATAGAGTCGGTAGAGCATCCTAACCCGGCGTATCGTAAGGCGTCAACGAAAAAAAAAACGGACCGGCTCCGAGGGACTCCCGCGGCGCCGATCCGGTATGTTTAGGGCAGGGTGCGCCCAATGGGAGCCCTTATCTGCGTCTTCCCCGGTCGTTGAGGGAAAGCCAAACCCCGGCGAGCAGTACAAGACCGCCGGCGATCAGGAATACCCAGGTGGTCTCGTCAAAGCGGGGAACTCCCTTCCCTAAAAGCTTGGACATGCCAGAGGCGATTTTATTCCCCGCGAGATAGGTGCGCTGAATACCGGCGCCGACGAGACCGCCCCCGGCGGTGAGACAGATCATTCCGAGCAGTTTATTCATAAGAATCTCCTTCCTGGGCACAGTATATCACGTCAGCAGGGAGTTTACGGCGATATTCTTGAAGAAGGCCTTGCGGATGATCTCTTCCATGGTGAAAAAGCCCTTCTTCTCCTCCTCCATGGCCCTGGCCGCGAAGAGGGCCCCGGTGCCGAAGGCTTTACGCGAGATGGCTTCGTGGGAAATTCGGATCGTCTGGTTGGGAAGGCCGAAAACCACCTCGTGCTTACCAACGATCCCGCCCACCCGAATGGAGTTCACGTGCTCTACCGGGTCCAGCCCGAGCTTTTGGGCGATCTTGAGGGCGGAGCCGGATTTTCCCCGCTTATCCCTGAAATGCTCCTCGATTACCTCTATGTCCGCGTTGGGGACTATCTGCTGAAGAATCTGGGAGGCCACCAGGAGAAAGTTGATCCCCAGGGTTATGTTTGCCGAATGAAGCACCGCGGTACGCTCGGCCAATTCCTTCAAAAAGCCGATTTCCCTAGGCTCGTAGTGGGAAATGGCGGAGACGATATGAATTCCTTCATCCGCCGCAGGGGCGTACTCGTAGAGCCCCGAAGGGGAAGAAAAGTCGATAATTACGTCTACGGGATGGCTTTTAAAGAAACCCGCCTCTTGAGCCTCTTCCTTGCAGAAGAACTCCCCCTGGCGGTCCTCGGGATGGCCGAGAAAGTCGCTGGCAAACTTATGGTTTTTTTCTTTCGAATTGCGCACCACCCAAAGGAGCGCGCAGTCGGGATCGTTTATGATCTCCTCCGCTACCTCATGGCCTGTACGGCCGAAACCAAATAATCCTACCTTCAATAACACTCTCCTTAGCTAATTTTTTAGGGATTACCTAAAAGATATGGGATGCCAGGAATCCTGTCAATGCAAGAATTGCCCACGATCCCGCCCGAGAGTGGGAGAAATTGGGGGGCGATCGGCATTATTTTGCGGGTAATCCCGCGGATAATCTGCTATATTGTAGGAAAGAGGAGAGGCAGGAAAAAAAGTGAGCGACGTCGGCCAGAGGAAACATGCGTTCAGGTCCCTTCGGGAACGGCAGCGTACCATCGAAAAAATCCTCAGCCTCATTCTCGAACGGAACCGGTTCGTGCTTCTCGGCCATGAGCTCCCCGACGAGGACTGCATCTCGTCCCTCGTCTCCATGGCCCTCATCCTGGCGAAATTCCGAAAGGACGTAACCATCTTCCTGCGGGAAAACATTCCGGACCAGCTCGCCTACCTCATGAATATCTGCGCTTACAACGGAATTCCCGTCATAGGCGATCCGGACTGGGATCCCGCAGCCCCCGACGTGATATGCATCCTGGATACGCCGAAACCCGACATGATAGACATGAACGACGCCCTGAGGGCCCTCGTGGAGTCGGGAGGCTGCCCCCTCATCGAGTTTGACCATCACCTCTCCGCCGACGCGGCCTGGTGCGGAACCCCGGGGCTCCGCCTGGTGGATCACGCCACGAGTACCTGCGAGCTTTTGGCCCTTTTCAGCGCCAAGCTCACCCTCATGCCGGGCCTCCTCGACCGCGAGGGGGTCAGGGAAATGTTCTCCCGAAACCTGGTGCTTTCCATGCTCACGGGGATAATCGGCGATACCCGGTTCGGCCTGACCCTCAAGCGGGACCGGGACGTCTTCTTCTACAACTTCTACACCAACCACTTCGCCCAGATTCTCCGGGAGTCCTTCCATAAGAACAGCGGCAACTACTCGAGCATGGACGATATCTTCAAGTCCCTGCAGTCCCTTTCGGTAGAGGAGAAAGACCTCTACCAGGCGCTGCTGGACCATTCCCGGTACGAGGGGAGCCTGGGGCTCGTGGTCCTGGACAAGGAGGAATCCCTGAACTTCCTCAACCGGGTCGACTACAGTCTCTTCGTGAAGGTGGTCAAGTCGGTTACGGACTTTCTGGCGGAAAAATCGGGAACCTTCGGGCTTACGGCCTACTACGACCGTCCCGAGGTGGGCGAGCGGATTCAATTCCGCATCAGGGTTTCCCGGGAGGTTTCCGGAATAGACTTGAGAAGCATTCTCCTGGATCTGGAGATTACCGACGGCGGCGGCCATCCCGGGGCCATCGGCTTTAGGGTTCCCACCTCGGCCCTGACCGACCTCATGCCCTTCGTGGACAACCTCCGCAAAAGGCTAGCGGATCTCCTGCCGTGAAAGGATCTAAAAAAAACCTCCGAAGGGAGATGGACGAGGTCCTTGAGGGGCTTCGACTTCGCTCATCCGCCGGTTCGCCTCCCCCGGCCCTGCTCCTTCATTCCTGCTGCGGCCCCTGCAGCACCTCGGTCATTGAAACCCTGAGCGCCCATTTCTTGGTAACGGTCTTTTACTATAACCCCAACATAGACGAAGCGGATGAATACCTTCATCGGGCCGAGGAACAGCGCCGTCTCCTGGAGATGATGGATACCCCCCGAAAGGTGGGCTTTATCGAGGGCCCGCGGGAAACCGGGCTTTTCCTGGAAAAGACGAAAACCCGAACCCGGGACCCCGAGGGAGGCCCCCGGTGCTCTATATGCTACGCGCTCCGCCTGGACCGAACGGCCAAGGAGGCGGCGGCACGGGGATTCCCCTGGTTCGCCTCCACCCTGTCGGTGAGTCCCCTGAAGGACGCCGAGCGGCTTCACCGCATCGGGACAGCGGCAGCTAGGAAATACGGCGTCCTGTGGCTTCCCGCGGACTTCAAGAAAAAGGACGGATACCGCCGGTCCGTCGAGCTCAGCGCCCGATACGGCCTTTATAGGCAGGATTACTGCGGGTGCTCCTTCTCCCGAAGGGGTTAGGCCCTTTCCCCGGAACCGAACCCTTCCCGTTTACGGAGATTCTTTCCGCTCAGGCGGTTTTGAAAGGTTACCGCGGGGTCAAACTCAAGACCAAGGGGCCCTTTTCGTGATAGAATGGCCCCATGCAGGATTTCGTCCATCTCCACGTTCACACGGACTTTTCGCTCCTCGACGGAGCCTCCTCCTATAAAAAGATGATAGCCCGGGCCAAGGCCCTGGGACAGAAAGCCCTGGCGATCACGGACCACGGGAACATGTTCGGGGCCCTCCGGTTTTACCGGGAATGCCTGGACCAGGGAATCAAGCCCCTCATCGGCTGCGAGTTTTACGTCGCCCCGGGATCCAGGACCGAGCGGGGCGGTTCGGAGCACACTACCAAGTACTATCACCTCATCCTCATCGCCAAGAACGAGGAAGGCTACCGCAACCTCATGGTGCTCACCTCCCGGAGCTTTACCGAGGGCATGTACTACAAGCCCCGCATCGACGAGGAGCTTATCCGGGAGTACTCAGGGGGGCTTATCTGCCTTTCCGCCTGCCTAGCGGGTCAGCTGCCCGCCCTCCTTTTGGAGGGAAAGACCGCTGAGGCGGAAGCCTACGCCCGGCGCTACCGGGACTATTTCGGGGACGGGAACTACTACATTGAGCTGCAGGACCACGGAATCCGGGAACAGCGGGAGGTCGCGCCCAAGCTCATCGCCATGGCCCGGCGCCTCGGCATTCCCATGGTAGTGACCAACGACGCCCATTATTCCGAGAAAAAGGACTACGTCGCCCAGGATATACTCCTTTGCATCGGGACCAAGAGGACCCGGAACGAGCCGGGGCGCATGCGCTTCGAGGGCTCGGAGTTTTACCTGAAAGACGCGGACGAAATGGCGGGCCTATTCCCGGACTACCCGGAAATGCTTTCCAATACCGTCCGCATCGCGGACATGTGCGACGTGGCAATTCCCAAGCCGGGCCCCCTTCTCCCTGACTTCGACATCCCCGCGGAATTCGCCGACGAGAACGACTACATTCGGCATCTCGTCTATGAGGGCCTCGCGAAGCGGTATACGGAGATCACCAGCGAGATCCGGGAGAGGGCGGACTTCGAGCTCGGCATCATCGTCAAGATGGGTTTCGTGGGCTACTTCCTCATCGTGTGGGACTTCATCAACTGGGCCAAGATGCACGGCATCCCCGTAGGTCCCGGCCGCGGTTCCGGCGCGGGCTCCATCGTGGCCTATGCCCTCACCATCACCGACATCGACCCCTTGCGGTACAAGCTCCTCTTCGAGCGCTTCCTCAACCCCGAGCGCATCTCCATGCCCGACTTCGACGTGGACTTCTGCTTCGAACGCCGCCAGGAAGTGATCGAGTACGTCCGGCAGAAATACGGCGACGACCGGGTCGGCCAGATCATCACCTTCGGAACCCTCAAGCCCAAGGCCGCCATAAAGGACGTGGCCCGGGTACTCGAGGTGCCCCTGAGCGACGTGAACATGATCACCAAGCAGGTGCCCGAGGATCTCAAGGCCCATCTCATCGACGCCTTCGTCCCGAACGAGAAGTTTCAGGGATCGGGACAGCTCGCGCCCTTGAGGGAAGATCCCCGCTACAAGGAGCTTTTCGACATCGCCCTGGCCCTGGAAGGGACCAACCGCAACACCAGCCTCCACGCGGCGGGCATCGTCATTGGAAAGTCGAAGCTCACCGACTACGTACCCCTTTACAAGGACTCCAAGACCGGCAAGGTGGCCACCCAGTTCACCATGGACCTCATTGAGGACTGCGGCCTCGTGAAGATGGACTTCCTGGGCCTCAAGACCCTCACCCTCATAACCCACACGGAAGAGCTTATCCGCAAGCGGGGGGGGCAATACGCGGACTTTTCCACCGACACCGTCAGCGACACCGACCCGGCTACCTACAAGATGCTCGGGGAAGGTAAGAGCGCCGCGGTGTTCCAGTTCGAAAGCCAGGGCATGCAGAATATCCTCAAGAGGGCAAAGCCCGACAAGATGGAAGACCTTATCGCCCTCAACGCCCTCTACCGCCCCGGCCCGATGGCCTACATCGACCAGTTCATCGAGTCCAAGTTCGATCCCTCGAAGATCGAGTACCCCGATCCCTGCCTCCGGGACATCCTGGAGGAGACCTACGGGGTCATCGTGTACCAGGAGCAGGTCATGCAGGTAGCCCAGCGCATCGCGGGCTACTCCCTGGGACAGGCGGACATGCTCCGCCGCGCCATGGGAAAGAAGAAAAAAGAGGTCATGGAGAAGGAGAAGATCGGCTTCATCGAGGGGGCGGTGAAAAACGGCTTCAAGGCGGAAGACGCGGACCGCATTTTCGAGATTCTCATTCCCTTCGCGGGCTACGGCTTCAACAAGAGCCACGCCGCGGCCTACTCGGTAGTGGCCTACCGCACCGCCTACCTCAAGGCAAACTTTCCCGCGGAGTTCATCGCCGCCAACCTCACCAACGAGATCACCTCCACGGACAAGCTCCCGGAATACATCGCCGAGGGACGGAAGATGGGCATTCCCATCGACCCGCCGGACATCAACCGCTCCGACGCCTACTTCACCGTCGTGGACGGGCACATCGTCTACGGCCTCCTCGGCATCAAGGGGCTGGGGGAACAGGCGGCGGAAAACATCGTATCCGAGAGGGTTCAAAACGGGCCTTATACGGATTTCATGGAGTTCCTGGACCGGATCGACCTGCGGACGGTGAACAAGCGCGCCATGGAAGTGCTCATCCAGACGGGAACCTTCGACTGTCTCGGCAAGCACCGCTCCACCCTGGTGGCAAACCTCGAAAGGGCCATGGATTACGCGGCCCACAAGAAGGAATCCACCCGCTTCGGCCAGGTCAGTCTCTTCGAGGACACGGGGGTCGAGGAGTTCGCCGAGTTCGTCTGGGACGAGCTCGACGACTGGCCCCAGGGGGAAAAGCTGCGGATAGAGAAGGAGCTCATCGGCTTCTATATCTCGGGACATCCCCTGGACGCCTACCGAAAGGCTTTCGACCGCGCCTCGACCCTCGACGTCCGCTGGCCCGAACGGGCGCAAAAAGACAAGCTATACACTGTCGTCGGCATGATCAGGACGGTTAGGCCCTACCAGACCAAGAGCGGCAAGTGGATGGGTTTCGGTACCTTCGAGGACTTCAACGGCACCATCGACCTCACCTTTTTCCCCAATACCTGGGAGAAATTCCGGGACAAGGCCGTGGCTGACTCCGTATGGGGCCTCGTGGGCAAGGTGGATACCTCCCGGGACACCCCGAGCTACCTCGTGGAAAGCCTGGTGAGCCCCGACGAGCTCCAGGCGAAGTCCATCAGGGAGGTTCACATAAAGATCGACCCCGAGTATACCGACGAGAACCGGCTTACGCCCCTTCGCGATTTTCTGTTTGAAGCCTCGGGATCCTGTTCAGTATATTTACACCTGGAGGCTTCGTCCCGTTCCTACGTCATCAAGGCGGCGAACCAGATTCAGGTATCCGCCAGCGATTCCTTCATGGAGGACGTGGCGGCCCTTCCGGGGGTCGTGAACGCCTGGAAGGAATAAGGCGGCGGAGCCCTCAAACTAAAGGATAAAGGAAGTTTACATGGTACAATCCTTCTTCTACGCGATCAGCACCCTCATCAACCTCTTCTCCCTGGTCTGTCTCGTACGGGTTCTCATGTCCTGGCTGCCGGACTTCGAGTACAGCGCCCCGGGGCGTTTCCTCGCGGGCCTCTGCGACCCCTACCTCACCTGGTTCCGCCGGTTCCGCTTTACCCGGGTAGGGGCGGTGGACTTCTCGCCGATCCTGGCCTTGGGGGTGCTGTCGGTAGCCTCCATGACCTTTTCCACCTTCGGTTCCACGGGCCGCTTTTCCCTGGGGGTCATCGCCTTCGGCATACTGCAGGTGCTCTGGTCCTTTTTCTCCTTCTTTTTCAACATTCTCATCCTATTCCTGGCCGTCAGGCTGATCTACGACTTCGTCAACCGCTACGGCTATTCACCCTTCTGGTCCATGCTAGACCGCTTCCTGAACCCGCCCATAGCCTGGGTAACGGGACTCCTCCATCGGGGAAGGGCCCTGCCCTACCGGACAAGCCTCATCATCACACTGGCGGCGGTCATCATTGCCCGCGTTGGCCTCCAGGCGGCTGTCAGCTTTCTGGGCAAGCTGCTGCTTTCGCTGCCCATCTAGCGATCGGTGTTCGTCCGGGAAATCGGGGTTCCGGTCACGCGCCTCAAGGGAGTTGGGCCGGCCACCGCGGCACAGCTCGCCCGACTCGAGGTTCGGACCGTAGGGGAGCTTCTCACCCTTTGGCCCCGGGACTGGGACGACCGTACCCGGGAGCAGTCTTTCTCCGCGTTCAACGCCTTCCCCAAGATCACGGTGAGGGCCAAGGTTTCCGCCCACGACTGGTTCGGTTTCGGCCGCATGCGGACCCTCAAGCTGGTCCTCCAAGACTCCGAGGGCGTCCTTGCGGAGCTTCCCTGCTTTAACCGCCCCTTTTTGGAGCGCCAGTTTCCCGTCGGCTCGGCGGTAGTGGTTCACGGTTCCTTTCACTGGAAATACGGCAGCATTCAGGCTTCCGCCTTCGAAATAGAGCCCGAGGAGGAAGCGGAGTCCAAGGTCCTACCGGTCTATCCCCTTACGGCGGGGCTTGCCCAGAATCTTTTGAGAAAGCTGGTCCTTCGCGCCCTCTCGGAATACGGCAAGGGCATAGACACGGAACTACCCGAGAAGGTTCGCCGGGAGCGTCAAATTCCGCCGAAAGCGGAAGTCCTCAGGATGATGCATGCCCCCGAAAGCCTTGAGGAAGCGGATAAGGCGAGGAAAGCCCTCGTTTTCGAGGAGTTTTGGCTCTTCGAGCTGGCTATCGGAAAGCGGTCCCTGGAGCGCCGGGGAAAGCTGCCGGGACAGGGAGACGGAACCGCCAGCTCTGGTCCCGGCTTCACCCCTACCCCTCTCCAAAGCGCCCTGCTCCAGCGCCTTCCCTTCGCCCTTACGGAGGATCAGAAGAGCGCCCTGGGGGATATCGGCGGTGACTTCGACTCGAATATCCCCATGGCGAGACTCCTCCAGGGAGACGTGGGCTCGGGAAAGACCCTGGTAGCCTTCATGGCAGCCCTGCGGGCCGTGGAGGGCGGGGGGCAGGCGGCCCTGCTTGCCCCGACGGAACTTCTCGCCCGGCAACATGCGGAAAATTCCTCACGGCTCCTGGAACCCCTCGGCGTTCGCCTCGCCTTCCTCACGGGCAACCTCAAGGCCGCGGGGCGATCCAAGCTCCTCGCGGAACTAGCGGAGGGAAAGATCGACATAGTCATAGGAACCCACGCCCTTTTTTCCAAGGGAGTGCGCTATAAAAACCTCCGATTCGCCATGATCGACGAACAGCACCGTTTCGGCGTGCTCCAGCGCTCTGCCATCATAGAGAAGGGAACCGAGGGAGACCCCCAGCGCCGCCCGCCCCACCTTCTCATGATGAGCGCCACCCCGATCCCGAGAACCCTGGCGCTCTCGGTTTTCGGCGACCTGGACGTGTCGGTAATCCGGACTATGCCCCCGGGCCGAAAGCCGATCATAACCCATTTGACCCGTCACGGAAACGAGGGCAATCTCTACGGCTTCGTGGGCCGGGAACTCGCCGCGGGACGCCAGGCCTACTTCGTTTACCCCCTCATCGAGGAGTCCGAGACGCTTTCCCTCAAGTCTGCCGCGGCCATGTTCGAGCATCTCAAGACCCGGGTATTCCCCGGTTACCCGTGCGCCCTCATCCATTCGCAGGTGGAGGAAGAGGAACAGAGGCGTATCATGGCGGAATTCCGCTCCGGCGCCGTCTCGATTCTCGTGGCTACCAGCGTCGTGGAGGTAGGGGTTGACGTGCCCAACGCCACCTGCATGGTGATCGAGCACGCGGAGCGTTTCGGTCTCGCGGCCCTCCACCAGCTTCGAGGCCGAGTCGGGCGCGGAAGCCTTCAGTCGTACTGTTTTCTGGTATACGCCGCGAACCTCACGGAAGACGCGAAAGCCCGCCTCAAGGTGATGCACGAAACCACCGACGGCTTCGTCATCGCCGAGGAAGACCTCAAGATCCGCGGCCCCGGGGACATAGCGGGCATTCGCCAGTCGGGCTACCTGGCCTTCGATCTCGCGGACCCGCTGAGGGACCGGGAAATCCTTGAGGATGCCCGGAATTCGGCCTTTACCTACCTTCTCGAAGAACTCTCCTAATTCATGGTACTATGGTGCCATGACGCACCGGAAACCCCTCGCCGCCGCCCTGGCGGCCCTCCTGACCCTGACTCCCTGCCGGGAGATGCTCTATGCCCAAACGCCCTCCCCCGCGGGAACTCCGTCACGCCCGGAAGCAGACGCCCCGAAGGAGCCCTTCGCGGGATGGGAATCCGCCCAAACCCGCCGCTTCCGCTTTATCTACGAAAAAGCCCTGCGCCCCGAGGCAGAGGCCTTCGCCCGGGAGGCGGACGATATCTGGAACCGCGTCGCCGAGGCCTACGGCGTCCCCCCGGACAGGTTGGACGTGATTCTCACGGGCCGCACGGACCTTATGGGAGCCCATGCGGAGGCCCTCGGCCCCTCCCTCTGGTTTTACGAAGACGCCCCGGTCACGCCCGATTTCGGCTATCGGGAATCCTGGCCGCGCCTGGTGTTCACCCATGAGCTCGTCCACGGAACCACCTTCGCCTACGGGGGCAAAAAAGCCTCGGACTCTCCCTTCGGCCCGGTTATTGGAAGCCTGAGGCTTTCAGGTCTTCCTCCCTGGCAGCTTGAGGGTCTTGCCGTACTCCTGGAAACGGAGCTTACCCGGGGGGGCCGCGGACGGAGCCCCTTTTTTGAGCTCCAGTGGAAGGGTCCCGTTCTTGACGGAACCCTCCTCCGCTTCGACGAGATCGGAAAGGAGGAAAGGCCCCCGGAAAGGCAGATCTACGTGGCGGGGTACCTCATCATGCGTTCCGTCGCGGACCGTTTCGGCCTCGGCGCCCTGGCCCGCATCGAGGAAATCCGCGCTGGGGGCACGTCCTTCAGCGAGGCCGTCAAGACCGTCACGGGGTCCTCTCCCGAAGAGCTTTGGCAGGATACCTTGCGGGGCCTGGAAAAGAGGTACGCCCGGGAAAGGACAATTCCCGAGGGCATCCGGGTAAGTCCCCAGAAGACGAACCTATCCTGGTACAGGCCTGCCCTGGCAGCCGGTAACCGCGTCATAGGGCTGAGGAAGGACGCCGATACCCCCATGACCGCCGCGGAACTCGATCTTTCCACGGGAAAGGAGAAGTTCCTCTTCCAAAGCTCCTTCGCGGACGAGCGCTCCCTTACGGCATCCGAAGACGGTCAGCTAATCGCCGCCCTCAGGACCGAGCGTTCCGACTCCCGTCCCGGCGTAACCGCCTCCACGGATTTATGGACCTGGTCCGAAACCGAGGGGCTCCGCCGCCTCACCCAGGGTAAAAGCCTATTCCAGCCAACCCTATCCCGCTCGGGCAACCGGCTGGTGGCGGTGGAAAGCCTCGGCCTCCGAAGCCGCCTCGTGGAGATAGACCGCCAGACCGGGGAAAGCAGGGTGCTGCTGGAATCGGAAAGCATGAGCTATGTGCAGCCTGCCCTCTCCCCGGACGGCTCAATGCTGGCCTTTCTGGAGCTCAACGGCGAACGGGGGGCTCT
>QKDA01000170.1 GCA_003246765.1 Spirochaetales bacterium | reverse complement strand
CTCCGGGACGAGAAGTCTCGGTCCCAGCCGCTCGCGGTCTTCCCCGGTCAGGGCGAGGGTTTTGTTCCTCGGAGACCGGGGCGCCTTGTCGTGAATCACCTAACGAAGCTTTGGAGATCCCGGACCCGGTCGGTTTTTTCCCAGGGAAAGCCGTCCCGGCCGAAATGCCCGTAGGACGCGGTCGCCTGGTAGATGGGCCTGCGGAGATCCAGCGTGGCTACGATTCCCGCGGGGGTAAGGTCAAAGACCTTCTTGACCGCGTCGGTTATTAACGGCTCGTCCACCGTACCGGTCCCGAAGGTGTCGACCATGACGGAAACGGGGAAGGGTACGCCGATGGCGTAGGCAAGCTGAACCTCACAGCGTTCCGCGAACCCGGCGGCGACGATGTTTTTGGCGACGTAGCGGGCCATGTACGCCGCGGAGCGGTCGACCTTGGAGGGGTCTTTGCCCGAGAAGGCGCCGCCGCCGTGCCTGCCCATCCCGCCGTAGGTGTCCACGATTATCTTCCTGCCCGTGAGCCCCGTGTCTCCGAAGGGTCCTCCGATGACGAACCTTCCGGTGGGATTAATGAAGTACCGGGTTTTATCGTCGATGAGGCCCGTGGGTTCGAGGACGGGACGGATGATGTCCGCGATGACCCTTTCCGTTATGGTCTCATGGCTGACGTCGGGATCATGCTGGTGCGAAACGACCACCGTATCGATGCGCACCGGCCGGTGCCCCTCGTATTCCACCGTGACCTGGCTCTTGGCGTCCGGTCGGAGCCACGGTATTGCCTTGGACTTCCGGAGCTCCGAGGCCTTGCGCAAGATGGAGTGGGAATACATGATCGGGGCGGGCATGAGTTCCGGGGTCTCGGTACAGGCAAAGCCGAACATCATCCCCTGGTCCCCCGCGCCCTGTTGTCCCTGGTACTCAGAAAGGCCCGTTCCGACGACGCCCTGGTTAATGTCGGGCGACTGGGCGTGTATCATGTCCATGACCGCCATGGAATCGCAGTCAAGGCCGTAGTCTGCGTTGGTGTAGCCGATGTCCCGGGCTATGTTTCGGACGGTTTCCTGAACGTCCACGTAGGTTGTGGTGGTTATCTCCCCGCCCACGAGCACGAGGGCCGTGGAAGCGAAGGTTTCGCAGGCTACGTGGCTTGAGGGGTCATCCCGGAGGCAGGCGTCGAGGATGGCGTCGGAGATCTGGTCGCAAAGCTTGTCGGGATGGCCTTCACCCACGGATTCGGAGGTAAAAAGATGTCGGTTATTGTTCATGTTGAGGCGCTCCCTTGAATTACAAAAGGTTTCATATTACCCTAAATATAAACGAAACCGGTGGGAAAGACCAGAAGACGCGAGAAGGAGTTGGCCATGGCGCTATACAAGGCGTATCCCAAGAAGGGAAAAACCTGCAAGGTAACCTTTGAATTGCCCGAGGAAGCGACCCGGGGGGTGTCCTCCATTGCCCTGGTAGGCGATTTTAACGACTGGGACCAGGGAAGGGATCTCCTGAAAAAAAATAAGGACGGGCTTTTTTCGGTTACCCTGACCCTGGATCAGGGCCGGGAGTACCAGTTTCGCTACCTTATGGACGGCTACCGCTGGGAAAATGACTGGAGTGCCGATAAATACTCGGCCTCCGGTTACGGCAATTGCGACAACTCCGTCGTAATCGTCTAGCTTACCTGGATAAGGCAAACTCGCCGTTCAGAATCGCCACCTTTTCCCGCAGTCCCGGGGAAAGGTGAACCTGTTTGGCGTTGTCGATCCATATCGCCTCCACGCCGTCGAGAGACTCCACGAGCCGCATGCCCTCCTCAAGGCCGAGAAGGAACACGGCGGTGGACAGGGCGTCCGCGTCGATGGAGCGGGCGGTGACGATGGAAACCGACAAGAGGCCGTTTTCTTCGGGATATCCCGTAAAAGGATTCAAAAGGTGATGGTAGCGCCTTCCGTTCGCCTCGAAATAGCGTTCATAGACCCCGGATGTGACGACGGCCTGGTTTTCAATGAGGAGCGATAGTACGGAGCCCCCCGCGTCGTTTTCCGGGTTTCGTATCCCGATTTTCCAGGGCTGATTCGGCGCCTTTGAACCGATCGCGAGGATATTCCCCCCCAGATCCACTATCCCCCTCTTAATGCCGTGTCTGGCCGCGATCCGGGCTACCTCGTCCGCCGCGAAGCCCTTGGCGATAGCCCCTAGGTCCAGCTTCATCCCTTCCTTTGGGAGATAGACGGTCCCCTTATCCGGGTCGATTGAAATCCTTCGGTAATCTATCAGGGCCTTTGCCGCGGCTAGGGTGTCTCCCGGGGGAACCGCCGCAAATTCGGTCCCGATGTTCCAGGCCTTGACCAGGGGGCCGACGGTCGGGTCGAGGAGGCCTCCTGAAAGGTTCGCGAAGCGCAGGCCTTCCTCAAGGATTGCCAGGGTTTCCGGCTCCGCCTCAACAGGGCGGATACCGGCGTTGCGGTTGATCTCCGCGAGGTTCGTGTCGTCCCGATTCGCGCTGAGTATATCCTCAAGCCGGCGAAGCCGCACGAAAATTTCCGTATAGATTGAATCGGTTCCCTTTTCGAAGAGGTTTACGGTACACACGGTGCCGAGGACGAATTCAGTTCGGGGCTCTGCCGGGCTGGCGCAGGACGCGAAGGCAATCAGGAATAGGGCGAGAAGGGGCGTCGTAAACAGGCGGTTCATGGTCCCACTATAGCGGGGCGGGGGATTATTTTAAAGGGCTTCCCGTTTTTTTCGCTTTTGCTGATAGAGATTGATGTCGCTTTCCTCGATGACCGCCTCGAACTCCTTGCGCTCCGAGCCGGGAGGGGTAAAAACGAAGCCCCAGCTGGCGGAAAGGGTCCAGGGGTGTTCTCCTCTTTCGTTGACCTTGGCTATGTATTTCGAGACGCGTGCCAGGGCTTTATCCAGGGTTTCCCGGGCGATATCGGTCATTATCACGATGAACTCGTCGCCGCCGTAGCGGACGAGAACGTCGTTTTCTCGGAAGCTTTTCCTGATTGCCTCGGCGAAGGTGCGGATCGCGGCGTCTCCCTCGCGGTGGCCCCAGGTGTCGTTGATCTTTTTCAGGCCGTCCAGGTCAATAAAGATGAAGCAGCTCGAGAGCCCCGCGGCATGGGCCTGCTCGAAGCGGGTCTTGCCCACGGCGTAGAGGGCCCTGCGGTTGTAGAGCCCCGTGAACTCGTCTATCAGCGAAATTTTCGACAGGGTATCGTTGTTTCTAGTGAGCTTACGGATGTGCGCCGAGAGCTCGTCGTTGGTGAGGGCCGCCTCAATGATGTGCGATAGGGTTTCCTGGACGAGGCCGTACTGCTCGAACTGGTATTCGGAAACGGCGAGGGTCAGGTAACCGAAGGTCGCTTTTCCATGGGCCAGGCAGAGGACGATGAGCGGGGAGGAGCAACGCTGGCCGCCTTCGTGAAGCAGGTTTTCAATGGGAATGGTCCGGAAATTTCCCTCGGGAATGTCCAGATGGCCGCCTACGCGGTAGTCCAGGCGAACCTCGCCAAGTTCGGGGTTGTATGGGCAGATCAGGATAATCTGGGCTCGGTCGACGCCGAGGGCGGGAATGTTTTGGCCTATGCCGACGAGGCTCGCATGAAGGGTTTTCTTTTCCGCGAGCAGTTCGTTACCGTTTTTGTAGAACTCCAGGGCGCCGAGATCGCGGTTCCGGATTCGCTTGAAAGAGTCGACCTTCGCCTGGAGAAACATACGGAAGGCGTCAATGAAGAGGGTATTGATGAATGTCTGGAGGCCGGTGTCGGTTTGCCGCAGGAGGTGGATGGTCCACTGGGTGGAGAATACGTCGAGAATTACCGAGGGGACTTCCCCGTGATTCCTCAGGGAGTGAAGGGTTTCATCCATAAACTCGCGAAAAACCGCCGGGTCGTTCCGGGAGAGACTGCGGGTCACGGCCTGGTCGAGCCCGTGCCTGATAAGGGCAGCCCTTTTAAGGTCGTCGTCGTCGTATTCGGTTTGGTCCAGGGGCTCGAAGCCGCCGTCCTTGGCGATTTCCCTCTCATTCCAGGAGATGCAGCCGCAGGATTCCCGGTGCATGAATCGCGCCGGTAGGGTGACATAGTCCGGCGAGAATTGGGTCTTGCCCAGGCAGTCCGTATGTACCCGTTCCAGCAGGAGCCTCAGCATCGAAGCGAGGGGCAGGGAGACCGTCGAAAGCGAGCAGGGAAGGTTTTCCGCCTCCGAAACCTCGTCGAAAGACACGACCGCGATGTCCTCGGGAACCGATATTCCAAGGCCCTGAAGCTCGGCTATGGCCCCGACGGTAAGGCTGTCGCCCATGCAGAGGAGGACCTCCGGGGAATTGCCTCCCCGGGTCAGGATGGTTTGGACCCCCTGTTTTCCGGTTTCCGCGGAAAGGGCGCCGGAGAAGATGAAGTCTTCCGACAGCTCCCGTTCGGAGTCGGAAAGAAAGGCGGATATACGTTCCAGGCGACGCTGCGCCAGGGTATTTTGCGCGAGCGGCCCGAATACGGCGGCAAAACGCCTGTATCCATGGTAGTCCGTCAGGTGGCGAAGCATGTTCTCGATCGCGGAGGTTTCGTCGCAGTCCACGCTGTAGCAGCCGTCGAGCCTCGAGAAGAGGGAATAGACCGGTATCGGGGGGAGGGCTGAAAGCAGGGCCCTGACGGCCGTGTCGGGGTTCCAGGGGGCGATGGAATGGGGAAGTACGATGAGGGCCCGGATCGTTTCCCCTTTGGGAAGGGAGTAGATCCAGGAGTAGTTGCCCGTGGCCATGTCCCGGTCCAGGGATCCGCCCACGTACATCACGAGACGTATCCCGAGCTCCTCGGCTGAGGCGAGGAGCCCGGAAACGACCCGAAGATTGAAGTGGTTATCGACAGAATCGATGAGAACGCCGACGTTCAGCGTTTCGTCATGATCCTTTCTTCCCGTTCCCATGGTATCAAGTATCGGGGCAGTCGGCTTATTTTACAAACCGTATACCGAGTTCGTCGAGCTGTTTTTGGTCGACTTCGCTCGGGCATTCGTCCATGGGGCTTTGGGCAAAGCTGTTTTTCGGGAAGGCGATGACCTCCTTGATGGAGGTTTCCCCCGCCATGAGCATAACCAGCCGGTCTAGTCCCGGCGCGATACCGCCGTGGGGCGGCGCGCCGTACTTGAAGGCCTCGGTAAGGAAGCCGAATTTCTTCTGCCCTTCCTCCTCGTTGAAGCCGACGATGCGGAAAATCCGTTTCTGGAGATCCGGGTCGTGGATACGTATGGACCCCGAGGCGAGCTCGTAGCCGTTAAGCACGAGGTCGTAAAGATCGCCCTTGACGCTGCCCGGATCGGATTCGAGGGTCGCGTGGTACTTGTCCTGGGGCCAGGTAAACATGTGGTGGGCGGTATCCCACTTGCCTTCGTCCTCGTTCCACTCGAACATGGGGAAATCGACGATCCAGGCGAACTCGAAGCGCCCTTCCTCGCAGAGGCCGAGGTCCTTGCCGAGGCGGGTTCTCACGGCGCCGAGGGCGGTGCAGGCGGTCTTTGCCTTAGCGTCGGCCACGAAAAGAAGGAGGTCGCCCGGCTTCGCGCCGAGGAGGGCGCAAACGTCGGCGGCTTTTCCCTCAAAGAACTTGGAAATGCCCCCCTCTACGGCCGGGGCATCAACCGTTCCGCCCGCCTTCATCCAAGCAAGACCCTTCGCTTTGTAGATCTTGGCGGTTCCCTCGAGATCCTCGATCATCTTTCGGCTGTATTTTTCGGCAACCCCCGGCACGACCAGGGCCTTGACAGCGCCGCCTGAGGAAAGGGCGTCCTTGAATGCCTGGAAGGTTCCGAGATCCGCGAGGGGCGCGCCGTTTAGCATCTCCATGCCGAAACGGAGTTCCGGCTTGTCGGTGCCGTAGAGGTCAATGGCGTCGTCGTAAGCAATGCGCCGGAACGCGGCGGGAAGCTCCACCTTGAGGGTTTTCCGGAAGATGTGGCCCATCATCCCCTCGATGAGGGAGAGAATGTCGTCCCGGGAGACGAAGCTCATCTCGAGGTCGATTTGGGTAAATTCGGGCTGCCGGTCGCCTCGGGCGTCCTCGTCGCGGTAACAGCGGGCGATCTGAAAGTACCGGTCAAAACCGGAGACCATGAGGATCTGCTTGTAGAGCTGGGGCGACTGGGGGAGGGCGTAAAACTGGCCGGGATAGAGGCGGGAAGGGACCAGGTAGTCGCGCGCGCCCTCGGGGGTGGACTTGATGAAGGTCGGGGTCTCGATTTCGAGGAAGTTTCTCTCGGTCAGGTATTCCCGGGTCGCGAAGGTAACCTTCGAGCGGAGCTCCAGGTGCTTGCGCATCGCGTCGGAACGGAGGTCCAGGTACCGGTACTTGAGGCGGAGTTCCTCGCTGGCGTTAGTCTTTTCGTCGATCATGAAGGGCAGGGTGTCGGAGGTCGAGAGCACCTCGATGCGGCGGGCAACGACCTCCACGGATCCCGTGGGCATGTCCGGGTTCACCATGCTGTCGGGGCGGGCGCGGACGATTCCCTCGACGGCGAGGCAGTATTCCATCTTGAGGTCCGCCGCGATGGGGGCGAGTTCCGCCGGGGAGTCGGCGTCGACAACGACCTGGGTCAGCCCGTAGCGGTCGCGGAGGTTGATGAAGGATATGCCGCCGTGATCGCGCTTGCGGTGCACCCAGCCGTTAAGTATTACTGTTTTTCCCGTGTCTTCCCCGCGGAGATCCCCGCAGGTGACGGTCCTTTTCATGGTTTCCATGGGCGACAGTATGACGCAACGCCCGAGAAAAGACAAGAATCGGAGTCTCGCGGGCCCTTTAGACAGCCTTGTAGACGGAGAAAAACTGGAGAATCGTGCCCCCGAGAACGAAGAGGTGCCAAACCGGGTGGGTCCAGCGGATTCCCTTCAGGGCATAGACTCCCGCCCCCGCGGTGTACACGATTCCCCCCGCCAGTAAAAGAACCCAGCTTTCGGCGGGAATCGCCTCCCTGAGGGGGTCCGCGGCGAAGATGATGATCCAGCCCATAAGCACGTAGGTTATGACGGACGCGATGCGCAGCTTGCTGCCGAACACGGCATAGAGGGAAATTCCCGCCGCCGCGAGGGCCCAGATAATGCCGAATATCCACCAGCCCACGCTCGCCCTGAGGACCGTGAGGCAAAAGGCCGTATAGGTCCCCGCGATAAGCACGTATATGCCCGAATGATCCAGCCGCTCAAAGACCGTGGTGGCCTTCGTCTTCTTGAGGGCATGGTAGAGGGTGCTCATGAGGTACAGAAAGATCATCGAAAAACCGAAGACGCTGAAGGCGGTGATATAGTAGGCGGTTTCTCCCTCCGGGGAGCTCAGTGCCGCCCGTACGAGCAGGACGGCGGTACCGGCGATGGCAAGGAGGGTTCCGATTCCATGGGTAATGGCGTTGGCGATTTCCTCGCCGAGGCGGTAGGGTTTCATGGTTTTCATGAAGCCTTAGACCTCGGCGGGCCGTTTTAGGTTGCGCGGGGCTCTTTGTTTTACGCGGCGCGCCTCGGTTTAGTCGGCTCCCTTCGCATTATCCCCGGGAGAGGGGCCTTTGGCGGCGATACTCGTAGAGGAGTATTCCCGCTGCCACGGAAACGTTGAGGCTGTCGAGGCGGCCCGTGGTGGGGATGGAAAGGATACGGTCGCATTTCTCCCGAAGGAGCCTGGCAATCCCGGATCCCTCGCTTCCCATGACGAGAACCGCCTTGTCCGAGAGCTCCGCTCCCGGGGCGCTCTCGCCGCCCGCGTCGGCTCCGTAAACCCAGAAGCCCGCGTCCTTTAGCCGCTCCACCGCCCGGACGAGGTTGTTGGTCAGGGCCACGTTCACCCAGGACGAGGCCCCCGCGCTCGTGCGGGAGATAACCTCGAAATCCGTGGCCCCCCGGTTTTCCGGGATAATGACGAGATCCGCGGAAAACTGGTCAGCGCTCCGGATGATGGCCCCTACGTTGTGGGGATCCGTGATGGAGTCAAGGACGAGCACCAAGGCCCGTTCCTTCCGGGCCAGGTCCGCGATGCTCTCGTCGAGGCTGGCCTTTGCCGGCTGGGACTCTCCTTCCTTTACGAGAAGGATTCCCCGGTGGTCCCGGGCCGTTTGCGGGAGGGACGCGACCCTTTTATCCAGCTCCCCGTCGGAGACGGCCGTCGCGGGGATGCCCAGGAGCTTGGCCTCTTCAATCATCTTCTTGACCCTCGGGCCGGGCTTGGAATGAAGGATGCTCACTCCCTCCAGGGCCTTGGTTTTCGCCAAGGAGCGGAGCTCCTCCTCAATCGCGTGAAATCCGGTGATGATTCTCATATTTCGTACGATTCCCCGTACTTCACGATCTGCACGTTCGGAAAGCCGTTCGATTCCAGATGGTCCTTGAATACGACCTGAACGTCGGGCTCCCCGTGGATCAGATATATCCTTTGAAGGCCGGAGGTATCCATCTCCTTGAGCCAGGCGGTGGCCTCGGAATAGTCCGCATGGGCGCTGAAGGCGTTGATCTGAGAGATTTCAGCCCGGACGGTATGCCATTCCCCGAGGATCTTAACCTCCCGCTCCCGGTTTTGGATGCGCCGGCCCAGGGTGTGTTCGGCCATGTAGCCTACCAGGAGAATCTGGTTCCGCGGATCGCCTATGTTGTTCGCCAGGTGATGCACCACGCGGCCCGCTTCGCACATGCCGTCGGCGCTGATGATTATCATGGGTTCCTGCTTGTCGTTGAGGGACTTTGATTCCTCTACGCTGGTGACGAAACGAAGCTGGTTAAAGCCGAAGGGATTCTTGTGGTGCTTTATAAATGCGTCGTGGGTTTCCTGGTCGTAGCATTCCGGATGGACCTGGAAGATACTGGTGGCGTTGACCGCCATGGGGGAGTCGACGTAGATCGGTATCGGGGGAATGGCCTTGCGGTCGACGAGCTGATGGAAATAAAAGACCAGTTCCTGGGTCCTCTCGATCGCGAAGGAAGGAATGATGATCTTCCCGTTGGACTTGTAGGCGCGGTTGGCTATTTCGGCGAGCATGGCCAACGCGTCGTCGGCGCTTTCGTGAAGCCTGTCGCCGTAGGTGCTTTCCAGAACGATGTAGTCCACCGGGGGCAGTATGGCCGGATCCCGGATGATGGCCTTGTGCTTTCGCCCAAGGTCCCCGGTAAAGGCGATCCTTACGGTACGCCCGTCCGCGTCGGTAACCTCCAGAACGGCCATGGCGGAGCCAAGGATGTGACCGGCGTCGAAAAACTCCAGCTTGACCTGGGGGATCACGTAAAGGGGCCGGTTATAGGAGACCGTGACGATCTGGTTCGTGGTGGCCACCGCGTCGAGTTCGTTGAACAGGGGTTTCCAATCGAACTTTTCACCCCGCCGAAGGGCCTGCTTCGCGTGGAATTCCGCGTCCCTCGCCTGAATCCTCGCGGAATCCATCATGACGATGTTCGCGAGGTCCCGGGTCGCGGGGGTCGCGTAGATATTCCCGGTATAACCGTGAATGCCGAGCAGGGGCAGGAGCCCGCAGTGGTCG
>QKDA01000210.1 GCA_003246765.1 Spirochaetales bacterium | reverse complement strand
GAACTCCTCACGAAGGCCCTTTCCGATTCCGGCGGCGGGGCGCAAAGCGCGGAGGAACTTGTCCGGGCGGTTCAGCGCTCCGTCAACTACCGCGGGGCCGCATACTACGAGATTCCCTCGGACCCTGCCAAGTACGGGAAGGCCGACGCCGAAGGGCTCAAGAGGCTCATCGGGAATTACCTCATCCTGCTTTCCGGAGACGTCTCCGATTGGGCCGACGATCCCCTGGAACCCGCCGAGGCCCGGCTCAACGTGCAGCTTCGCACCGTGGGCCAGCGGGACACCCTTCGGGCGGTGGGCGAAATACGCAGGTACGCGGCGGCCCGGTTCCCCCCGGGTTACGAAACGGAGATCGCGGGGACGGCCCTGGTGGAGAATGCCCTCAACGAGCAGGTAGTCTTCTCCCAGGTAAGTTCCATCGTCGCCTCCCTGGTCTTGGTCTTTTTGATCCTGGCGGTTTATTACCGTTCCCTGGCCGCGGGGGCTATCGGCATCTTTACCCTGGCCCTGGCGGTGGCGGTCAATTTCACCGTCATGGGCCTCGCGGGAATCAAGCTCAATATAGGCACCGCCCTGGTGGGTTCCATCTGCGTGGGCACCGGGATCGACTACATTATCCACTATCTCGCGGCCTACCGGCACGAAAGCCTTACCTGCGCCGATCCCTCCCGGGTGCTCAGGAGGACCTTCCTTACCTCGGGAAAGGCGATCCTCTTCAACGCCGTGTCCGTGGCCGCTGGCTTTGCCGTGCTCACCCTCTCCCGTTTCAACATGCTCGCGTACCTCGGGGGCCTCGTGGCGGCGGCCATGCTCGTCTCCTCCGCCATCTCCCTGACCGTCCTGCCGGTCCTTCTGGACTGGCTAAAACCCGCTTTCACAAAGAAGGAATAGCCCATGAACAAGACAATTTCCGTCTACCGCCGGCCCCTGCGGGCCCTCGCCCTCCTCGCCCTGCTCTCCGGGGCATCCCTGTCGGCCCAAACCGCCGAGGAGATCGTCGAGAAATCAAAGACCGTCAACGAGGCGAAATCCACCCAAATCCAGATGTTCCTCACCGTCACCGACAGGAAGGGGGGGACTAAGAACATGGAAGTGGAAGAATACGGCGTGAAGGCCGACGGGCTTTCCAAGGCCGTGATCGTGTTTAAAAAGCCCGCCAGCGTGGCGAATACCCGCTTTCTCGTGGAGGAGGTGGCGGGGGGCGACGAGAGCCGCAAGATTTTCCTTCCCGAACTCGGCAAGGTCCGGCGCATCGCCGCCAGCGAGGGCGGCGGGAGCTTCATGGGCACCGATTTCAGCTACGACGACATCTCTACCGCCGCCCGGGACACCTCCCGGGACGTCCATACCCTCGTGAGGGAGGATACCCTCAACGGAGAGCCCTGCTGGGTCATCGAGTCGGTTCCCCGGGACAAGGGGGACTCCCAGTATTCCCGGAGTCTCCGGTGGATCGCCAAGGACAACTGGCTCACCCTGAAGGCTGAGATGTACGACAAGGCCGGGGCCCTCCTTAAGATACTGGAAATCGGGAAGTACGAGCGCCGTTCCGGCTACTGGACCCCCTTGGTCACAACCATGTCCAACGTCCAGGAAGGCTCTTCCACGGCGATGGAGCTCCGGGCCGTCATTTACGACAAGCCCATCCCGGCAGGGGTGTATACCGAGAAGTTCCTGAGTACCGGGCGGCCCTGACAAGGAGGCAATGATGAGCGCGATAGAACGGGCATGCCGGCCCCTGCTGCTGGCCGCGGCCCTGGCAGGTCTTGCCGGAGGCATGAACCTCTACGGCGGGGAGCCTTCCTCGGAGGAGGTTCCCGGGGCACTTACGGATTCTGATTCTTCCTGGGACCCCTTCGGAACCCCCGAGGAGGGCGGCTCGGTTCGGGGCCTTACGATCGGCGGGGAACTCGGGTTTACCGCCCTGCAGTTCCTGGGTTCTGCGGAAAGCGCCGAAAGCCTCGGCGAGTCGCAAACCCTCCCGAACGCCCGGGGCAGCCTTTCCTTTGACGCCCGGGGCAGCGAGGTAGACGGCTTCCTCAAGCTCGCCCTCAGCCCCGACATCCTCTCGGCGGACCCCTCCCGGGTCCTCGACGAGGCTTGGGTCAGGCTTTGGCTCGGACAGTCCATGCTTGAGGGAGGGGTAATGAAGCTTGCCTGGGGGCGCGCGGATTCCCTGAGCGTCCTGGACGTGGTGAATCCCCGGGACCTGTCGGACCTGACCGTTTCGGACCCGAAGGACCAAAAGATCTCCCGGCCCATGCTCCACGCCAAGGTCCCCGTCGGTTCGGCCTATCTCGAGGGGGTCTGGCTCCCACAGTTCGCGGGAAACCGCATCGCCTGGGATGGACCCTGGGCGCCGGAGCAGGTCCGGGAACTTAAGGAGACCGGGTATTCCCTCCTCTACGGAAAGCTCTACGAGAGCTATTACGGCAGCGCATGGTCGGGCGCCTACGCCCAGGCCCAGGCGCAGATCTATCAAACCGCTTACGCTGCCTATCTCGCCGCGCATCCCGGGGATACC
>QKDA01000256.1 GCA_003246765.1 Spirochaetales bacterium | reverse complement strand
CTGGGAAAAAACCGACCGGGTCCGGGATCTCCAAAGCTTCGTTAGGTGATTCACGACAAGGCGCCCCGGTCTCCGAGGAACAAAACCCTCGCCCTGACCGGGGAAGACCGCGAGCGGCTGGGACCGAGACTTCTCGTCCCGGAGGCGGGGGCAGCGCTCTCCCGGGACAGGGTACTTGACCGCACGATTCACGGAGATTTTCTCGCCCTCTCGTCCCTGCTTCCCAGGGGCTTCGCGAACCTGCTTGTGATGGATCCGCCCTACAACCTCACCAAGGATTTCCACGGAAACCGGTTCAGCAAAACGGGCGACGAGAGCTATGCGGCCCTGCTCGAGCAATGGCTAAAGGCGGCAGACCCCCTGCTTGCCCCCAATGCCAGCGTCTACGTGTGCTGCGACTGGAGATCCTCCCCCGCGGTATATCAGGTAGTATCGCGGTATTTAACCGTCCGAAACCGAATTACCTGGCAGCGTGAAAAGGGCCGGGGCGCCCAAAGCAATTGGAAAAACTGTTCCGAGGATATCTGGTTCGCCACGAAGGATGACCGGTGGACCTTTAACGTCGAGGCGGTTAAGCTTCGGAGGCGGGTTTTAGCGCCCTACAGGACCGGGGGAGCCCCGAAAGATTGGGAAGATACCGATTCGGGGAGGTTTAGGCTCACCTATCCTTCCAATTTTTGGGACGATATCTCGATTCCCTACTGGTCCATGGACGAGAACACAGAGCATCCCACCCAAAAGCCGGAAAAACTGATCGCCCGGCTCATTCTCGCGAGCACCAACCCCGGGGACGTCGTTTTCGACCCCTTCCTCGGCTCGGGTACCACGTCGGCGGTGGCGAAAAAGCTCGGCAGGCACTGGTGCGGAACGGAAATAAACCGGGAGTACTGCCTGTGGTGCGAACGAAGGCTCGAGAAGGCCGCAGAGGATACCGCGATTCAGGGTTACGCCCACGGGGTTTTCTGGGAGCGAAACACGCGGATTCCCCGTTCCGCCCCCGAGGGGCATCCCTCCAAAAGCCGCGTTACCGATAATTAAGACTCTTTAAAAACCCTGTTCCTCCAGCGCCGCGATCATCCTTTCCAGCTCCTCTATGGAGTAACGCTTTCGCCCCTCCCGAAGCTTGAAGCGCCCCACGCTGGTGCGGAGGCTCGTGGCCTGGGCGGAAAGCTCTTCGCTGGTGGCCGCGCACTGATGCGAAAGGGCGGAATTATCCTGAACCACCTGGGACACCTGATAAATATGCGTCTCAATTCCGCGAAGGCCCTCGGTTTGCCCTTCCGAGTCCGCGGCAATTCCCTCCACGGTGCCGGCTATATCCGCCGAAAGGCTGCCGATACGCCGCAAAACCGCCGCCGTTTCATCGGCGATACCGACCCCCGTGGAGATCCGGTCCATGGCGGCGCCTATAAGCTCTCCGCTGTCCCTGGCGGCTTGGGTACACCGATTGGCGAGATTCCTGACCTCCTCGGCGACCACAGAAAAGCCCTTGCCGAACTTTCCCGCCCGGGCCGCTTCCACCGCCGCGTTCAGGGAGAGAATTCTCGTTTGAAAGGCGATGTCCTCAATGGTATGGAGGATTTTCGAGATCGCGCCGGAGGATTCGGATATCTCGGACATGGATTCCAAAAGACTGTTCATCCGGTCGTTGCCTTCGTCGGCGAAGCGCTTCGATTCCGCGGTCAGGCCGCGGGCCTTGTTTGCGTTTTCCGCGTTTCGCCTGGACTGATCGCCAAGGCCGGCCACGGTTCCGCTGAGATTCTTTACCGCCTCGCTTTGGTCCGAAGCCCCCCTCGCGAGGGCCGAGCTGGCGATGGAAATCTGGGCCGCCCCCGCGTCAAACTGCTCCGTGGCTTCCTTGATCTCCACCAGGGTTTCGTTAAACACGTCTAGAATGACCTGCAGGGAATCGCGAATTCGGGAGAATTCCCCGGAAAATTCGCCGTCTATGCCCGCCGTAAAGTCTAGGGCCGCCATGGAATCCAGGGCCGATACAACCCGGGCGGTATACCCCGCCAATCTGTCGAGCTCCCCGCTTTTTTCGCGGATATTCTCCGCCTCCACGCTAATTTCCGACTGGGTAAACTTGATGCAGTTTTGCCTTGCGTTTATGCCGCTAAAGATAGCCGCCGCCATCTCCCTGCAGGTTTGATATCCGCAGGCGGAACAATCGATTTTTCGGTCTTCCTCGGAAAATTTTCTCATTTCCCCGAAAATTCTCTCCAACGAATCCGCATCGGGGGTTCGAATCGTTACAGGCCGGGAGGTATAGGTTCTGGCGAAGTCCTCCAGGGAAAGATGCGCGTCAAACCAGGCAAAGAGCTCTTCCTGCCGGGATGCCCCCGCCTCGCCCCGGGCGGCGCTCCGTTCCCTTTTCTCGCAGTTAAGGCAGAGGTCCGCATCGTCAATGGACACCCGTTTTCCCGTGGCGGTTCCCAGATTGCAGCCGTTGGTGCAGTTGAGGATATCAACCAAGAGGGGAAGGGGTTTTCCCTCCCTGACGCGCTCCGAGTATTCCTCGAGGTAGGAATACGCA
The DNA here is from genome assembly GCA_003246765.1 of Spirochaetales bacterium. Classification (GTDB taxonomy): domain Bacteria; phylum Spirochaetota; class Spirochaetia; order Treponematales; family Treponemataceae; genus Teretinema. The sequence continues at coordinate 7,133 of QKDA01000256.1, read as the reverse complement.
TGGGCCGGACCCTCCACTTGCCTTACCCAGGCGTCCGCCGCCAGGGCTTCCACGTTTTCCCGCAAGCCTCCGGGCCGGCTATACACGGCGCCGAGCCACGCCTCGGGATTGTCGAAGTCCATGGGCGCGCCCCGGGAGGGGTCTATCCCCCGTCTTTCAAACCAATCCCGCAGGCCCTCATAGGTCACGTTGTAGGATACGTAGCCTCCGGTATTCGGGTCCGTGAACTCGTCGATTTTAGCGATACAGGGGGAAATGAAGGCGATCCGGTCCTGACAACGGGCGTACTTCTTTAGGTATATCGCCGCGCAAAGGGTGGGACTATGCACGGGGGCCAGGCGGGAGACGAGATCATGCCTATATTTTTCAACGTAATTTACCACTGCGGGACAGGGTTGAGCGATGACGGAATCAAGGTTTTTTTCCCTGATAGACTTTAGGTATGCCCAGGTAGTGATATCCGCCCCGAAGGAAACGTCCACGGCCTTGTTGACTCCCAAGCCCTTCAGGGTTCCAATGAACCTTCGGTAATCGCCGAAATTTACCCTGAACGCAGGCGCCATAACCACCGAGATGGACTGTCGGTCTTCCAAATCCGCGAAAAACCGTTCCGTATCGTCCCGAAAGCCCCGGGCGCCGTGGGTACACGCGTCCACGCAGGCCCCGCACCGAATGCATTTCTCCTGGTCTACGCGAACCTTGTAGGTTCCGTTTTCCTCGAATGAAACGTTGGCCCCGAATACGGGACAGGTGCGGATGCACTTATTGCATCCCACGCAGTTCTCCTTTCGGGTAAAAATCACCTCACCTGCCGATTCTGATTCCATATTCAGACCTCTTATGCTTTCTTACATTGTTGTATTCCCGGCAAGGCCTGTCAAACCCAAAAAAAAACCGGATCCCCGCACGACGCGGGAACCCGGCTGAATGGCGTTACAGCCCGGTATCAGAGAACCGCTTTCATGGCGGTCATGTAGGATCGGAGGGTCTTACCGACCTTCTCCACCGGGTGGGTCCTGATTTCCTCGTTGACCTTAACCAGTTCCCGGTTGGAAACGGAGTTGTCCTTCAGGGCGAGACCCTTTCCGATCACGTCGGTTTCCACCTTGTCCATGAAGCCCTTGAGCAGGGGCCGGCAGGCGTTGTCGAAGAGGTAGCAGCCGTACTCGGCGGTGTCGGAGATTACCTTGTTCATCTCGTAGAGCTTCTTTCGGCTGATGAGATTCGCGATGAGCGGGGTCTCGTGCAGGGACTCGTAGTAGGCGCTCTCCGCCTTGATTCCCGCGTCGGTCATGGTCTCGAAAGCGAGCTCGACGCCTGCCTTTACCATGGCGACCATGAGAATTCCCTTGTCGAAGTATTCCTGTTCGGCAATGTCCACGGCCCCGGCGGGTGTCTGCTCGAAGGCGGTCTTACCCGTCGCCTCGCGCCAGGCGAGGAGGTTTTTGTCGTCGTTCGCCCAGTCTTTCATCATGGTGGAGGAGAATTCCCCGGAGATGATGTCGTCCTGATGCTTCCTGTAGAGGGGGCCCATGATCTTCTTGAGTTCCAGGGAGAGGGCGTGGGCCTTGAGCTTCGCGGGATTCGAAAGCCTGTCCATCATCCCGGTGATTCCGCCCCACTTGAGGGCTTCGGTGATGGTTTCCCATCCGTACTGGATGAACTTCGACGCCCAACCCTTATCGATCCCCTTTTCGACCATCTTGTCAAAGCACAGGAGGGAACCGGTCTGGAGCATGCCGCAGAGGATGGTCTGCTCGCCCATGAGGTCCGACTTAACCTCCGCTACGAAGCTGGACTCGAGCACGCCCGCCCGGCTTCCGCCGGTTCCGACCGCCAGGGCCTTGGCGATAGCCCATCCGCGCTTGTCCGGATCATTCTCGGGATGCACCGCGATGAGGGTGGGAATGCCGAAGCCACGGGAGTACTCGACGCGAACCTCCGACCCCGGGCCCTTGGGAGCCATCATCACGACGGTGATATCCTTGCGGATCTGCATGCCCTCTTCCACGATATTGAAGCCGTGGCTGTACCAAAGGGCCGAACCCTTTTTCATCATGGGCATTACCGCGCCGATGACGTTGGAATGCTGCTTGTCCGGGGTAAGGTTTCCGACCACGTCGGCGCCGGGAATGAGCTCCTCGTAGGTGCCGACCTTGAAGCCGTTTTCGGTGGCGTTCTTCCAGCTGGCTCGCTTCTCCGCGATCGCCTCCTTCCGGAGGGCATAGCTCACGTCGAGACCGGAATCTCGAAGGTTGAGGCCCTGGTTGAGACCCTGGGCGCCGCAGCCCACGATCACGATCTTTTTACCCTTAAGGGCTTCAGTGCCCTCGTTGAATTCGGTGCGGTCCATAAAACGGCAGGTGCCCAGCTGCATCAGCGCTTCGCGCCAGGGAATGGAATTAAAATAGTTCATGCCTTTCTCCTTGGTATTATCCGTATCTACGTTATACCGAATTCATATTAATGCGTAAAGCGAAAGTTTTACACTTATATATTGCGTTTTGCGCATCTTACTGCCATACTCGATCCATGGATTTCCATGAGCTTGAAGCCTATATTTCCCTCGCGGAAACCTTGCATTTCGCCCATGCCGCCTCCCGGGTTCACTTAAGCCCCTCCGCGTTAAGCCGCCTGGTGGCCCGCCTGGAGGAAGAACTGGGAGCGACCCTTCTCGACCGCGACACCCGGAGGGTTTCGCTTACCCCCGAGGGAGAGGTCTTCCTCGAGTTTGCCCGTAAGTCGGTTCACGAGAAGAGGGACATGGCCCTCCGCCTGTCCCGCAGCGACGGGGGGTTAACGGGAATCCTCCGCATCTACGCCTCCGTAACCGCCTGCTACTCCATTCTCCCCCCCCTGGTAGAGGCCCTCACGAGGGAGCATCCCGCCCTCAGGCTTTCCGTCGATACCGGCGACCCCGCGGGGGCCGCGGAAGCGGTCCGGGAAGAGCGGGTAGAACTCGGCCTAGCGGCCCTCCCCCAAGGGGGCTATCCGGACCTTGTCTGCCATTCGGTCCAAAAGACCCCGCTGGTTTTCGTGGCGTCCCAAACCGGACCCTACGGAAACCTTGACGTTTCAGGGGACGGCGGGGCCCTGGGGGAGCTTCTTGCCCGAGTCCCGGTAATACTGCCGAAGAGCGGCCTTGCCCGGGAGAGGTTCGACCGATGGATCCGAAGCCGGGGATTTCGCCCCCTCGTCGCGGCGGAAACCGCGGGAAACGAGGCGATTCTCGCCCTGGCCCGGCTTGGGTTAGGCCTTGGGTTGGTACCGAGGTTGGTACTGGAAAACGGCCCCTTCGCCGCGGGGCTCGTCCAATACGGAGCGGGAGCCGATTTTGGGGAATACGATATTGGGTTCGTTCAAAAGGCTGAGGCGGAAAACGCCCGGGGCAAGAAACGGCTTCGGGAAGAATTGTCCAGGATAATCCTTAAAACATATCCCGGATGATAACGCGGTTTCGCCCCGCCTGTTTCGCGTCGGAAAGGGCCAAGTCGGATAGCTGCATGAGGGCGTCAAAGGCTTCCCGGGAACAGAACTCCGTAAAGGAGATTCCGCAGCTCACGGTCATGGCGGAACAGTGATCCCCCTGGTACGCGAGGGATGCGTCCTCGACGGCCATCCGGACGCGCTCAGCGATGGTAAAGGCCCCAAGCCGGGTTATGCCGGGCAAAAACACGATAAACTCGTCCCCGCCGTAGCGCCCGACAAAATCCGCCTCCCGGAACAGGCAGGTTCGGATAATCGACGCGGTTTTGCGAAGGACATCGTCTCCCGCCAGATGGTCAAGAACGTCGTTATAGTTTTTGAACCAATCCATGTCGATCATGATGATGCCCAGGGAGTCGGGCTTTCGGGCGTACACGGCCTTCCAAAAGTCGATGATCTCGGCGATCTTTCTTCTATTGGGTATTCCGGTGAGCCCGTCAAGCTCCGACAGGGCCTTGATCTCTTCGTGAAGGGCCCTTTTTTCTTCTTCCGAGGCAAACTGGGCTTCCTTCAACCGCAGGTTGAAAACCACGATAAAGGCCGCGAAGACATGCATGGCCGTGATATTGACCAAAACCGCGATGACCCGTGACGGGTTGAGCGACTGGGAGAGTACCCCGATGTACAGCAGTACCAGGGCGGGGGTAACGATGATCATGAAGGTCGCGGAATCGAGGAAGAGAAAGGCCCCGACCAAAAGGACCACCACGATGTAAACCAGCGAAGCCGTATCGCTGGATACGCTGTAAACGGTGATTCCGCTGGCGAAGGCCGCGCAGAGCATGGCGGCGGCGATAAAGACGCCGCCGAGGAATTTACCGGGCGGGGTGTCCTTCGTGACCCGCCGTGTTATCGCAAGGTATGCAAGGGTCGCGAGGATCCACAGATACCTGATGACCGTGTCGGGCCGCGCCAGCCCCGGCTGCCCGTCGCGCAGGAGAGCCAAGCCCACGAGAAGCAGGTTGAGCGGAAGGCCGATTAAGCCGATGATCCTGAGACGCTGTATGTTTTCCGCTAGGAGTTCCCGGGAAAGACGCTCCACGGCAGAGGCGGGTTCTTTCTCGCGCTCCTTCTTCTCAAAAGCCATAACTCGATGTATTGTATACCACCGATGAAAAAAAAAGCTGAAAATTCAGGCTCTCTTTTCCATTTTTTGAATTTTTCCTGCGCCTGCGGGGAAGAAGAACCCCTTATTATCGAAGATTGGGCAGTTATGAGGGGCGAAACCTGGGTTGTCTCGGGCGACAACGATTCGAGAAAGGAATGGGTCATGGAAAGCATGGCGTCATTCCCGGCCGCCCGGATCGTATCATTTGCCTCCGCCGCCCGGCTCATTGAATACGAAAGGAAAAACGACGATTCCGACTTCGTCGAGGGGGGCGTCTCCGCGGGGCGGACGGCCGGGGACTTACTCTTCCCGGGGCCTGACGCCGGGGGCATTTCCCGCGAAGGCGAGAGTCTTTTCAACGGCCTTCTGCCGTCGGGACTGCTAAACCGGGGAATCAAGTATCTCTCAACCGGGGAAACCCGGAGGGTTCTCCTCTGCGAGGCCCTGCTCTCCCGCCCGGAGCTCCTTGTCCTGGAAGACCCTTTCGACGGCCTGGATGAGGCTGGCCAGAAGGCGGTTTGCGAAACGCTCCGGACTTATTCCGCTCAGGGCGGAACCCTCATCCTCTTTATGGATCGCGTAACGGGCCTGCCCTTTACCCCATCGGGACTGTTGTATCTTCGCCGGGGCCAGGTTGCCTATCAAGGAGCCTTCGAGGGCTTCACCTCCCATCCGGGCGAAGGGGATCCGGGCGAAAAACCGATCCTCGACGTACCCGATTCCGCAGAGCGCGGCCACGCCGAGACCCCGGGGGAAATCCTCGCGGAGCTTCGTTCGGTAACGGTGCAATGGTCCGGACGCAAGGTAATCCACAACCTTTCGTGGACCCTGCGGCGGGGCGAAAACTGGCTCATCCGGGGGCCGAACGGTTCGGGCAAGACGACCTTTCTCGAACTCATCACGGGAGACAACCCTCAGGTCTACGCCAACGACGTGCGAATTTTCGGTAGGCCCCGGGGCTCCGGAGAGACGATCTGGGAGCTCAAGGAGCGAATGGGCATCGTATCCTACCGGCTGCACGTGGAGTACCGGCTCGTCGGGGACATCGACCTGGAGGGGGTAGTCCTTTCGGGCTTGCACGACTCCATCGGCCTTTACGCGCCGCGCGGGGAAGAAGAGCGCCTCCGGGCAGCCCAGTGGCTCGCGGTCGGTGGATTCGAGGGACGGGAAACGCAGCGCTTCTCGGATCTTTCATACGGGGAACAGCGCTCCCTGCTCATCCTCAGGGCTATGGTCAAACACCCGGAAATTCTCATACTGGACGAACCCTGCCACGGTCTCGACGATGTCCACCGGGCCCTCGTCCTAAAGACCCTACAGGCGGTGGGTTCCACGGGAAAGACCTCCATGCTGCACGTAACCCACGACCGGGACGAAATGCTTCCATGCGAGGGTAAAATCCTGGAATTCCGCCCCGGCGAAAACCCCATGTACCGTATTTTAGACCGAGAGGTAGAGTATGACTGAGACGACCGCATCCCCCTGGCCTCACCGGCTCATGTACGGCTTCAATTTCCTGAAGAGCCTTCAATTCTTCGGGGCCCTGGCGGTTCCCTTCTTCCTCGTGCGCCTCGGGTTCACCTACACCCAAATGTTCCTGCTGGAATGCTTTTTCGGGGCGGGAATGTTCGTCTTCGAGATACCTACCGGGATCGTGGCGGACAAATTCGGGAGAAAGGCGTCGCTCATGCTCGGCACCCTCTTTTTCGGCGGGGGGTTCACGGTTTTCGCGCTCACCCGCTCTTTCGCGGTGCTTGCCCTGGCGGAGGTTGTCTGCGCGGTCGGGATGACCCTCTTCAGCGGGGCAGACAATGCCCTCATGTATGAGCTGATCCTCGCGGAGGGAAAGCAGGAAGATAGCGCCCGGCTGTTGTCCCGGTACGACGCGGCGGGAACCCTCGGCATGCTTTTGGGCTTTCCCGCGGGAACCCTGTTCGCGGGATCCGGAATTCTACCCTACGAAGAGGCCCTCGGCATGGTTTTCATAGCCACCGGAGCGGCCATCCTCCTTTCTGGGGCCTTCGTCCTTTTCATTCCGGAGCCGGAGCGGGAACGGGAGCGGGGAGACCCCCTGAAGGCGGGCATTGAGGGATTCAGGTTTATTTTCAGGCATGCCGGGCTGACGCGGTTCAGCCTAAATTACGCGGCCATATCTTCGATGACCTTCTTCATGTTTTGGTTTTATCAGGCCCTGCTCTTGAACAACCGCTTCCCGGCTTCCCTAGGGGGTTTCGTGCCGGCGGGTTTCAATCTTACCGCAATGCTCCTGCTCTTGTTCTCCGAAAGGATACGAAAGCGCTTCGGCACGGCGAATACCCTGCTTTTCTCCTCCGCGGTTCCCGGGGTTCTCTACCTGTTGATTGGCATCGTCCCTGGAATTCAGGCTGCCCTCATAGCCATCTTCGGAATCACCACCCTCAAGCTGTTCAGGCGGCCGCTGCTCTCCGCCCTCATGAACGCGCATATCGAAAGCCGGAGGCGGGCAACCGTTTTATCCGGGGTTTCCATGATCGAGCGGGTTTTAACAACCCTTTTGTAC
>QKDA01000110.1 GCA_003246765.1 Spirochaetales bacterium | reverse complement strand
CGTTTTCCCCTATCCTGAGGGCGTTTTTTCCGGCAAATACAAGTTCCGCCAGGCTTTCCGGGCCGGTTTTAAGGAGGGCCCCGTCCACGACCTTCTCGCCTACCTTTAGGGGAACGCCGTCCATCGTAATGGAACCCTCCAAGTAGACCAGCGAGGCGAAACCGATATCCGCAGCCTCCACGCCGGCTTTCTTTGCCTGACAGGAAAGAACCGAAACGGCGAGCAGGGCAGAAACGAGAAGAGAAGCCAAGGGGAAGCGGGCAAGAGACATAAGTTAACCTCCGAGTTTCCGCCGAGGGCAGTTCCCCTTCGCCGGTCTTCCCCTTCAGTATACCCTTTTTTTTCCTTTCCCGCCTCCTTTTCACCCTTCCCCGCGGGACTCTCTCTTGAAAGCAAAGGGCCCTTCATGCTAGGCTCCCGTATGAAAGTCACCATCTTTTTCGGTTCCAAATCAGACACAGAGACCATGAAGAAAGCCGCGTCCGTGCTCAGGGAGTTCGGGGTGAGCTATTCCTCCTACATAATCTCGGCCCACCGGGCAGGAGAGCTCCTCGCGGAGACCGTGGCTGCGGCGGAAGCGGACGGCACCGAGGTGATTATCGCCGGGGCGGGGCTCGCGGCCCACCTTCCCGGGGTCATCGCCTCCATGACCACCCTTCCCGTCATCGGGGTTCCCCTGGACGGGGGCAAGGTCGGCGGCCTGGACGCCCTCCTTTCCATCGTGCAGATGCCCAAACAGATCCCGGTCGCCACCGTCGGCCTGGATAACGCCGCCAACGCGGGCTACCTCGCCTGCCAGATTCTTTCCATCAAATACCCGGAACTCAAGCAGAAACTCGTCGCCTTCAGGGCGAAACTCAAAGACGATATAGCCGCAGAGGGCGGCAGGGGGATCGATTTATGAGCAAAAAGACGGACGAGATCGTGAAGGGCATCGTGAAGGGCGAACAGCTCTACGAAGGCAAGGCAAAAAAGATTTTCGCCACCAACGACCCTGACCTGGTCGTCATCGACTACAAGGACGACGCAACGGCCTTCAACGGGGAAAAGAAGGGGCAGATCGAGTCGAAGGGCGAGCTCAACAACGCCATCGCCTCGGGGCTTTTCGAGCTTCTCCGGAGCCAGGGCGTGAAGAGCCACTTCATCGCCAAGATGTCGGACCGGGAAATGCTCTGCCGGAAGGTGAGCATCGTGCCCCTGGAGGTCATCGTCCGGAACGTCGCCGCGGGAAGCTTCTCCAAGCGCCTCGGGGTTCCCGAGGGCAGCGAGCTCAAGACCACGGTCTTCGAGGTTTCTTACAAGGACGACTCCCTGGGAGACCCCCTCATCAACGACTACCACGCCGTCGCCATCGGCGCGGCCACCTGGAAGGACCTCAAGAAGATCTATTCCATCACCGCCAAGATCAACAAGATCCTCTCGGCCTTCTTCGCCGAGCGGGGCATCAGGCTCATCGACTTCAAGCTCGAGTTCGGCAAGACCTCCGACGGCAAGATCATCCTGGCGGACGAGATTTCCCCGGATACCTGCCGCTTCTGGGACGCCAAGACCGGCGAAAAGCTCGACAAGGACCGCTTCCGCCGGGATCTCGGCAACGTGAAGGAAGCCTACGTCGAGATCTTCAAGCGGATATCGAAGTAAGCCACCTCAGAGGGCGGGAGCGTTCATGGACAATTCTATCGAAACGGACGGCGGGGACAAACTGAAGGAATACTGCGGGATCGTGGGGGTCTACCTCACGGACCGGGAGGCCTCCGCCTCCCGGCTCGCCTACTACGGACTGCAGTCGCTGCAGCACCGGGGCCAGGAAAGCACGGGCATCGCCAGCGCCAACGGCGAGAAGGTGGAACACTTCCGCAAGATGGGCCTCGTGGCGGAGGTCTACGACAAGGAAAACCTCGCCGCCCTGGAGGGGCACATCGCCATCGGCCACGTGCTCTACTCCACTTCCGGGAAGGCGACCATCGAGAACGCCCAGCCCTTCGTGTCCCGCTCCAAGCTCGGCACCATCGCGATTGCCCATAACGGCAGCCTCGTGAACACCGAGCCCATGAAGGAGTTCCTGGAAGAGACGGGGTCCACCTTCACCTCCTCCAGCGATTCCGAGGTGATCATCAAGCTCATCGCCAAGAATTACAAAAAGGGCCTGGAGCGGGCCCTGACGGACACCATCCAGCTCGTGAAGGGATCCTTCGCCCTGGCGGTGATGACCGAAAAAACCCTCATCGGCGCCCGGGACCCCAACGGCATCAGGCCCCTGTGCCTCGGAAAGGTTCAGAACGGGTGGATGCTCGCCAGCGAGTCCTGCGCCATCGACGCCGTGGGGGGCGAGCTCGTCCGGGACATCGAGCCCGGGGAGATCGTGATCATCGGCGACGACGGGGTGCTCTCCTTCAACTTCGGCGAGAAGACCGCGAAAAAGACCTGCATCTTCGAGTACGTGTATTTCGCCCGCCCCGACTCGATCATGGACGGGATCCCGGTCCTCGAGGCCCGCATCAAGATGGGCGAGGTGCTCGCCCGGGAGTCGGGAATCGCGGCGGACGT
>QKDA01000097.1 GCA_003246765.1 Spirochaetales bacterium | reverse complement strand
TTGGTGATCTTTTTCGGCTCCTTCAAGACCGGCGCGGAATTCAACTCCACCGGCGCCTTCGACCTTCCGGTCAGCTGGACCTGGGAAAACTACCGGGCCGCCTTCGTGAAGGGAAACATGGCCCTGGGCTTCTTCAACACCTTCGTCCTGATCGCGGGGGCGAGCGTGGGCTCCATCCTCACGGGGACCATGGCGTCCTACGCCCTGCACCGCTTCGAGTTCCGGGGCCGCAAGCTCATCAAGAACCTCTTCCTGTGGATCGTTCTCATTCCCGCCACCACGGCCCAGGTCTCGCGCTTCCAGATCGTGAACGCCCTGGGGCTCTACAATACCCGCCTCGTGGGCATCGTGCTCGCCATGGGGACGGATATCATGGCGATCTACATCTACCTGCAGTTTCTCGAGAGCATTCCTAAGTCCCTGGACGAGTCCGCCATCATCGACGGGGCGGGGTATTTCCGGGTGTACTGGCAGATCATCATGCCCCTACTCAAGCCCGCCACCATGACGGTGCTCATAATCAAGTCCATCGGCATGTACAACGACTTTTACACCCCCTTTCTCTACATGCCCAAACAGTCCCTCCAGGTCATTTCCACGGCCCTGTTCAAGTTCAAGGGGCCCTACGGTTCCCACTGGGAGATCATCTGCGCGGGCATCATGATCGCCGTGATCCCCACCATGGCCATCTTCGTCGCCCTGCAAAAGCAGATCTACTCGGGCCTCGTGCAGGGGGCGGTTAAGCAATGAAGCGCCATTACGGCTTTAACTACCTTTGGATGTTCAGCGCCCCCCAGTGCGGCGCCTCTCCCTCGGACGTGAGGATCGACGAGCGGGAGCTCGACTTCGCCGCGGCCATGGGCTGCAATTTCGTCCGCATCCCCCTGGACTACCGCTTTTGGGTGCGGGAGTTCCGCTACGGCGAGGCCGACGAGGGGATGCTGGCCAAGGTGGACGAGGGCGTGCGCGCGGCTGTGAGCCGGGGCATGCACTGCTCCCTCAACCTCCACCGGGCGCCGGGATACTGTATCAACGGGAACGAGCTCGAGAGGCATAACCTCTGGCTCGACCGGGAGGCCCAGGACGCATTTGTCGCCCAGTGGCGCTCCTTCGCCGAGCGATACGCGGCCCTTTCCCCCGCCGCCCTGAGCTTCGACCTCCTCAACGAACCCCCGAACATCGGGCAGTACGGCATGTTCCGGGGGAACCACGAGGCGATCATGCGGCGCACGGCGGCGGCGATACGAGAGGCGAGCCCGCTCAGGCCCATCACCCTCGACGGGCTCGGGGGCGGGAACATCGCCATACCCGAACTGGCGGACCTCGGCGTCGCCATGAGTACCCGGGGCTATCAGCCCATGCCGGTGACCCACTTCGAGGCCTCCTGGTGCGATGAAACCCGGGGGCTGCCCGCTCCCCGGTATCCGGGAACCCCGTACGACGGTAAAACCTGGAACCGGGAAACCCTCCTCGGGCACTACGGTCCCTGGAAGGCCCTCTCCGACGCGGGGGTTCCCGTGCACGTAGGGGAATTCGGCATTTACAACCGCTTAGACAACGGCCTTGCCCTGTGCTGGTTCCGGGACATCCTCTCGGTGTTCCGGGAATTGGGCTGGGGCTACGCCCTTTGGAATTTCGCGGGACCCTTCGGCATCGTGGACCACGGCAGACCGGGCGCGCGCTGGGAAACGATGGACGGCTTCCGGGTCGACCGCGATATGTACGAACTGTTCAAGGAATTTATGGAGGAATGATGATGATTACGCCACGGTTTCGGACGCGAAGATCCCGCCGGGGGGGCGCCCCCGCGCACAACCCCCTCGCGCTTATTGCCATCGCGGCCCTGACTTTCCTGGGCTCCCTGGCCCTTCTGTCGTCCTGCGCGACCTCAGGCTCCCGCTACAACCCCAAGGCCGACGCCGCGGGCTTCGTTACGGTAAAAGACGGCTCCTTCGTCCTTAACGGGAAGGAGTTCCGCTTCGCCGGGACCAACAACTACTACATGCACTACGAATCGGACAAGATGCTTGGCGACGCCCTCGACGCCGCCGTCGGCATGGACGTGAAGGTGCTCCGCGTGTGGGGTTTCATGAACGGCATGACCAGCCAGAACCGGGACCATAACGTTTACGGAATGACCGAGCCCCCCTCGGGGGACTCCCCCGGTTCTTTCGGCGTGCCGGAATCGAAAAGGAAGGTTAAGGGGGTCAAGGACGCCTTTGAGCGCCTGGACTACACTGTCGCCGAGGCGGGCAAGCGGGGCATCCGCCTGGTGATCGCCCTCAACAACTATTGGGCCGACTTCGGCGGTATCCAGCAGGGGTCCGCCTGGCAGAACTGGTTCGGCCTCGCCAAGGCGGAAGACTTCTACACCGACCCCGCGGCCAGGGAATCCTACAAGCGCTACGTGGAGTGGCTGCTCCGCCGGGTGAATACCTATACGGGGATACCCTACAACCAGGACCCGACCATCATGACCTGGGAGCTCATGAACGAGCCCCGCAACCCCGGCGACAAGACGGGCGAAATAGTTACCGCCTGGGCCGACGAGATGAGCG
>QKDA01000153.1 GCA_003246765.1 Spirochaetales bacterium | reverse complement strand
TTCGCGTGGAATTCCGCGTCCCTCGCCTGAATCCTCGCGGAATCCATCATGACGATGTTCGCGAGGTCCCGGGTCGCGGGGGTCGCGTAGATATTCCCGGTATAACCGTGAATGCCGAGCAGGGGCAGGAGCCCGCAGTGGTCGAAATGGGCGTGGGTTAAGATAACCGCCTCTAGCTTGTCCGCGGGAACCTCAAATTGCCGGTTTTTTCGGTCCGCTTCCGCCCGACGGCCCTGAAAGGCGCCGCAGTCGATGAGGATCGAGTGTCCGTCCACTTCCAGCATGTGTTTAGAACCGGTAACTTCCTCCGCGGCGCCGAGAGAGTATATGGATATGCTCATGAAAAAAAGAATAGACCTTATGGTGCCGTTCCGCAAGGTCTATGGTATAATTGCCCTTCGTGAGGCAGCCCTTGTACACACGAGAGATACGACCGGCTCCGGATTCCCCGGTCAAGGATGGGATCCCCCGTTTCGGGACTTATTCGGGGCCCTTTGAAAAGATGGACATTCGGGGAATGCCTCGGCCTTTCGGAGACATACCCTTCCCAGCCCTTCTCACAAACCTCCGGATCATGGAGACGGTGAGGTTCATGTTTTGCGACGACGCGAACATCGGCGAGATCGAGCTGTTCAACGCGGGTTATTTCTCCTTCATGGAGGCCACCCTTTGGAACCGGAACACCCGGCGCCGGATCGCGTACCGCCGCGTCTTCTTTCCCGGGCTCAGGCACATGGTCAGGAATTTTCAGAACGCGGTGCTTACCTGCCGGAGCCCCCAGCGGTTCGTCAGGATTCACGGCCGCCTCAATCGAAGGCACGTTCACGTTGATTTCGACTTCCAGGGATCGGGATCGCGCCCCCCCTGCCACGGCCGGCTTGAAATGAACCTGGAGGAAAAGTCCACGGCGGACCTGTCCTCGGTATTGCCCTACGGCGTAAAGCGGCGCTGTTTGGCCTCGTACCAGCTGACCGCCCCCCTTCAGGGCTGGATCGGGACGGGTTATGAGGACTACAGGATCTCTTTCGGGACGGGGGTAGGCTTTTACGATGTCCGAAAGGCCTATTTTTCCACCCGGACCAAGATAAATAAGCTAGTAGGACTCGGTTACCTGGATGGACGGCTCGTCTCCTTTCAGTTCGGAAATTCTGTAAACCACGACGAAACCCGCTATAATGACAATGTGCTCTTTTACGACGGCACTGCCTATCCCATGCCCCCGGTCAAGATCACGCGGCCCTTCGGAATCGGGGGCGACTGGATCATCCAGGACACCGAGAGCATGGTGGACCTCGCGTTCACCCTGGTATCGGATAATGCCCGAAAGATGAGCGTATTCCTTTTCAGGACCGATTATCATACGGTATACGGAAAATTCAACGGGATGCTGCTTCTTGGTTCAGGGGAAAGCCTGTCCTTGAAATCCTTTCCCGGCATTGGAAAAAAGATAGTTTTACGCGTTTAAGGACAAAAAGATGGCCATGAATCAGCCTGCGGAAGGGGGAATACTCCCGAGCCTTCCCGAAAAAGAACTCTCCGAGATGAATCGGTTGATGATGGACCGGGAGTACCGAATCAAGCCGGCGGGGAATCTCTTTAAACCGGACCGGGCCGACAGGGTGAATCCGGAATTCATCCTATATACCCTCAACGATTACCTGGGGCATATACAGAATTGCGTTGCCTCCACCCGTAAAATGATTCCCCTGCAGGACGGGAAGGGCTTCAATTCCAGGTTCGCGTCCTCCGATCCCCTCACCTGGAAGCTCATAACCCTCACGGCGGAGGTCGATCTCCGCCAATTGAGCTCCATGCTCCGGTCCCTCCAGGTACAGGCCCACGAGCTTTCGGTTTCGCAGCTCACTCCCTATACCAAACAGCTATTCAGGTTCTTGATCCGGGCGTATTACCTCGGCCCCGCCAACGTCGCGAAACACTACCGGCACGCCTACAGCTGGCTCCTCCGGGAGGTGGTCCCGGCGGACGCGGAATCCCTGAAGAACGATACCCTGACGGCCATCGAGGAATGGCACTACGTCTTCTCAACGGTTGTGCCGGGTCTGTACCCGCTGGTTCTTCGAATGTGCTCCTCGACCATGCTCAGCATGAACAAGCTGTTTTACGCCAACGGATCCAAGGTCCTCGCGTGGCTCGACCTTCGCCCCGCGGACGTGCTCATCGCCACCGGGGAGGTACAGGACTTCGTCGACGACGAGGACCCGGCCCATCCGGCGGAGCCTCCCCTGTCGCCGGAAGATTCGGACGAGCTCTCTCCGGCGGTTCGGGCGGGCTTGGCCCTTCTGGAACTGCTTTTTCCCGAGGCGGGATGGTCGAATCTCGAGTCCATGCCAGACATGTGCCCCTATTACCAGCCCATTGTCCACGTCCAGGACGCCTTCGTGCAGCTTTCCCCGAGCAATCCCCTGCATCAGACCATGATTCTTTTTTGGATCCTGCGGGAGTTTTTCCAGGGGATGCGCCATATCGTCTTCGAGGTTTTGCCGCCGGAGACGGCCTTTGAGGAGCCCGCGGACATTACGGAAATCCTTGAGGATTGGGTGCTCTATCAGGAAGCGGTTTTCGACAAGGAATTCAGCGACGACCTGAAGTCCTATACCCATCAGATCTATACCCAGCCCGATTTTTACAAGACCCCCTACGGGAGGAAGCTCCTTTCCAACCTCTATACCATGATCAAGACCATGTTTCTTCCCTATTTCGACATCCGGATGTACGGGACGTCGAAGGCGATGAAGGATGACCGTCTCCCGCCGTTCTTCTCGAGGGTCAAGCAGCTGCACAGGATCATGGAAAGGTATTGCGAGGGGATCGACGCGGCGCATCCGGAAAACGAAGCGGATTCATCGGTTCCCGGTATCGCCAATCCCTGGGACCCCTATAGGTTCGAGATACCCAACGTCATCTCAAAGCGCATGGATGCCCTCTTCGGAGGGAAGACCTCGAAGATCAGGACTAACGCCTTCTTGATCAAGCAGAGTTTCTTGATTCTTTCTGTGCTGAACTGGTGGATAAACGATCGGGACAGCTACGCCTACCGTTTTCCGCCGGAGTACCTCTATAGGGTCGTGGACCCGGGCAGCTCGGTGCCTGCCTTCGGCGTCAACTCCCGCACCGATACGGACGCGCTTTTTGGCAGGGTTCTCCGGCAGCGGCAGGGCCTCTAGCCCCGCCTCACGCTTCCTAAAGCTGCTTTCCTGACCGGATTTTTTCCTCAAACCGTTCCAGGGCTTTCCCTTCAAGGCCAGCCGGCTTGCCCTCTAGGAGGTTCCTGAGGGCGCCCATCTCCTCGGAGGAGAAATTGACGCCGCCCTGAAGGTGCCGCTCAAAGGACGCGGTGGCGAGGGGCGCAACCCTTCGGCATACCTCGAGCATGGCTTCCGCGTAAACCCTGATCTCTTTCTGGGCGTGGGAATCGCAGCGCAGCCTCAGGAAATGAAAAAGATTGTGGAGATCGATCTGCCAATACCATTCGGTATAGGTTGAAAGGGGCAGGTTGATTCTCGCCAGTTCCCTGGCGATATTTTCCCCGATAAGGCCTTCGTAGGCCTCGAAGGCCTTATTTTGGCTTTCCTGAATGACCGATCGGACCCTTTCAACGGTTTCCGGGCTCACGGCGGCTTCCGACCGGCCCTGTTTGTTGTCCTGGCTCTGGAAGGCAACGTCCTCGGAGGCGGGAACGTAGCACTCGTTTTTCATGATCGAGTAGCGTCCGGATATCTCGTTTACCCGCGCGGTACGGTGGCGGATCCACTGCCTCGCCACGAAGATCGGGAGCTTAACGTGAAAGGTCAGTATTACCTGCTCGAAGGGGGAGGTGTGCTGGTGGCGGAGCAGGTAGTCGATGAGGGCGCCGTCTTCGCGGACGGTTTTCGTGCCCTCTCCGTACGAAACGCGGGCGGACTGGACGATGCGGGCATCGCCGCCCATGTAGTCCACCAAACGGATGAATCCCTTGTCGAGGACCCTTATTTCCTTATCCAGGATCTCCTCGGCTTCTTTTATTACGCAGTGTGCCATGGCATGGAGTATAGCCCGGCGGGCCCGCCGTGTACAGCCGGGTATTGACATGGAAGGTTCATATGCGGTAGTGTTAGTAACACTTTGGAGCGGTGTCCGAGCGGTTTAAGGAGGCGGTCTTGAAAACCGTTGTGCCGAAAGGTACCGGGGGTTCGAATCCCCCCTGCTCCGGCTAAAAACCGGTGGACAAGCGATCCAGAATCCTTTGGAGCGGTGCGAGAGAGGCCGAATCGGGCTCCCTGCTAAGGAGTTGTGCCCCAAAAGGGTACCGGGGGTTCGAATCCCCCCTGCTCCGTAATTCGGCGAAAGCCGAGTGTTTCCTCTGTTTGCCGAGCGAGATTCGGGGATTCGAACCGAAGCCCTCGCCGACCGACGGGAGGATAAGACGGCAGGATGCCGTCGAAAGAGGGCGTAGGCGGGTCGGAGGAGCGAACAGGACGTTCGCCTCTGGAGACCGAATCCCCCCTGCTCCGTAATTCGGCGAAAGCCGGTGATTTGAGACTATAGCTCAGCTGGATAGAGCGTCAGATTGCGGATCTGAAGGCCGGTGGTTCGAACCCACTTAGTCTCATAGGCTGTCTTTCGGGACAGCCTTTTTGGTGAACCGCCGAAAGGCGCTATTGGAGAGATGCGAGAGCGGCTGAATCGGGCGGTCTCGAAAACCGTTGTGCCGAAAGGTACCGGGGGTTCGAATCCCCCTCTCTCCGCTTCGGCGGCTCGGAGCCGCCGCAAGAGGGCGAAAGTCAGATTCCGGGTTTTTTACCCGGGGGATGAAAGCTTCTCCTTTTCTCCGAGGTTCGATTTTTTTGGAGAGATGTCCGAGTGGTCGAAGGTGCACGCTTGGAAGGCGTGTGTGCTCGAAAGAGTACCGAGGGTTCGAATCCCTCTCTCTCCGTTTTTTTTAACCTTTCCGAATAGCCCAGGTCCTATGCAAGGTAGCTCCGCCGGACTCCGCCAGGTCCGGAAGGAAGCAACGGCAGGCAGAGTTTATCTGTGCCGTAGTGTACCTGGGCTGCTCGGAAAGGTTTTTTTATCCTTGTGTAATGTCTCCCCTTATATGAAGCATTCCCCGTCGTCGGTCGCGTGCATAAGGCCAAAAAGGCGCGGCTATGGTATGCTGGGGGAATGAAGTTCTTGCTCGCGGGCATAAACGCGAAATATATCCAGTCGAACCTCGCCATACGCCTGCTGAGGGCCTACGCCCTCAGCCGCCTAAGTTCCGACCTTCTTCGGGACACGGCGGTGGAAATAGCGGAATGGAACGTCAATCAGTCTGCCCAGGCGATTGCCCGGCAGATTTTTGAGCGAAAACCGGACGTAGTCCTTTTTTCGACGTATATCTGGAACCGGGAGACGGTCTTGCGGGTCGCGGGAATCCTCGGGTCGGTGCTTCCGGGTACGCTGGTGTGCGCGGGGGGCCCTGAGGTTTCATACGACCCCGAGGGATTCCTCCATGAATGCGCCGACGTGGACGCGGTACTGACCGGGGAGGGTGAACAAACCTTCCTGGAGCTTGTGCTTGCGCTTCCGCGGTCTTCCGAGGGCAAACTTGGCTTTCTGGAACGGCTTCGGGGCATTGCGGGCCTTACCTTAAGGCTCCCCGGGGGCGTTGTTCTTCACGGCGAGGGGCGAAGCCTTATCGGGAACCTGGAGGAGGTTCCCTTTCCCTACGGATGGGACGGGGACGACCTGGATCCGGAAACCAGGATCGTGTACTACGAGTCCAGCCGGGGGTGCCCCTTTTCCTGCGCATACTGCCTGTCATCGATCGAGCGGACGACCCGCTTCTATCCCCTGGAGAGGGTTTTCCGGGACATCGACTATTTTTTGGATAACCGGTATCCCCTGGTCAAGTTCGTGGATAGGACCTTTAACCTTTCGCCCCAAAGGTACCGGGCCATTTGGGCCAGGATACGGGACCGATACAACGGGAAGACCCGCTTTCATTTTGAGATTGCGGCTAACCTCCTGGAAGAGGAAGACTTCAGTCTCCTGGCCTCCATGCCCCAGGGCTCCCTGCAGCTGGAGATCGGCATTCAGAGCGCGAATCCCCGAACCCTTCAAGCCGTGGGGCGGGACTCCGACGTGGAAGCCCTTGCGGACGCGATTCGGCGCCTTCCCCCGGGCATTCACGTTCACGTGGACCTTATCGCGGGTCTGCCGGAAGAGGATCTCGAGAGCTTTACCTCGGCTTTCAACTTCGCTTTTTCCCTCGGCACCGACGTCCTTCAGCTCGGTTTTTTGAAGATTCTCTCGGGTACGCCGATGGAAACCCTGGCCCGCGCGGATCCCGGCTATGGCTGGGAACGCTTTCCCCCCTACGAGGTATTGCGCTCTCCCTGGCTCCCGTATTCCGACCTTGTCATTCTTAAGGGCATAGACCATCTTGTGGATATCCTGTGGAACGACGGTGCCTTCCGGTGGACAATCAAGGCCCTAACGGAGAAACCCTATAAGCCCTTCGGGCTTTTTTTGGCCCTTTCCCGGCATTTCACCCAATATTTTCCCGAGGGGGACCTCTTTTTACCGCGAAAAACGGGGGATCTCTTCGCGGCCTTTTCGGACTTTCTCCTGGAGCATGGGCTAACTGACTATCTGGAATGGCTGAAATTCGACTTTTTCATGCTTTCCAAGCCCGGCAGGATTCCGCCGTGGCTGACCCGCCGCTATTCCAAGGAAACCCACGACGGCGCCCTCGTCGCGACGGGCCTTTTAAGCCGGTGCGGCGGGGTTCGCCGTACGGCCTACGGAAGAAGCGAGGCGGAGATTTTTTCGTTCCCCGGAAAAGACGGGGACGAGCTTTTCTTTTTTGAATATCCTGCCCCTTTTGAGGGCGGTACAAAGGCTCAATTTACAAAACTGGAGTATACTTAGGGGTAAAAGCGAGGAGGATCGGATGGACGTGACGCTAATAAACCCCTTTCTAAATGCCGTTTCGGGGGTTTTCGAGAATATGTTTGGCGTGTCGCCCCAGGCAGGGGCCCCCTACATACTCGCCGATGAGCTGAAGCATCGATGGGAAATTTCTGGGATCCTGGGCATCACCGGAGACTTTCACGGTCTCGTGGGCTTTCGGCTTCCCAGGCTTCTCGGCGACAAGATGCTCCAAAAGTCGGGGATTGAGACGAAGGGCGAGGAAGACCGCATAGAAACGGTCTACGGGATGGTGGGGGAGCTGACCAATATCATCGCGGGCAACGCCTCCTCGGCGATCGATCATGCCTCCATAGACATATCGCCCCCCATCGTCATTCGGGGCGAGCACCACCAGATAACCTGGCCCAAGAGCATTCCGGTAATCGCCATCCCCTATTCCTCGCCCATGGGGCCTTTCGAGATAGACGTATGCATCGACAAGAAAAAATAACAAACCTTTTTTAGGCGTCCGCGGGGCGCCTCGGAGCGGTGATCATGAAAATCGTCCATTCATTGCGTTTTAGGCTGTTTGGCATGGCGTGTTTCTTTATCGTGGCGTTTCTTTTTGCCGTCAGCGCCGTATCGATAAACGCCATGACCGGGGTAGCGGTCGCCATATTCACGAAAAGCGGCTCACCCTTGGCGGAACGGCTCGCGGCGTCGATTGACCCCGACCGCTTTGAGGACCTGTGCGCCTCCCTTGACGCATCCGATCCCTGGTATGAGTCGGAACGGCTCAGGCTGTATGAGGAGAAGAAAGAGTCCGGGGCGCTGTACCTCTATACCATGGCCCCGTTCCCCGACGGGAGCTGGCGCTACGTAATCGACGGAAGCGCGCCCCCGGAGGACGAAGAGAACTTCTCGCCCCTCGGCACCGAGGAAGACGTCAGCGATTACGGCCCCTCGTTCATGCGCTCCTACAGGGAGGGCATAACCGCGGCCTCGGACCTAGAGTATCAGGAAGAATGGGGTTCTCTCATTTCGGTATACACCCCGATCAAGGATTCCTCGGGCCGGGTCGTGGGACTCTTGGGCTGCGACTATGACGCCTCGTCCCTGCGCGACAGCCTTTCTTCCTTTCGGTCTCTCCAAGCGGCGGTGGGTATCGTCGGGCTTGCGGTGGGGATTATCCTCGTGGCCCTCATTTCCCGCATGATATTCCGTCCTGTCGCCCAGATAGCCCTCCCCCTGCGGGAGATCTCCTCGGGGAAGGGAGACCTGACCATAGGGGTTCCCGAAACGGGCCGGCATGAGTTTAGCGAGCTGGCCAGGGACTTTAACGCCTTTCGGGAAACCCTCAGAAAGATGGTTCTCGCGATCAAGGGCACTGTGGAAGACCTGGAATCCATAGGGGTGACCCTTACCGAGGACGCGCGGCGGAGCGGTGAGGAAACGAATTCCCTGGTAGTCGACATGGAGGGCATTACGTCCCTGGCAAAGCGCCAAAACGGGATGAGTTCCGAGGCTTATACGGCGGCGGAAAGGCTTCGCACGAGGATCTCCGCCCTGGACTCCCTCGCCTCCTCCCAGTCGCAGGTCCTGGAAGGGGCCGTGGCCATGGTGAACCGGATTACCGCGGGGCTTTCCGGGAGCAGGGATGTTCTTGACCGAATATCCCTGGAATACCGGGGCCTCGTGGAAGCCTCAGAGCGGGGCATGGCGATTGAGGGTACGGTTTCGACGAAGGTAGAAGAGGTAATTCGTCATTCCGAAGGGCTTTCCGAGGCTAATCTCCTCATTCGGACTATCGCGGACCAGACCAACATGCTGGCCATGAACGCCGCCATCGAGGCGGCCCATGCCGGCGAGGCGGGAAAGGGTTTTGCCGTGGTAGCGGACGAAATCCGAAAGCTCGCGGCCACGGCCCAGGAGCAGTCCCAGTCCATCAACGTCCTTCTCAGGGACATCACCGGAAGCCTTTCGGGAATTCTGGAAGCTACCGGCCAGTCCCATGAGAGCTTCTCCGGAATAAGCGGAAAGATAGCGGGCCTCGACGAGATGCTCGCGGGTCTGCACCGGGGCATATCGGGCCAGGCAGAGGAAGCGAAGTCCGCCGTTGGGGGGATGGAGAGCGTAAAATCGGGTTTTTCCGAGGTTTCCTCCGAATCGCACCTTATCGCCGGCGAAATCGGGAAGATGCATGACGACATGGAGGAACTGGAGAGGGCGGCGGGAGAAATCCTGGTCCGAGTTCGCCATGTACACGATACGACCAACCGGATTAGGGGAATTATCGCCGGCTTTGAGATGATCGCCCAAACGAACGGCGAGAGCCTCTCCTCGGTCTCCGCCTTGATAGGCGAGTTTAAGGCATAAAACGGCAAGTTGGCAAAGCGATAAAGCGGCAAAGCCTCGAACCGACAAAAAAGGCCCTCCGGTTTTCCGGAGGGCCTTTTGTTTTAGCTTGGTTCCGTAAGCTCTTTTCTGCCCGCGGGGGGTTACCCAAACCCGGATACCCGGATTTGGGCCCCTACAGGTTCCTTAGAACTCGCGCTTGGAGAGGTACTCGTACTCCTTCCACTGGCGCCGGGCGACTACCTCGGCCTTCTTCAGGAGCATTTCGGCTCGCGCGGGATCGGCGGCCTTGAGGCTCTTGAAGCGGACTTCCTTGTACATGAAGTCGGCGAGGTTGAAATCGGGCTCCTTGCTGTCGAGCTGGAAGGGGTTCTTGCCCTGCTCGACGAGGCGGGGATCGTAGCGGTACAGGGGCCACAGGCCGCAGGACACGACTTCTTTCTGGTTGGACATTCCCTTTTCCATGTTGATGCCGTGGTTGA
>QKDA01000247.1 GCA_003246765.1 Spirochaetales bacterium | reverse complement strand
GGGCATAAACGGCTTCGCCATCATCGGTTCGGGCATTGTCCGCGGGGAATCCCAGTCCATTATGATGGCGGCGGGGCTCGTATTCCTCTTCCTGCCGAGCGTCGGCGATGTTCTCGTTACCATGCAGGTTATCTTCGCGGACGCGATGATGCCCATAGGGCTATTGCCCTTTGTCGCCATCCAGTCCTACGTTCTGGCCAAGCGCTATACCCGGGACACCATCGAGGCGGAAACCCTGCGGGTGACCGCCTCGAAGCTGGCCGAGATGAACGCCCTCAAGACCCGGTTCCTGGCCAACGTTTCCCATGAGCTGCGCACCCCCGTATCCCTGATCAAGGCGCCCCTGGCGGCGATCGTGGAGGGAGGATACGGGGACTTCGTTTCCCGGGACCATGAGGTATTCAGCCTCATGAAAAAGAACGCGGACCGGCTTCTCGTCCTCATCGAGAATATCCTGGATCTTACCCGCCTGCAGGCCCGGGGATGCCTGACCCTTACGCCGATGGACCTGACGCCCCTGGCGGGGAGCATTTTCTCTGAATTCCGGGAGCTCGCCGCCCGCAAGGGACTCGCCTTCGTCACCGAGCTTCCCCCGGAGGGATCGGCCCCCGCGGTGGCGGAAATCAATCCCAGGGCCCTGGAGACCATACTTTTCAACCTGGCCTCCAACGCGGTCAAGTACACCCCCGAGGGAGGCACCGTCACCGCGACCCTGCGTCGCTCTGGACCTCCCGGCAAGGGAACCATACGGATTTCCGTGGCCGACACGGGCATCGGTATCTCGGCGGAGGAGCTCTCCCATGTATTTGCCCGGTACCGACAGGTGTACGACGCCGAGAGGCATCACTACGAGGGAATAGGCCTCGGCCTTTCCATAGCCCAGGAATCGGCTCGGGCCATGGGCGCGGAAATCTCGGCGGAAAGCGAACTGGGAAAGGGAAGCGCGTTCACCCTCACCCTTAGGGAAAGCCCCGAGAAGCCGATGCAGGCTCCCCCTGGCAAAGAATTTCCCGGAAGCGCTGCCCGGGTCCTGGAAACCGCCGGAAACGATAGTGACCTCCCCCGCGGAGAGCTCACCCCGAGCTCCCCCCGAGGCGACCCCGCCCGGGACGTCCCCGCCCGGGACGCCACGGTACTCGTGGTAGAAGACCAGCCCGATTTACGGGGCTTCATCGCCGCTTCCCTGGCCTCGGAATGCCGGATCGTTGAGGCCCGGGACGGCCTGGAGGCGAAGCAAATCCTCGAAAAGGGCCTCCTGCCCGAGCTTATCCTGAGCGACATCATGATGCCCCGGATGGACGGAGCGGAGCTCCTTTCCTACGTCCGTTCCACCCCGAGGCTCGATACCGTGAGCTTTATCTTCCTGACCGCCCGAAGCGAGGACGGAGAGCGTCAGCAGCTGTTAGGGGCCGGAGGACTGGATTACATCGTGAAACCCTTTCTCGTGAGCGACCTCAAGGCGAAGGTAAACGCGGTCCTGGATAACCGGGAACGGGTAAAGCGGGGATTTCTGTCAAGGATCATGCACGCGGTAGACGAGGGCCGCAACCGGGAAACAGAGAGCGCCGAACGGGAGGGAGAAGAAATCGGGGCTTTGGGCGCGGCAAATCTCTCCCTTCGCGAAAACGAGGTATTGACCCTCATCGTCGAGGGACTTTCGGACAAGGAGATTGCGGACCGTCTCGGAATATCCCCGAAAACGGCATCTAACCACGTGGCGTCCATAATGCGGAAAACCGGCATATCGGGCCGACGCAGACTGGCGGTGGTGTTCGCCAGGAATAGGTAGTTTTGCCCAGGGACGATTGGGTAGATTTTGGGCATTGTCCCGCCACCGCTTTAATGTTCTACTGGAGAAGCGGATTTGATTAACACCGCGCTATGGAAAATTCCCCTCGAAGTAAAAAAAATAAAAAAACCGTTTCGCGCTGTCCCCACTGGCCGCGCGAAACGGTTTTTTTTTCGGGTCGGCTAAACACCCAAGGGATTCCCGCTTGGAGTCCCGTTCCCCTGGCTAACCGCGTTTCAGCCCAGTTCAGCCCTGGTGGATACCACCCGGGAAACGAGGTTATAGGCCTTGGCCTCTTCGGCGTTCATCCAAAAATCCCGGTCCGTATCCTTGGAAACCTTCTCCACGGGGAGTCCCGTCTCGTCGGCGATGAGCTTGTTGATTCTCAGGCGCATCTTCTCGAGTTCCGCCGCGTGAATCTCGATCTCCGTGGCAACTCCCTTTATGCCCGACAGGGGCTGATGGATGAGGTAGTGGCTGTTGGGGAGGGCGATTCGCCTTTCCTTTGGCGCGGCCAGGAGGATTATGGAACCGGCGCTGGCCACGAGGCCCATGCCGATGGTGTACACCGGGGCGTTCACGAAGCGGATCATGTCGAAGATTGCGTAGCCCGCGTCGGCGTCCCCTCCGGGGGAGTCGATAAAGATCTTTATGGGCTCGTCAGAGTCGGCCTCAAGGATCAGGAGCTGGCGCACGATCTTTTCCGCCAAGGGCTTGTTGATCTCCCCGGAAAGGAGAATCTGGCGGGTCTTCAGGAACTTCGCCGCGAAGGGATCCGGTCCCTCCCGGGAGGCGTCCTTCGCGTCCTCCTCCTCGTCTTCATCCTCGTTCCTGAAGGCGTCGAGCGCCCGGACGCGCGATCCGCGCTCTGTGCGTGCATTCACGGTGGTTCTCCTTAAGGTCTAATGGCGGGCCTCAGGCCCGTCCCGCTAATGTACTAAAATTCCGCGTATAAGTACAGCGCCTTAGGAGGAATGACCGTCTCAGCCCCCGCCCCCAGGGGCCCTTCAGGGCCGCCCTGGGCAAGGCTCGAGACGGCCAGGTGCCAGAAGCCTCCCCGAAGCGCCGCCGGCAGCGCGATGCTCCGGGGATCCTCCGAGGGATTGACCGCTACGCAGACCCGGGTCCAGGGGTCGCTCCCGGGAAAGCTTTCCCGGTCCGCCCCGTCCAGGAAAGGATCGTCGATCATCCAGGCCAGGAGGTCCTGCCCGTCTCCCGTTTCCGCCCGGGGGGCCGGGGAAAACTCGGCGCGGGGATCCTCGGCGGGCGTCGGGAGGGGCTTTCCGTCGGGGCCGAGAAACGACAGGCAGCGCTTTACCTCGCCCTCCGTCCTGAGCCGGAAGTGGGCGTGGGCCCTCCGTAAGGCAATGAGGGTACGGGTGAAGGAAACGACCGAGTCCTTTTCCGCCCTGCGGTCCCAGTCCAGGCCGTTGACCCGGTCCGAGAGATTGTAGGTGTTGTGGGAAAAGGCCCGCTCCCCCCCGGCGGTCCGGTACAGGTCATGGAGGCCGGGATGCCCCTCGAGGAGCTCCCGGGCGATCTCCTTGGTCCTCATGAACTCCATGCCCCCGTGGAGAATCGGCATCCCCTGGGACAGGAGAACGAGGCCGATGGCGGTTTTCTGCAGGGTCTCGAGCCGTTCCTCGGTGGCCCCGTTCTCGACCAGGAGGAGCTTGTCGTAGAGGGTCGTGTTATCGTGTATTTCCGTGTAGGGAATGGACGAGGCGGTCCGATCGGTCCAGGGATTGGGGTTTGCCGTGCCCCGGACGAGGCGGTTATGCACCTGAGGGTGATAGACTGCCCCGACGAGGCCGAATTTAAGGGACTCCCGCCGGCTCCCGTCGTGAATGAAGCCTCCCTCGGAGGGAATGAAGGCGTCGCCCTTCACCGCGCACCGGAAGGCGTCGTTGAAGAAGCCGATGCCCGCCATCTTTTTCGCCTCCTTCATGCTTGCCCCCACGGTCTTGCCCCCGCGGTACATGTCCCAGCCCTCGCCGTAGAGGAGCACGTCGCCCCGTATCTTCCGGAGGGCTTCCTGGACCGCGTTCATGGCGGCCACGTCGTGAAGGCCCATCAGGTCGAAGCGGAAGCCCGAAAGCTTGTATTCCCTGAGCCAGTGGCACAGGGAATCTATCATGTAGGAGCGGAACATGGGCCGTTCGCTGGCGGTATCGTCCCCCGCGCCTGAGTACTTTTCGCGCCGGAAGTAGTAGCCCGGAACGGTTATTCCCAGGGGATGGTCCTGGGCCGCGGGCACGTGGTTGTACACCACGTCCATGATGACCCCGATTCCCGCCCGGAGAAAATCCCGGATCATGGACTTCAGTTCCCGTATGCGCACGGTGCCGTCGAAGGGATCCGTAGCGTAGGAGCCCTCGGGAAGGCAGTAATTGCCCGGATCGTAGCCCCAGTTGAATTTTCCCCCTATCAGAGCGCTGCCGTAGGAAAGGTCATCGTGGAGGGACTCGTCCACGCTGGAGAAGTCAAACACGGGAAGGAGCTGTACGTGGGTAATGCCCAGGTCCCTGAGGTGGTCGAAACCCGCGGGGAAGCGCCGCCCCCCGGATGAAACGCAGGTTATGCCGCCGGCGGTGACGCCCCCGTAGCGGCGCCTGAGGCTTTCTGGGCCCCGCCAGGTGGGAGAGGAGCTCGCGTCGGCCACGTGGAGCTCGTAGACCACCGCGTCGTTGGGGCTTTTGACCGGGGGAGGCGATACGGAATCCCAGCCGGGAGGGTCGGTACGGGAAAAGTCGACTACCATGGACCGGCGCCCGTTCACCCCCGCGGCCCGGGCGTAGGGGTCGGCGGTTTCCCGGAGGATGCCGTGAATCCTGAGCCGCCAGGTATAGTAAGTTCCGTGGAGGTCACCGGGAACGCGGACTGACCAGGTTCCCGCGTCGGTATGACCCGCCCCGTCCGCTTCGGCGCCCCTGCCGCGGACCGCGGGAAGGACCTTCGGTTCCCCCCCCGCGGAGGGATCCCCGGTTTCCCAGAGGAGAAGCTCCGCGGAGCGGGCCGTGGGGGCCCAGAGCCTGAAATCCGTGTATTCCGCAGACCAGAGGGCCCCGAAGACGCCCCTGGTCTCCCGGGTATTCCTGAAAAGGTCCGAGTCGAAATAGCCTTCCATTTCCGCGGTCAGGGGACCTCCACCGGAGCCCTCGGAGCGCCTCGAGAGAATGAGGGTCTCAAGCCAGTCCCTGCGAAGCAGGGGACCGCACCAGGGAGGCGTCAGGTCCCGTTCGGGAAAGGGCTCGGTGATCCAGCGGTTCAAGATAAGGGGATTCCGGGGAAAGGAGGGTTCCTGAGTCCGTCCCGTCCCTAAAACCAGGGTCAGGGGCTTTCCCGGTTCCAGGGGTTCGCCGTTCACCCGGAGGGGCATTCCCCCCAGGGCCGAAAGGGGGCGGTCCAGGAGCAGCGCCGCCGAAAGCCTCCCGGCGGCGTCCCGTTCCAGGCGGAGGGAAATACGTCCATCCCCCAGGGGCAGAGACGCCTCCAGCCGGGTAAGCCCCGCGGGGAGCGAGGGCTTGAGATCAGCCTCCCCCTCCATAAGCCGGGGCCGAAAGCCTACCACGTCCTCATGGATATTCCGGGTAAACTCCGAAACGCTCCAGGCCTGGGACCAGGTACCGGAACGCACGGGATTTCCCCCGTCATCGGGTAGGGCATGCAGGTTCTCGCTCAAGGTTCCCGCGCAGCCCCCCTGGAAGAGCATGCGGGCCTCGTTTCGGAGCAGGGCTTCCGCCGCAGCAGGCAGGACGCCGGTCCGCTCCCCCCCGTCCCGGGAGAACCGCACCGAGGCGGAAACCCAGGGCCCGGAGTTCCACACCCAAATCGTGCCGTTATGGTAGGCCGCGTCCTTGTGATACCGGCGGTCATCCTCATGGCGAGGGTGAAAACGGGGATCCTCCGGGGAAAGGCTGAAAAGGCCGAAGGGCGAAAGCAGCTCCCGCTCCACGTTTTCAAGCACCGCGCCGCGCTCCGCCTCGCCGAGGAGCTCCTCGCCGGGTCCGAGAACCGAGGGCGCCGTCAGGGCGAAAAGCTGATTGGGCCGCACGCTGAAGTCCCGCGCCCACTCTCCGTGAAGCCCGGGGGGGAGCCGGTCCGCCAGGGCTTGGCGCTCGGGCGACCAGAAGAACTCGATAAAGGAGGCGCGCACCCGATCCGCCGCGGCGTCCCGTTCCCGGGCGAGGGATCCGTCGCCAGAAAGCCGGGCGAGGCGGGCGCCGATGCGGAGGGCGGTGTACCACAGGGCCTGGATATCCACCGCCCGGTCTCCCCGGGGCGACCAGGGCTCCCGGCCCTGAATCCGGGCGTCCATCCAGGTATCCGCGTCTCCGTGGAGAAGGAAGCCCCTGTCGTCGGTCCGGCGCTCGAGATCCGAGAGGAGCGCCAGGTCCACGGTCTCGGCCAGAGCCGCGAGAATCGACCGGTCTCCGGTGTATTCCAGGTATTCCCAGAGGGCGCGGATGAACCAGAGGGTACCGTCGGCGGTGTTGTAGATCACGTCCTGCGGGCCCCGCCACCGGTTCGGGATGCGGCCCCAGTCGGGACTGCCCGGGTCCCGGTTCTGGTGGGAAGCGAAGCCCTCCAGCACGGAGCGGGCCTCGGCGAACTGCCCCCCCGCCAAAAGGATTCCCGAAAGGGCGATGAAGGTATCCCTGCCCCAGTTGTCCCGGAACCAGGGAAGCCCCGCCCATATTCCCCGGCGGGGACCGTCGTCGGTAACAAGCATCCAGCCGGAAAACCGGGCCCAGGCAAGGGCCTCGTCGAAGGGGTCGTCCCCGGTCCGGATGCGCGCGGACTCAAGAAAACCCTCGATCTCCCGGCGGTGACAGGCCAAGGCGTCTTCCTCGGCCAGGGATCGGGCCCTCCGTTCCGCCTCGGGGGGCTCCGGGCCGAAGGCTACGTACCAGAGGGCGGGAAGGCTCTCGGGCTGGAGGATAACCTGGCCCTCCGCGGAGGTCTCAAGGGAAAAGGGGGTTGAGGAGACGATGGCCGTACCGGCGCCGTTAGTCCACAGGGTAAGGTTCCCGGACTCAGACCGGGCCCAGGCATCTGCGGCGATGGGGGCGTCCGCGGCGGCAGGGGGAAAGAGAAGGCCCAAAGAGGGACGCTCGGCAGCGGCCCCCGCTGAGCTTTGGGACGAGCCGGAAGTCTCCTCCAGGGTAAAGGCCAGAGCCTCCCGGTTTACGAGCAAGGACAATGAAACGACCCGCTCGGAGCCTTCCCCGGTAAAAAAGAACCGCGCCCCGGAGGGTTCCACCTCGGTCCGCTCCGCATTGGTCCGCCATACGTCGGCAGGTCCGCCAAGGAAGAAATCCTTCCACAGGGTTCGTTCTCCCCTCACGTAGCCTGTCGACAGAATGCCGGAAACGGCGCTGTTGAGTTCCACATAGCCGCCTTTTCGGTCTGTCCATGCAAAGCGTCTGTCCTGATCCGGGGTGCACACTAGTTTCATAGGAGAATCATAGCAGGAGCTTGAAAAAAAAAGCAAGTAAATCGGTTTACCTTTCCGCTAAAGTCGGATAAAATACGATTTCATAAGGTTCCGTAAGCAACTTTTATGCGAAAACGTTACCTTAGCAAGGAGAAAATCCATGAATACCGCCGCAATCTACCATCACTGCGGAGACCAATGGTGCTACGCCTTAGATGAAAAGACCCTTCATATCAGGCTCAGAACAGCCTGCAACGACATAGACCAGGTGGATATCATCTGCGGAGACCCCTACGAGTGGAAAAAAAAAGGCAATTCCCACGTTTGGTCCAGCGCCTCCTATCCCATGAAAAAAACCGGCACCAACGGAACCCATGATTTTTGGGAGTTCTTTTTCGTGCCCCCCTACCGCCGGCTGAAATACTGGTTTCTCCTGCACAAGGGGCGGGAAACGGTAGAATTCGGGGAAAAGGGCTTCGTGACGGAGGTGGATCCCGAAAATACCTGGAATACCTTCATATACCCCTACATTCAGGGCACGGAACTCTACCGAGCCCCCGATTGGGTGGGCGAAACCGTGTGGTACCAGATCTTCCCGGAGCGCTACCATAACGGCAACAGCGCCCTCAATCCCGACGGTACAAAAGAATGGCAGCACGGCCCCGTGACCAACCAGGAATTCTACGGCGGGGACCTTCCGGGCATTACCGCCAAGCTTGACCACATCGCGGAGCTCGGGTTCAACGGAATCTACCTCACCCCCATCTTCGAGTCTCCCACGGTCCACAAATACGATACCTCCGATTACATGAAGATCGACAGCGCCTTCGGCACCGAAGAGGACCTGAAAACCCTGGTGAAGGAGTGCCACCGCCGGGGGATCAGGATCATCCTCGACGCGGTCTTCAACCACGCGGGAACCCGCTTCGGCCCCTGGCTCGACGTACTCGAGAAGGGAGAGGCCTCGGCGTACCGGGACTGGTTCGCCATTCGGGACTGGCCCCTGTTCGGCACCGGGGACGACGGCAAGCCCCGCGCCGACGACGGAGACTCCCACCGGGCGAATTTCGAGACCTTCGCCTTTACCACGGGCATGCCCAAACTCAATACGGCGAATCCCGAGGTGCGGGACTACCTCCTTTCGGTGGGGGAATACTGGATCAAGACCTGCGACATCGACGGCTGGCGGCTCGACGTGGCCAACGAGGTTACCCACGACTTCTGGAGGGCCTTCCGAAAGACCGTCAAGGCCGCCAAGAGCGACGCCTACATCGTGGGGGAGATCTGGCACCACTCCATCGACTGGCTTCGGGGAGACCAGTACGACGCGATCATGAACTACCACTTCGGGCAGGCCCTGGTGAACTTCCTTAGGAAAGACCGGGAAATTCCCGACGGACAGGCCCTGGCCCACCGCTTTGAAACCCTGGAGGAATCCTACCCCCTGCCGGTAATACGGGGGGGCTTCAACCTGCTCGATTCCCACGATACGGAACGGCTCCTTCACCGGCTTAACGGGAACCTGCCTCAGGCCCGCATTGCCTGGCTCATCCTGGCCCTCCTGCCGGGTTCTCCCTGCTTTTACTACGGCAGCGAGTACGCCGTTACCGGCGCCCACGACCCGGACTGCAGGAGGTGCATGCCCTGGGACCCGGCCTATCAGGACCGGAGCCAGTGGGAGTTCATGAAGGGGATCATCGCCTTGCGCCGCGAGAACGCGCGCCTCGTGAACCGGGGCCGCCGGGAATGGCTTTCGAGCGAAAAACTCCCGGAGGTGTTTGGTTTCAGGATAACCGGGGAGTCCCCCATCCCCGGCGGCGAAGCCGGGGGCGGCGAAGCCGGGGGCGGCGAGTCCGGCGGGAGTGCCCGCTCCCTGACGGTTCTCGTTAACCGCGGGACGAAGGCCGTGCCCCGGGCGAAACTCGCGAAAGCCCTGGGGCCCGCCGCGGACCGTGAGGAATTCGAAAGCCTCCCGCCGGAGGGCTTCGCCTGGGCCCTCAGCGGTTCCGGGCTATGACCGGCGCCAGGAGAAGCCCCGTCAGGAGGATGCCGTAGACCGAGGTGAAGGAAGCGAGGGCCAGGGTCTGGACGGCGGTGTACGGGGAGCCGATAAAGGCTGAGCAAATAAGGCCCTGGGCGGTGGAACCGAAGCTCACCGTCAGGGTCATTACCGCCATCCCCCCGAAAAGGCGTGCCACCGCCGGATCCGCCGGCCCTCCGCGGCCGAAGGAAACGATGTCCTTCAGGCCCTTTAAAAGCAGGTGGCCCCTTCCCCTGGCCATAACCAGGGCGGAAAGGGCGAAGCCCGCCAGCACGATGACGATGCTGTCCAGATTGTAGAAGGTCGACGCGTCCCCGCAAAAAGTGGCCGAAAGGGCCAGCAGGGCGGCCACGAGACAAAAAACCAAGAGAGTCATGGGAATCCTCCAAAGGCGGCAGGCTGCCGCTGCCGTACAATACGGGGAAAAGGGGTCGGGCGTTGGGAAAAAGTAACCCGGGAACAGGCGCCAGAGCCCTGCGCCG